>CAUWIY010000010.1:0-76172 GCA_963559065.1 uncultured Clostridia bacterium
TATCTGTAAATAGAAGAAGTGCAGAAATGATAAAATATGCTTCAAATGACTTTTTGGCATTAAAAATATCTTATATGAATGATATAGCAAATTTATGTGAATTAGTAGGAGCAGACATAGAAGCTGTTGCCAAAGGAATGTCATATGATGATAGGATAGGAGCAAGTTTTTTACATGCTGGAATAGGATATGGTGGAAGTTGTTTTCCGAAAGATACAAAAGCACTAAAATATTTAGCAAAACAACATGGATATAGGTTAAAAACTGTTGAAGCAGCTGTAGATGTTAATACTGAACAAAAAACAAAGTTATTTAAAAAAGCAACTGATAGAATGATAACTTTTAAAGGTTTGAAAGTAGCAATTTTGGGATTAACATTTAAAGCTGGAACAGATGACTTAAGAGAAGCACCATCAAAAGACAATGTTAAACTATTAATAGAAAGTGGAGCAGACAATATTTACGCATATGATCCTGTTGGAGCAGATAATTTTAAAAAATTATATCCAACAGAAATACATTATGTAGAAACTCCAGAAGAAGCATTAAAAGATGCTAATATATGTTTTATTTTTACAGAATGGGGAGAAATTAAAGCAGTAAAACCTGAAGAATATAGAAAATTGATGAAAACACCATTAGTTTATGATGGAAGAAATATTTATGATGTTAAAGAGATGAAACAAAATGGAATAGAATATTATTCTATAGGAAGATAATATGTTTTTATAATATAACAAATATAAAGTAATAGTTATTTAAAAAGTAATTTATAAAATTAATATGTTAAATACTGCAATATAAAATCTTTAGTTTATTTCAATGTATAAGATATACATATTGAGGTTAAATTAAAGATTTTTATTTTATTAATAAAGAAGAACACCAATAACAAAAACAAAAAAAATAATAAAAAAATTAACAACTTTTTATATAAAATGTCTTGATAGAAAAAACTCAATATGATAAAATAACTTTACATTTATAATACAAAAGTAAAAGTGTAAGAAAAGTAAAGAAAAATCAGATGATAGCAAACTTTACTTAAAACTTAGGAAGGAATGAAAACAAAAATGGAAGAATTAGATTTAAAAGAATTACTAATGTTATTTTGGAATAAGAAAGTTAAAATAATCTTAATAATAGCAATATTTATAGCATTAGGAATTATCTACACAATAGGATTTGTAACACCAGAATATACATCATCAACAAGCTTATTATTAGCAAACTCAAGTGAAACATCAAAAACAAACACAATAACAACAGCAGATATTACATTAAACTCAAAATTAGTTTCTACATACAGTGAACTAATAAAAAGTAAAAAAATATTAACACCAGTAATTGAAAATCTGGGAATTGATGAAAACTATGAAAAATTAAAAAATAGTATTTCAGTAAGTTCTGTAAAAGATACTGAGTTAATAAAAATATCAGTAACAAATGAAAGTGCAGTAGCAGCTACAAAAATAGCAAATGAAATAGCAAAAGTTTTTAAGGAAAAGGTTGCAGAAGATATTTATAAAATTAATAATGTTGTAGTAATAGATGAAGCAGTAGCAGAAACAACAGTATCAAATGTAAATCATGCTAAAGATGTTGTAATTTTTATGCTTATTGGTATAGTAGTTTCTATTGCATATGTATTAATTGTTAATATGTTAGATACAACAATAAAAACAGAAGAGGAAGTAGAAAAACTATTTAAAGTGCCAGTTTTAGCTTCAATACCAATGTATGAATTTGATACAAATGAAAAAGGAGGTAAAAGAAGATAATGAAGATAAGAAAAGAACTAATAGCACAAAGAGATCCAAAGTCTCCTATATCAGAGGTATTTAGAACTTTAAGAACAAATATACAATTTATGAATTCTAGCAAAAAGTTAAAAACATTATTAATTACTTCAACATTTCCAGGAGAAGGAAAAAGTTGGGTATCTTCAAATTTAGCAGTAACATTTGCACAAGCAGGAAATAGAGTTATTTTAATTGATGCAGATATGAGAAAAGGTAGACAATATACTATTTTTGGAGCATCACCAAAACCAGGATTATCTAATTATTTATCTGGAATAGATGAAACAAATCAAAATGACATAGATATTTCTAAGTATATACAAAAAACAGATGTAGATAATTTATTATTAATAACAGCAGGTAGTATTCCACCAAACCCATCTGAATTGTTGGTGTCAGAACAAATGCTTAAATTACTAGAAGACCTAAAGGATGTATGTGACATAATTATAATAGATGGAACACCTTGTGAATTAGTAACAGACTCTGTTATTTTATCAAGAATTGCAGATAGTACATTAATTGTTACAGCTCATAAAGAAACAAAAAAAGAAAATTTAGATAGAGTGGTAAAAAATATACAAAATGTAGGTGGAAAATTGGCAGGTGTAGTAATTAACAAAATGCCAATATCTGCAAAAAAATATAATGAAAAATATTATTATCATCAATCACAAGAAGACTATGATGCAAGAAGTAAAGCAGAAGAATTAAAAAGAAAAACAAACAACATAATTCGCCAGAATACAGCAACAACTGAACGTAAAAGACCAAGTAATAATGTTGATAAAAATTTATATTCAGATAAAAAACAAAAGAGTAGTGATGATTTAGAAAGACCAAGTTTTGTTAAAAATAATATGGATTCTACTGTAAATAAAACAAATGATATACTAGATCAAATAAACTCTTATTTGGATAAAGAAAAAAGAGATTTAAAATAAAACAAAATGAAAAAGAGGAGAAACAACAATGATAGACTTTCACTCACATATCTTACCAAATATAGATGATGGTTCAAGAAATATTGAAGAAACATTTAATTTAATAAAAGAAGCAAAAGAAGTAGGATTTGAAGGTATTGTATTAACATCTCATTATATAGAAGGATATTATGAAACAGATGTACCAGAAAGAGATGTATGGGTAAATGCAATTAAAGAAAATTTAAAAGCGAAAGGTATAGATATAAATTTATATTTAGGAAATGAAATTTATTTATCAGAAAATATGATGAATTTGTTAATTGAAAATAAAGCGTCAACAATTAATAATACTTGTTATGTATTATTTGAAATGCCATTAAATGTTGAGCCAATGAATTTATATAATGCAATATATTCTTTACAAGAAAATAAACTAATACCAATATTAGCACATCCTGAAAGATATAAGTTTGTACAAAAAGAGCCTGAATTGATTAATGATTTAATTGAAAAAGGTGTATTAATGCAAGCAAACTATGGTAGTATTTTAGGCCAATATGGAGAAAAGGCAGAAATAATTGTTAGAAAATTTTTTGAAAATAATATGATACATTTCTTAGGAAGTGATGTTCATAGACAAAAAACAATTTATAAAAATATTCCACAGGCATTAGCAGAAATTGAAGAAATTATTGGGTCAGAAAAACTAAATGAGTTGACAACAATAAATCCAAAATTAGCATTAAATAATAAAAAAATTGATGTTGAAGAGCCAGATGAAGTTGCACTTACATTTAAGGAAAAATTGATTATGTATTTAAAAAAATAAGGAAAAGAAAAAAGGATTTGTTCCTTATTTTTCTTTTGTATCTAATTTTATTATGAAAGGAAGTTTTATTATGAGAAAATATTTTGGGACAGATGGGATTAGAAGAATTGCTAATACAGAGCTTACTCCGGAATTAGTATATAAAGTAGCAAAAGCAGGAGCATATGTATTGTCAAAACATACAGACCATACTCCAACAATATTAATAGGAAGGGATACTAGAATTTCTGGAACTTTAATAGAAAGTGCAATGGTAGCTGGATTTTTAAGTTATGGAGCAAATGTAAAATTATTAGGGGTTATTCCAACTCCAGCAGTTGCTTATTTAACAAGAAAATTAAATGCGGATGCAAGTGTTGTTATTTCAGCATCTCATAACACTTATGAATTTAATGGAATAAAATATTTTAGTAATAAAGGTATGAAAATACCAGATTCATTAGAAGAAGAAATAGAAGAAGTAATGGATTCAGGGAAAATCAATGAACTAATAGCTGTTAGTAATAAGATTGGTGTATCTGAATATAGAGCTGATTTATTAGATGAATATGTATATTTCTTCAGAAAGAATTTTGATGATATAATTGCTGATTTAAATCGTGCTGATTTTGTTGTTGGAATTGATACAGCAAATGGAGCAACATCGGTTGTAGCAGAAAAAGTATTTAAGGCATTGGGAATTAAGTATAAAATAATAAATAATGAACCAGATGGAATTAATATAAATGATAATTGTGGATCTACTCATTTAGATGGATTGAAAAAATTTGTTGTTGAGAATAAATTGAGTTTAGGAGTAGCTTATGATGGTGATGGAGATAGATGTTTAGCTGTTGATGAAAAAGGAAATGAAATTGACGGAGATATGATAATGGCTATTATATCTAATTATCTAAACAAAAAAGGTAAATTATCAAAGGATACTGTTGTAGCAACAATAATGAGTAATTTAGGATTAAATAAATATACAAGAGACAATGGACTAGAACTAATCCAGACAAAAGTTGGAGACAGATATGTACTAGAAGAAATGCTAAAAGAGGGATATAACTTGGGTGGAGAACAATCAGGCCATGTTATATTATTAGATTATAATCCTACAGGAGATGGAATTTTAACATCATTGATGTTAATTCAGGCAATATTAGAAGAAAATAAAACATCATCAGAAATGACACAAATTATAAAATTATATCCACAAGTTTTGGTAAATGCAAAAGTAAGTTCAGATAAAAAATATGACTATGACAAAGATGTAGAAGTAAAAGAAGCAATAGAAAAATTAGAAAAAGAATTTGCAGGGAATGGTAGAGTATTAATCAGACCATCTGGAACAGAACCACTTGTTAGAGTCATGATAGAAGGCGAAGAACAAGAGTATATAACAAAAAAAGCACAAGAAATAGCAAAATTAATAGAAAATAAATTAGGATAAAAAATGATTTCGGGGTCGGTGATTTCGGGGTCAGAGACAATGATTTCGGGGTCGGAGACAAAAATCATCATTTTTACATTTAATAAATAAAAAATATGAAAACCATATGATGATTTTTGTCTCCGACCCCGAAATCATTGTCTCCGACCCCAAAGTCACCTTCTCCATCCCAAAGTCATCTTCTTCAACAAAAAAAGCTTCGACGCTAAAGTTGCCAAATTCCAAAGTTATCTAATAGAAGCGCGGACAATGATTCTATTTTTATTTATATTATTACAAGTAATAAGAGTCAGATTTTTAGAATTCTCATTGAAATTATAAATTGGTGTTAAATCATCATTTTTTACTTCATATATATCAGTTACAAAATACGAAAATAATCTTTTTGTATAATCAGATAAAATTATTTCATCACCTATTTTTAAAAGAGGAATATTACTAAAAAAATATCCATTATCATAATTGTGTCCTGCAATACACAAATTACCATTTTTACCGGGATTAGGACCATAAAGTCTACAAGGCGAAATTTTCAGAAATTCTTCTGAACAAGTAGAAAATACAGGATAAGATATATTGATTTTTGGTATATTAATGATACCGATTATTGAGGAATCTTTAGAACTTTTTGTACCTGAAATATTATTGCTATTAGATAAATCTACATATAATGAATCTATTTGATTAGAATATAATCTTGTTATATCATAATTTTCTAAAAGTTTTTTTGAAAAATTTGCTTCTTTCGCTAATTTAATTTTTGAGATTCCAGTGTAAATAAATAAAGAAACAATTAAAATTATGCAAGCAAAACATTGTATTTTTAAAAAATAATGTAGTTTAGTACGACTTTTGTTATTTTTAAAATTTTTTAAATTAGTCTGTAGAATTTGATTCATAATATTAAAAGCTCCTTAAAATTAATTTTATAATAGTATATGTAGAAACAGATATAAAATGTAAAAGAATTCTGTCATTATTCTTGACAATAAATGTAATATTTGGTAGATTTTTATATATAAAATAAAATTAAAGGGGGAAATTTAAATGAAAAAATTTTTAAAAATCGCATTAATAATTTTACTAGTTGCAATAATTGTAGTAGGAGCATATTTTATAATTGTAAAAAACACAGAAAAGAAAGCATTAGACATAATAGATAAAATGTTTACAGCACTTAAAACTGGAGACGAAAGTCAAATAAAAGAATATGTTAATCTAGGAGAAGATGAAGAAAACACTGAAAATGAATCAAGTGAAGAATCAGAGGAAACAGAAAAAATGACAAAAGCAATGCTTAAAAATTTAAATTATGAAGTAGTATCAACAAAAACAAATATAAATAAATGTGTTGTAAATTTAAAAATAAGCAATAAAGACTTAAAAACTGTTATGGGAAATTACATAAATAAAGCATTCAGTTTAGCTTTTTCACAAGCATTTGGAGGGATGACAGAAGAAGAATTAAACAATCAATTATATCAATATTTTGAAGAACAATATAATTCAGATTCTGTTGGAACATTAACAAGTGAGGTAGTAATCACAATGAAAAAAGTAAATGGAAAATGGAATGTAGAATGTGACGAAAAACAATTAATGAATGCAATATTACCAGGATATGATGAAATAATGGAAACATTAGAAGGAGTTCAAGAATAAATTTTAAGTAAATTTATTTGACTTAGGAGAAAAGTATTCAAAATATGTAAAAACACTTGCAATTCACAAAAAAAGTGATATAATAGAGTTCAAATTAAAAAATAAAAACAAAAGTAAGGACAACACAAATTATAAAATAGCTTAAAGAGAGCCAAAGGAAGCTGGAAATTTGGTAAGTAAAAATAATTTGTTATCACCTAACTGTTGTCAAACTGAAATACAACAACAAAACACAGAAACATCAAAATAACAAAACATTAAGATAGAGTAAGTTTGACCGTATATCTGCGTTAAAGAAAATAGAGAGAATAATGAAAAAAGTAGCTAATAAACTGGCTATAAAATAAATAAAACATTATTAAATTAGGTGGTACCGCGGAATCAAAAGCTATTTCGTCCTATAAATTAGGACAGAAATAGCTTTTTTGTCATAGGTGTGTCATAGGGGACAGTCAAGATATGTACCATATCTTGTGTCAAAAAAAGTCGAAAACAGTTGGTTTAAAAATGATTTTAAATAAACTTAAAAAAACTAATTCAAAATTTAAGATTAAAAGTTAAATTACAAAAATTGAACTACAAAAATTAAATTGCAAAACTTAAGTTGCAAAAGCTAACTTAGAAGATAAAGATATAAAATTATATCTATAAAAATCAATTTATAAAAAGTATGATAAAAGGAGGGTTGAAAATGCAAGAACTTAAAATTAAAGGAATCTATAGACATTTTAAAGGAGACTATTATTTAGTAGAAGATATTGCAAAAGATTCAGAAACAGAGCAAGAAATGGTGGTATATAGAAGACTCTATGATGATGGAGGACTATGGATAAGACCAAAGGAAATGTTTTTATCAGAAGTAGATCATGAGAAATATCCTAATGTAAAACAAAAATACAGATTTGAACTTCAAGAGATTAAAAGTGTAGCAAAAAACTTTAAATAAAATAGAAACTTTAAATAAAATAGAAACTTTAAATTAAATAAAAAACTTAAATAAAATAATAACTTTAAATAAAAGTAAAAATCCAGATAAAATAAAAAAATAAAGCAAAAGACTTAAACTTATTTTTATATAGTAACTAAAAGTAAAAAACTAAAAACAAAAAATAAGTTTAAAATATAAGTAAAACAAACAAAAAACGACAAAATAAGTCAAAAAAGATGATACAAATAAAGACTGTCCCCAATGGGGACCAATGGCTCCCCATTGGGGAAGGGAAAGGAAGGTATGTTTATGTATAAAAAGGTTGAATTGAAAGATGGCTTTGTTGGTATGGAAAGAGAAGTTGCAAATGGGTGGAAAGAGAAAAATATTATTAAGAAAAATTTTGATATGAATAAAGGAAAAAGATATTTTACTTTTTATGATGGACCACCAACAGCAAATGGAAAGCCACATGTGGGTCATATTGAAACAAGGGTTATGAAAGATATAATTCCGAGATATAAGGTAATGAAAGGGTATCAAGTAATTCGTAAGGCTGGATGGGATACACATGGACTTCCTGTTGAACTTGAAATTGAAAAGAAATTAGGTATTTCTGGTAAACAACAAATTGAAGAATATGGTGTAGAAAAATTTGTTAAAGAATGTAAGGAAAGTGTTTTTTCATATGTTCATATGTGGGAAGAAATGACAAATAAAGTTGGATATTGGGTTGATATGGAAAATCCATATATAACATATCAGAATGATTATATTGAATCTGTTTGGTGGGCTTTAAGTGAATTATGGAAAAAAGGACTTTTGTATGAAGGACATAGAGTTATGCCATATTGTCCAAGATGTGGAACAGCTTTATCTTCTCATGAAGTAGCACAAGGATATAAAGATGTTAAAGATTTAACATGTATTGCTAAATTTAGAGTTGAGCCAGGACAAGAAATATCAAATGAGCCAATAAAAGAAAATACATATATTTTAGCATGGACAACAACTCCATGGACATTACCATCAAACTTAGCATTATGTGTTAATAAATCTTATAAATATGCAGAAGTAAAAGCAAATGTGGGAACAGATGATGAACCTGTATATGAAAACTACATTTTAGCAAAAGATTTAATAGAAGCAGTTTTAAGAGAAACTCCATATGAAATAGTCAAAGAATTTGAAGGAAAAGAAATATTAGGAATAAAATATGAGCAATTGATTCCATTTGCTAAAGTAGAAGGAAAAGCTTTTGAAGTAATTCATGGAGACTATGTAACATTAACAGACGGAACAGGAATAGTTCATATTGCACCAGCTTATGGAGAAGATGATAGTTTTGTGGCTAAACAAAATGGAATAACATTTGTAAACTTAGTAGACAAAACAGGAAAATTTGTACCAGAAGTAGAACCATGGGCAGGTAGATTTGTTAGAGATTGTAATGAAGATATATGTAGATGGTTAGCTAATGAAAACAAATTATTTAGCAAAGAAAAACACTTACACTCATATCCACATTGTTGGAGATGTGATACACCACTTCTTTATTATCCAAAAGAAAGCTGGTTTGTTGCAATGAGCAAGCTAAGAGACGAACTTGTTGATAACAACAACAAAGTCAGTTGGTATCCAGACACAATTAGAACAGGAAGATTTGGAAAATTCTTAGAAAATGTAATTGACTGGGGAATTTCAAGAGATAGATATTGGGGAACACCACTTCCAATTTGGACATGTGAAGATGAAAATTGTGGACATCAAGAATGTATAGGAAGTGTTGCAGAATTAAAAGAAAAAGCAATAGACTGTCCAGAAACAATAGAATTACACAAACCATATATAGATAATGTACATTTAAAATGTCCAAAATGTGGTAAAAAAATGACAAGAGCTAAAGAAGTTATAGATTGTTGGTTTGACTCAGGTTCAATGCCATTTGCACAATTACACTATCCATTTGAAAATAAAGAACTATTTGACAAAAATTTTCCAGCGCAATTTATATCAGAAGCAATAGACCAAACAAGAGGATGGTTCTATACATTAACAGCTATAGGAACAGCTTTATTTGGAAGAACACCATTTGAAAATTGTATAGTTTTAGGCCATGTATTAGATGAAAAAGGACAAAAAATGTCAAAATCAAAAGGTAATGGTGTAGACCCAATGATGCTATTAGATACAGTAGGAGCTGACGCAACTCGTTGGCACTTCTATACAGTATCAGCACCATGGCTTCCAACAAGACTAGGTTTAAACAATGTACAAGAGACACAAAGAGGATTTTTAAGTACATTATGGAATGTATATTCATTCTATGTTTTATATGCAGAAATAGACCAATTTAATCCACTAAAATACAATGATTTTAAAATTACAAATATAATGGATAAATGGATAATTTCTAAATTAAATACATTAATTAAAGAAATAGACGAAAAATTAGAAAAATATGATATAACAAGTGCAGCTCTTCAAATAGAAAGCTTTACAGATGAACTTTCAAACTGGTATGTACGTAGAAACAGAGAAAGATTTTGGAGTCAAGAATTAACAGATGACAAAATAGGTGCATATGTAACATTATATGAAGTGCTAGTAAAATTATCAAAAATAGCAGCACCATTTGTACCATTTATGACAGATGAAATCTATCAGAATTTAGTTGTAAATTTAGATAAAACAGCACCAGAAAGTGTACATTTATGTACATGGCCAGAATATAATGAAAAAGCTGTTGATAAACAACTAGAACGAGAAATGGACTTAGCATATACAATAGTAAAATTAGGAAGAAGTGCAAGAAATTCTGTAAATATTAAAAATAGACAGCCATTATCAGAAATGTTAATTTCTATAAACACATTACCAGAATATTACTCAGACATAGTAAAAGAAGAATTAAATGTTAAGAATGTGGAATTAGGAGCAGAAATGTCTGACTATGTAAACTTTGAAATTAAACCAAATTTACCAGTTTTGGGAAAAGAATATGGAAAATTAATTCCTAGAATAAAAGAAGAAATATCAAAGAAGAATCAAATGGATTTAGCAAATACAGTAAAAAATGGCGGAGTCGAATATATTGAAATAGACGATACACAAATTGCATTAAATTCAGAAAATCTTTTAATAACAATGAATGGAAAAGATGGATTTGCATTTTCTGGCGAAGGCGAAATAGGAGTTGTATTAGATACACATATTACGCCAGAGTTAAAAGAAGAAGGGTATGTAAGAGAGATATTATCTAAAGTTCAAAATATGAGAAAAGATAGAGGATTTGAAGTATTAGATAGAATTAATTTGTATGTATCTGGAAATGAAAATTTAGAGAATGTAATTAGAAAAAATGCAGAACTAATTAAACATGATACTTTAGCATTAGATATAATTTATGGAACAGATAGAAGTGAATATGTTGAAACAAATATAAATGGAGAAAACTTAAATATCGATGTTGAAGTTATAAAATAAACTTTAAAGTATTTATATTATGGGGAATATTAAATTTCCCATAATATAAAAAGATTTTGAGATACTGAAACAACTTATTAATAAGTGTGTTTCAAATCTTAAAATCTTTTTTTCTTTTATATGGTTTTGGATCATCAGTTAAATCAAGAATGTAATCAACAGAAGTATTATAAAAAATTGCTAACTTTATTAATAAATCTAAAGGTATTTGTCTTTTACTTGTTTCATATTGATGATATGTATTTTGCTCACAATTTAAAAATTTAGCAATTTGCACTTGGGTTAAATCCGCATCTTCTCTTAAATCTTTTAATCTCATTATTAACCAGTCCTTTGATACAAAATTTAAGTATTAGTTATACTGAAACCAATAACTTCATATACAATATAAAATACAATTTTTTGTGTTACATATTTTTATCTCAAAACGTGATAGAAATGAAAATAAAAATAAATAGTGATAGAAATTTATAGTTAAAGAAGATAATAATAGTATATTAAATACTTATATCAAAAGAAAACATAGTATAAGTTCGATAATAGTATTACAAATTATCATTTTATGATAAAGTTGATAAAAGGAGATTACGAAAAAAAGGATAATAGCAAAGTGAAAACTAAAATAATGTCAAAAAATACTGGAAAAATAAAAAAGACCAACAAAAGTTAGTCTAATAATTTGCTAAAGTTTTCTCAATAATATGTGATAATTGTAAAACTTCTTTATTCTCTGCATCAATATAAAAGAAAGGACAATTAGTTTCAACATCTTTATACATATGAACAGAAACTACACCTACTTCTTTTCCTATGATTTTATCTTTAAGCATAATAACACCCCTTTTCTCTTGTTGTTTAAAAGTGCAACATATAATAGAATAACATAAAACAATTAATAAAGATGTCGAAAGAGGTCGAGTGAAATAAAAATAATTATAAAATGAGTTTTTTCTTTTTGGAAGTGGTTTCAAAATTTGATTATTGATTTTTTTATAATTCTATATTATAATGTGCCTATAATTTGACAACTTTTTGACAACTCTTTTATTAGAAATAGTAGACAAAATAGACTAAATAGACAACTTTTAAAAAAGAATAAAAGTTGTCAAAAAGGTACATATATTAACAAAAATCAAAATATGCCAATATAGCTCAGTTGGTAGAGCAACGGATTCGTAACCCGTAGGCCAGCAGTTCGATTCTGCTTATTGGCTCCATTTTATAGCAACTTACGAACTATAAAGGGTTTCGTAAGTTTTTTTCATTTTTAGAAAAGATGAATTGAACTTAATAAAAATATCAAAAATGTTCTCTTTTAGAAAGAAGGACATTTTTTATGTTTGAGTTTGAAATAGTACAAGAATTAGTGCCAAATGCTGAAATATTAGAAATTATAAAAGACAATGCTTTTACAATTAAAAATAGCAAAAGCATTGACAATAAAGAACAAATGTTTTAGAATATAAAGGGTAAGAAAAGGATGTGAAACTATGGAAGAAAATAAATTAGTAATTCAAAGTGAATTAACTATCGAAGAGATAAAAAACTTAATATATACAATAAGAGGTAAACAGGTTATGCTAGATAGTGATGTGGCAAATATATACCATTGTGAGACAAAATATGTAAATCGTGTGGTAAAAAGAAATATAGAACGATTTCCAGAAGAATTTTGTTTTCAATTGAATAAAAATGAGTTTGAATCTTTAAGGTGCCAATTTGTCACCTTAAACGAAAATGGAAGAGGACAACATAGAAAATATTTACCTTATGTATTTACTGAACAAGGTATAGCAATGTTATCAGCTTTGTTAAAAAGTCGTATTGCAGTAAGTGTCAGTGTAAATATTATGAAAGCATTTATTGAAATGAGAAAATTTTTAATGATTAATGGACAAGTATTTGAAAGACTAACTAGTGTAGAACATAAATTACTAGAGCATGATAAAAAATTTGACGAAGTATTTAATCAGCTTCAGTTAGAAGAAAATATCAAACAGAGAATATTTTTTGATGGTCAAATATATGAGGCATATAGCTTGATTATAGATATCATAAAAAGAGCAAATAATAAGATTTTGATTATAGATAATTATATTGATGATAGTATTTTGAAAATGTTAGCTAAAAAGAAAAACAATGTGGAAATAGTTATTCTAACATCAAACAAAAGCAATATTGAAAATTTAGATATTAAAAAATTTAATAAAGAATATCCTATTTTAAAAGTTGCTAAAACTAATAAATTCCATGATAGATTTATAGTAATAGATAATAAAGAAATGTATCATTTAGGAGCTTCGATAAAAGATTTGGGCAAAAAATGCTTTGGAATTAATAAGATAGAAGATATGGAAATTATAGAAAAAATTATTAACTTATGATACACATAAAAAATCCATACTATAAATTTAAAAATATAGTATGGATTTTTTATTATAACTTTTATTAAATAATGCTTTTCCAAAAATCTGGGGTACTAAAACTCAAGTCCTTTTCGCTCTCAGTTAGCCAAAATTTATCTTCTTCAGATGTTTTTCCTAAACTATTCAAATAACTGATTTGCAATATTCCCATTGCATTACCAAGATTATAAAATAATGGAAAATATAGAACATTCTTATTTCCCAAATGAAAATATAACACCAGCAGATGAAGTGTTAAACTGGTATAATAAAAACAATTTGACATGTATTGGTTTAAGAAATAGTAATAATGAAATTATAGCTAGTGTGAATATATTACCATTAAATAAAGAAGTATTTTATGATGTATATGAAGATAAAATAAATGAAGCTGATATAGTATTTAGTCAGATAGAAGAATATGAAAATAATAAATCATACTATATCTATTTATCTTCTATATCAATAGATAAAAGATACAGAAACAATTATAGAGTAATAACTATTCTTTTAAAATGGTGTATGAATGTATTAGACTTATTATTTGAAAGAAATATAAAAATAGAAAAAGTAATGGCTGATGCTTCTACAATACATGGAGAAAAAATATGTAAAAAATTATTAAAGATGGATTATATAAGAGATACAAAGCATAAATCAAAAATATATTGTGCAGATGGACAAACAATTATAAATGTTATAGAAAAATTAAAAGTGTATAAATAAATTATAATGTGCTTTATAAAATTAAGTTAGGGTTAATAAATTTTAACATATAACCTAGATTGATTTTTTAAAGCATATTATTTTTTAATTAATATGAAAACTTTTAATAAGTATCGATTTTTAAATGGTATTTTTAGTCGAAGTATGGAAAAATAATATGTTATGTAGTATAATACTTAAGAAAAATTACTGTATAGTCAAGAAAATGAGAGAGAATTATTTATTAAGGAGTTGTAAAAATGGAAACTACTAATCTATCAAAAATTAGAAGAGATAAAATGCTAAATACAATAAATGAAATAAAGAAAAATGTTGTTGATGAAGAAACTTTAACTAATTTATCAATGATAGAAAATGAATTAACAAAAAAGAAGTATGGTCTTATTTGGGAAGAACATGAGGAACGAGTTGACAAAGAATTAGAAACACAAATACCTATTTTTGAAGAAGTGAAAGATAAAGAAATAATATCTAATCCTGAAGATAAGTTTAATTTTTTGTTAGAGGGAGATAATCTTCATAGTTTGTATTTATTAGAAAAAACTCATAAAGAGAAAATAGATATTATATATATAGATCCACCATATAATACAGGAAACAATGATTTTACTTATGGAGATGAAACGCTTTCAAAAGAAGACGAATATAAACATTCAAAATGGCTTTCGTTTATGGAAAAAAGATTAAAAATTGCTAAAAATCTTTTATGTCCTCATGGAGTTATATTTATTTCGATTGATGATAATGAATATGCAAATTTAAAATTATTATGTGACTCTGTTTTTGATGAAAACAACTTTATAGGAGTTTATTTAAAACAATCAAAAATTGGTGGAGGAAATGATAGTAAGTTTATTGTAAAAGAACATGAATATTGCTTAGTATATTCTAAGAACTTTAATGATTGTTATCAAATGTTTATTAGGCATGATGAAAAATATCTAAAGCGATATAAGGAAGAAGATGAAAATGGAAAATACTTTTGGGATACATTTGCTAGACCAGGATTAAAGCACCCAATTATATATGATATAATTGCTCCAGATGGAAGTATTATAAATAATGGTTGGATACATTCTAAAACTAGATTTGAACAAGAATATTGTGAAGGAAAAATAAAAATTGTAAAAAACAAAAAAGGAGATTGGTCAGTTTTTTTTAAACAATATTTAAATTTAAAGGGAAAAAAACCACGAAGTATGACAATGAATTTTGGAGGTAGCATTGATGGTAAAAAAGATTTAGTTAATGTTTTAAACGACGATAAGATTTTTTCTTACCCAAAATCAGTAGAATTTATAAAAACATTAATATCAACTGTTTCTGTAAAAAATCCTATTATTCTTGATTTTTTTGCTGGTTCTGGTACAACGGGACAAGCTGTGGCTGAAATGAATAAAGAAGATAATGGTAGTAGAACTTTTATATTATGTACAAATAACGAAAATAATATTTGTGAAGATGTTACGTATAATAGATTAAAAAACACATTTAATGGTACTGAGAAACTAGAGGCTTCTAAATTTAATCTGAAATACTACCGTTGTACTTATATTCCAAGAATTAATACCGAAACAGAAAACTTACATAATAATTTGCTTACAAACATAAAAAATCTTATTCAATTAGAAAATGGCATAGAGATAGATGATGATAAAATAAAAGTATATTTAAATGAAAACGAATTGGATAAATTTAGCACTAGTCAAGAAGAATTAGTTGTATGTGAAAAAGTATATATATCAAGTGATATTTTACTTACAACAGAACAAGAAAAAATCTTTGAAGATAATAATATTAGAGTATATATCATACCAGAGTATTACTTTGAAGATGAAATTATGGAGGTAATGTAATGCAAGGAATTAAACTAAAAAATTTTCAAATAGATACGGTAAATAAATTACTAGATGCAACATCAGTTGGTAACAAAAAAGAAGTTTTAGTACAAGCTCCTACTGGTAGTGGTAAAACTATTATATTACTTTCATATATTGAAGAATTTTTAAAAGAAAATAAAAATGCTATATTTGTGTGGCTGACTCCGGGTAAAGGTGATTTGGAAGAACAAAGTAAAAATAAAATGATTAAATTTTTACCACATCATTCAACCAAAAATATTCAAGAAGTTTTATTACAAGGTTTTGAAGCGAAAGATACAGCATTTATAAATTGGGAAACAATTACTAAAAAAGGGAATAATGCTTTAAAAGAAACAGAAAGAAAAAATCTTTATGAAAGAGTTCGCGAAGCACATAATTGTGGATACAAGTTTATCATCATTGTTGATGAAGAGCATCTAAACAAAACAGTTAAGGCTGAAAGTATTATTGAATATATGCAGCCAGAGTACATTGTTCGTGTTAGTGCTACAACTAAAACAAATAAAGAAGCAGAATTTATTAAAATAGATGAGCTAGAAGTAATTAATGCAGGTCTTATAACAAGAGCATTATACATTAATGAAAATGTATCTAACCAAACAGCTTTGACAAATGAACACGAATATTTACTTAATTTAGCAATAAATAAAAGAAGAGCGATAAAAGAAGAATATATAAAACTAGGAGTTCAAGTGAATCCCTTAATTATTATTCAGGTACCAAGTAAGTCTGATGATTTAATTAAACAGATAGAAAAAATACTTGAAGAAAAAAATTATACTTATGATAGATGCAATTTAGCAATATGGCTATCTGAAAGAAAAGAAAATATTGAAAACATTGAAAATAATAATTCTTTACCATCTATTCTTATAATGAAACAAGCAATTTCTACAGGTTGGGATTGTCCTAGAGCAAAAATACTTGTAAAACTTCGTGATAATATGAGTGAAGATTTTGAAACTCAAACAATTGGAAGAATTAGAAGAATGCCACAAGCACATCATTATGATAATGTACTTTTAGACAATTGCTACCTTTATACTTTTGATGAAAAGTATGAAACAGCCGTGAAACAAGAATTAGGAAATAATGCTTATGATACTAAAGTTATCTTCTTAAAAGATGAATTTAAAAATTTTGGTTTAAAGAAAATAACTTTTGATAATAGTTTTGATGGATTTGATGAAAGACAAACTTTTAACATATTACATGGATATTATATTGATAAATATAAGTTAACCAGTAATAAAAAGAATAATAAAACAATATTAGAAGCAAATGGATATGTATTTAAAGATACAATTGATAACTACATCATTCAAGATAAAATAGTTAGAATAAACTCTGATGAATTAGAAAATGCCAATAGAATAAAAGTTAAATCAGAAGTAAGCACAAATAAAAATGGTTTTGAGTTGAGACATTCAATTAATGTTATATCATCTAAAATCGGAATGAGATATGATAGAACAAGATTAATGCTAGAAAGAATGTTCTTTAGAGGTAAATTATTTACTAGAAAATTTGTAGATTTATCTTTAATTGAATTTTATGCTTTTGCAATAAACAATGAAGAATTATTAAAACATGACTTTCAAGAAGCTGTTTCACAAAAAGCAAGACAAATAAAAATAAAACTAGATGAATTAAAAATTGTTGATTGGAAAGTTCCCGAAATGGATTATATCAAGTATGACTCTAAGATGAAAGATACAATAATTTATGAAAAATCAATTTATAAGAATTATCCTAATAGTACAATAAAATCTAAAAGTGAAAGAATGTTTGAATACTTCTGCGAAAATAATGAAAACATTAAATGGTTCTACAAGAATGGTGAATTATCAAGTGATTATTTCTCAATAGTATATGTCGACGCAGTAAATCATAAATGGCACTTTTATCCTGATTTTATTGTTTGTGATAAAAATAATAAAATATGGATTATCGAAACTAAAGGTGGGGAAAACAACACGGGAGAGTCTAAAAATATTGACATTAAAGTAGAAAATAAATTTGAAGCATTAAAAGAATATTCTAAAAAATATAATGTCAATTTTGGATTTGTTAGAGATTATGATAAAAATAATTCACTTTATTTATGCAATACTGAATATACAGAAGATATGAAAAATGATAATTGGAGATTATTAAAAGAATTTTTTTGAAATTTTAAGATTCAAAAAGTAGACTTAAAGGACAATTGAAATTATATAGAAAAAATCTAATTGTTTACTATCTTACTTTGGTTGAACTAGACATACAACCATTAAAGAAGCATTTTATGATTAAAATAAGAAAAACACTTTTTTTATTTATATTTTTATGGTACAATATAATACAGTTATGTAAATTATTTACATAATAATAAGACAAGGAGGAAAATATGATTATTTAAAATATTAAATATATCATATAATAAAAAATATGGGATTTTTTGATAAATTGAAACAAGGACTTAATAAAACAAAAAGTTCATTTGATGAAAAAATAAACAATATTTTTAGCAATTTTAGAAAAGTTGATGAAGAATTTTTAGATGAATTAGAAGAAGTATTAATAATGTCAGATATAGGGATGGATACTTCAATAAAAATAATAAATAGTTTAAGAGAAAGAATAAAAAAAGAAAATTTAAAAGATGAAGAAGAAGTAAAACAAGCATTAAGAGAAGAAATGCAAAAAATACTTGACGTTACAGATATTAGTTTACATTTAAATACAAAGCCATCTGTTATATTGGTTGTAGGAGTAAATGGAGTAGGAAAGACAACATCTATCGGAAAAATGGCAAATAGATTAGCAAAAGATGGTAAAAAGGTAGTAGTTGCAGCAGCAGATACTTTTAGAGCAGCTGCTGTTGAACAATTAGAAATATGGGCAAATAGAGCAGGAGCAACAGTTGTAAAAAGAGAAGAAGGAGTAGATCCAGCATCTGTTGTTTATGATGCCATAAGACAAACAAAAGAGATAGGAGCAGACATATTAATAGTAGATACAGCAGGAAGATTACATAACAAAAAATATCTAATGGACGAATTAAATAAAATCCAAAAAGTAATTAATAAAGAAATGCCAGAATCAGACAAAGAAGTATTACTAGTAATAGATGGAACAACTGGACAAAACGCAATTTCACAAGTAAAAGCATTTAAACAAGAAGCGGACATAACAGGAATAGTATTAACAAAATTAGACGGAACAGCAAAAGGTGGAGTAGTAATAGGAATAGTAGAAGAAAACCAAATACCAGTAAAATTTATAGGAGTAGGAGAACAAATAGATGACATGGAAATCTTCAACTCAGAAGACTTTGTAAAAGCTATCATATAAAATGGTCAATAGGGACGACCCTTTTTGACAACCACACATCATTAAAGTAGAAAAAGTTGTCATTAGGGACAGAGGATTTTGACAATAACTAGTATTTATTAAAACCATGAAAACTTTAATTGTGAATATTGCATTAAACTTAATTGCGAATGTTACATCAGAATAAACAGTTGAAGATTATATTGAAATTAACAACGAAATATTATAACTTAAAATAACTCAAAATAAAAAATGTCTTAGTAGGCAAAAGGAGGAAAGGAATTGAAAAACAAACACAGAACAATTATTGTAGTACTTTTTATTGCTGTTTTTATATTACTTACATATGTTAATTTAAGAGGAAGTTACTTACAATATCAAGATTTAGGGGAAAATTACACACAAGTATTTTTTACAAATTTAAAATATAAATATACTATATTCATAGCCAATTTTCTAATCCTTTATTTTCTTATCTATTTTACAAATAGAGGAATTAAAAAAGGTCTAAAAGTATTTTTTGATGCAGAAAAAAAGCCAATGCCAAAACTATTAAACAAATCAATTGCATTTGTTATTTCTGTTTTAGTAAGTACTGTAATTGCAAACTTATTTATGAAAAAAGTAATATTGTATACAGGTAACACATCATTTGGCGAAGTTGACCCAATATTTGGATTTGACATTTCTTATTTTATGTTTCAAAAGCCATTAATTCAAACATTATTATTCTATTTTATTGGAATAGTTATAGGACTTACAATTTATATGGCTATTTACTACATAATAATATTTAATAAACACTTTGATGGTGTTGATGGCAAAATGATAAAAGAAGGTTTATTGGTAAAAAAGGTTCTAAGAAATGTAATGCTAATTATTATAGGAATAGCACTTATTACTGCATTAAATACAACAGATATTATATATAGCAAGATGATGACAATTAAAAATGAAATAGATAGTACAGAAAATCTGGAAATTATCGGAGCTGGGTATACTGATGTTGTAATACAAAGATGGGGATATTTAATATTTGCTTTTGTAATGGTATTTGCAGTAAGAGCAGCTATAAAAGGATTTAAACAGAACAATACATCAAAAGTACTAAAAAGTTTACTAATTATACCAGCATATTTAATTATATTATTTGTAGTTATGTTAGGATTTGATTTAATCTTTGTAAATTCTAACAAATTAGACAAAGAAAGAGAATATCTAGCATATAACATAAGAAATACTAGAAATGCTTATGGTATTAATATTGAAGAAGAAAATGTAGAAAATTCTGGCACTATAACAAGAACACAAGTTAATGAAAATAAAGAAATAATAGACAATACTAGAATTGTAAATGAAGAAACTGTTTTAGAAACATTGAGTTATAATCAGACAGGAACAGGATATTATTCTTATAGAAATGCAAATATTGCTAAATATGATATATTAGGAGAAACTAAATTAGTATATGTCTCTCCAAGAGAAATAATTAATTCTGGTAGAACATATAATAATAAAACATATGAATACACACATGGAATAGGGCAAATAGTATCTTCTGCAACAGATGTATCTGAAACAGGAAACATTAATTATATACAAAAAAATGTCTCAGGGTCAGATGATAAACTAGGAACAAAAACACAACAAATTTATTATGGATTAGAAACTGACAATATAGTTGCAACAAACACAAAAAATAAGCAAGAATATGACTATACTGATGAAGATGGATTAGAACATACATCAACATATAATGGAAAGAATAGTTTACAACTAAACTTTATTGATAGACTTATATTAGGAATAAAAACAGGAGATTTAAAACTAGCTTTTTCATCAGAAGTTACAGATGATAGTAAAATATTAATAAATAGAAATATTATTGATAGAGCAAAAACAGCAATGCCATATCTAATTTATGATGAAAACCCATATACAGTTGTAACAGATGAAGGAAGAATAGTATGGGTACTAGATGCTTATACAGTATCTGGAGCATATCCATATTCACAATATGAAACAATTAAACATGATAATATAAAAGAAAAAATCAATTATATAAGAAATTCTGTAAAGGTAATTATAGATGCTTATGATGGAACAATGGATTTTTATATAACAGACCCAACAGACCCAATAGCTGTTGCATATAGAAATGTTTATCCAACTTTATTTAAAGACAAAGATGAAAAAATACCAGAATCAATATCAGAACATTTTATTTATCCGCAGTTTTTATATAAAGTACAAGCAGAATTATTAAAAACATATCACAATGTAAAACCAGATATATTATATAGAACAGACGATTTATGGGAATATGCAAAATATAATCCAACTATATTATCAAAATCTTCTGGGGCAATTTTAGAACCATATTACACAATGATAAAAGATGAAGGAGAAAGTAAGATAGGACTTATGCAAATATATACACCTAGTGCAAAGCAAAATCTAATTTCTTACTTAGTTGGAACAACAGATGGGGCAAACAATAAATTGAAACTATATAAATTTTCAGAAGATAGTAATATTTTAGGAACAATGCAATTAGATAAACAAATAGAGCAAGATGAAACAATATCAGCAGAAATTCAAACTTTAAATAAAACAGGAACAAAAGTTACAAAGGACATGGTAGTTGTACCAGTAGAAAATACATTATTATATGTAGAATCTATTTACCAAACTATGTTAAATGAATCAAAAGTACCTATATTAAAGAAAATTGTTGTAGCTTCAGGAAATAAAGTTGCTATAGGAAATAGCTTGCAAGAAGCACTAGAAAACTTGTTATCAACAGATGCAACTGATATTGAAATAGAAAATACGGATGATTTGGATGGACTTATAGATGCAATTGTAAAAGCAAATAAAAACCTTTCTGAATCAACAGAAAACAATAATTGGGAATTAATGGGTAGCGATATTAAAAAGCTACAAGATTTAATTATGTCATTGGAAACAATGAAAGCAGAAGAAGATAAGAAAAAGCAAGAAGAAAAAAATGAAGTAAATAACAGTATATCTAATAATGTTATTGAATATGAAAATGTTATGGAATAATTCCAAAATAAGAATTGTAGTATGAAAAATATTGTGAAGAATTCTATTTAAAAATACAGCTTGTAATAGTTATATAAAACTTATTACAAGCTGTATTTTTATGTTTATAATAAGAAACATTAAAAATTTCAATTATACTAATTTGAAAAATACTTTTTTACCTTTTTTTATTATAGCATAACCATTTTCAAAATCTTTTTCTGAAAGCATATAAGCAGAATCAGCAATTTTTTCATCATTTAAAGATATACCACCTTGAGCAACTAAAGTTCTTGCTTGACCTTTTGATGGGGCAATTCCTGCTAAAATTATGGCATCAATGATAGAAACAAATTTATTATCTCCTAAATCTACAGTAGGCATGTTATCTAAATTACCTGAACCAGTAAATAAGGCATTAGCAGCTTCTTGAGCTTTTATAGCTTCTTCTTCTCCGTGAACTAGTTTTGTTATTTCGAAAGCTGCAACTTTTTTTGCATCATTTATTTTTTCATCTTTTAGGCTAGATAAACTATTAATAGTTTCTATAGGTAAAAATGTTAAAAGTTTTAAAACAGTATCAACACTTTCATCTTCAATGTTTCTCCAATATTGATAGAACTCATAAGGAGAAGTTTTTGTAGAATCAAGCCATAAAGCTCCTTTTTCTGTTTTACCCATTTTTTTACCTTCTTTTGTAGTAAGAAGTTTAAAAGTAAGACCATAAGAGTCTGATTTTCCTACTTTACGAATTAAATCAACTCCACCAATTATATTAGACCATTGATCATTTCCACCCATTTCTAATTTACATCCATAAGTTTCATATAAATGTAAAAAGTCATAAGATTGCATTAACATGTAACTCATTTCAAAAAATGTTAGACCAGTATCTAATCTGTTTTTATAGCAATCAGCAGATAACATTTTATTTACTGAAAATAATGTACCAATTTCACGCATAAAATCTATAAATTTTAAATCTAATAACCAATCAGAATTATTTACAATAATTGCTGCATTTTCGCCATCAAAACTAACAAATTTTTCAACTTGTTTTTTTATACATTCAACATTATGGTTAATCATTTCTCTTGTCATCATTTTTCTCATATCAGTTTTCCCAGAAGGGTCACCAATTGTTGCAGTACCACCACCAACTAATATAATTGGTTTATGACCACATTTTTGCATATGACTTGCAACCATAAGTGAAACAAAATGACCAACATGCAAACTATCAGCAGTTGGGTCAATTCCAATGTAAAAAGGAACACTTTGTTTTTCAAAAAGCTCTTTAATTTCATCTGGATGAGTCATTTGTTCAATATATCCACGTTCATCTAAAATATCAAATACATTTTTTTTAATCAAAAATATCAACCCCTTAATTTTAAGTAGTAATTTTTCACAAAAATTGACAAATATAAATACTATAATTTTATAGAATGGTTTTCATTTTTTGTAAAGTCATTATAACCAGCATTGTCAATAAAACGATTTAAGTTTTTAACAGTAATTCCTGTTTGAGAAGAAATTATATCTAGATTTTGTGTTAATCCGTTTTCTATTACGTAATTTTTAAAAGTTTCAAACTCTAAATTATCTTTTGATTTGCATTTAGGGCAAACCGCATCATTTGAAATAAAAAAATTTCCACATCTACTACATTTATTAAATTCCATTTTAAAATCCTCCTATTTATCTTTAGAAATTTTAAACTTAAAGCATTTTATCATATTTTTTAGAAAATAGGAAGAGGAAAAACAAAAAAAGTAGAAAAAAGCAAAATGTATAGATTTTTGAAATTCACAATGGTATAATATGCAAAAACTGTTAAATAGAAATTATTATAGAATACAACAAATTGATTTTGACGATAATATATGTAGATTTAAAATATCTACTCATAAGAATGAAATACATTCATAAAGTTATTTAAAAGGAGGAAAAATGAAGAGAATAAAATTAGTAGATAGAGTATTGCCGACTTATACAAAAGGTGAAGAGATTTTTAATATGACATCACATATTGTAGGAGCAGCATTTGGTATAATTGCACTTGTGCTATGTGTTGTGTTTTCAGCAATACATCATAATATATATGCTGTTATAAGCTCGATTATATATGGAATTACAATGATTGTTTTATATACAATGTCAAGTATATATCATGGATTAAAATCAAAAGGAAAGGCAAAAAAAGTATTTCAGGTTTTAGACCATTGCTCAATATTCTTATTGATTGCTGGTTCTTATACACCATTTTGCTTAGTTACATTTAGAGAATATAATCCTACCTTAGGTTGGACAATTTTGGGAATTATATGGGGAATTGCAATTTTAGGTATTGTTTTAAATTCAATAGATTTAAAAAGATATAGAGTATTTTCTATGATTTGTTATTTAGGAATGGGTTGGTGTATTATTTTTACAGCTAACTTATTACCAAAATTATTAGGAGTACCAGGAGTTGTACTTTTAGTGGCGGGAGGTATTGTATATACTCTAGGAGCGATTTTATATGGAATGGGAAAAAAGAAAAAATATATGCACTCGTTATTTCATCTTTTTATATTATTAGGAAGTATATTACAGTTTTTTTGTATTTTGTTATATGTCATTTAAAAAGAAAGGTAGAATAAGATGTTAAAAAAAATGAAGGAATTAATAAAGAAGAATTATAAAATTATAATTGTATTAATATGTGTAGTAATACTTTTTGCAATAATTGAAAATTTATTTGATAAAGAAACAATGACAACAGATTTATTAATACATGAACTAATTGTAGAAAATATGAGAAATAATGTACTTACGAACATATTTAAAGTTATAACTAATTTAGGAGGAGCATATTGCTTAATTGCAATTGCTACATTTCTAACATTTTACATAAAAAATAAAAAAATTGCTTTTTCAATACCGATAAATTTAATTATAATAACAGCACTAAATATTTTGCTAAAGAATATTGTGGAAAGGCCAAGACCTATTGGATATAGATTAATTGATGAATCAGGATATAGTTTTCCTTCAGGACATTCCATGATTAGTGTTGCATTTTATGGTTTATTAATTTATCATATTTGGAAAAATTGTAAAAATATTAAATTGAGAAATATAAGTTGTATTTTATTAAGTACATTGGTGTTTTTTATAGGTATTAGTAGAATATATCTAGGAGTTCATTATGCTACAGATGTTATAGGTGGATTTGTGATTTCAATTATTTATTTAATATTGTTTACAGGAATTTATAAAAATTTAAAAATTGGTAAAGAATAAGATTATAAATATAATAACAGAAATTAAAAAATATATGGGACTACAAAGTAATGTAGCCCCATAATTTTTATTGTATATGAAAACTCAAAGTTAATGTAAATTAGTTTGTTGTTGTATTTTTGCTATTTTTCATTCTTGGTATAAAACGTTCAGCAAATTTGTAACCATCTCTGTCTTTTATATAAAGTAATCCAATAAAAGAAAATACGATAGCACCAATAAAATTAACTAAAAGGTCTTTCATAGTATCACGAATTCCAACATCTAAATATCCACCTTCTATAGTGGTTGTAACTAAATTGTTGTTTTCGTCATAATGATATATAACTGTTTTATCTATGTCTTCAACTTTTACGACCTCATTCTTTTTTTCAGGATTTAATTCTACTGTATATACAGAACTTAGTAATGTATCTTTTTGCATATCAAATTTTACTAAAGTATCTGCACCAAATTCAAAAAATTCCCAAAGAACTCCAATTGTCATTGAAAAACAAAATGCAACTAAAGCAACAAAGATAGGTGACAATTTTATATGGAATTTTTCATTTCGATTTAAAATATCAATTAAAGAAAAACCAATAGCTGCACATAAAAAGCCATTTATAGTATGCAATATTGTATCCCAACTTTTAAATATGCCATAAAAATTCTGAATTTCACCTAATATTTCAGCCGAAAAAATGAATAAGTAAATTATGGTTTCTAAAGTATTTGGCAGAGAAATATGAAGCTTTTTATCAATAAAATAGGGAATAGTAAATAAGATTAGTGTTAAAATACATAAAAAAGCATTATCAAAATTTTTATGTACAATTTGCAAAATAAGTGAGACAATAACTAAAAAACGTAAAATAAGATAAATAGTTAGTGTACTTTTTTTGTTTTCCTTATAATATACTTTTATTTCATTAAAGATTTTAAACATTTAATCACATCCTCAATAACAGTATATATTAGAATGCGAAAAAAAACAACTAAATTGGAGCAGAAAGTAGAATAAAATTGAAATTTGTATAAAAAAGTGGTATAATGTACAAAACAAGCATTATGCAATCAAAAATTGTGGTTGTAAATTTAAATAAGGAGGAAAGATACTATGCGGAAATTGTTTTACGATGTTAGAATTGTTGTAAAAGACAATGATTACAACGATGAAACAAGAATATTTAAAAACAAAGGATTTTTAATTGTAAGCATTGACAATGGAAAAGTCGAAAAAATTGAAGGCCTTCTGACTAGAGATTATATTATTGCAACTCTTGAAGAAAATGAATTGGTTATGAAATATTATGAATTAGATGTAGATTCAGGATATCTTCAGGAGATATTTAATATAATTTTGGAAGGGGATGAAGAAATCCCTTTAAACTTACGATTGGCATCAGATAGCATGTTTATTGATTTTTATACAACTGCAACAATAAGGAATCCTGATGTGAAGAAATATTATGAGTTTTTGTTAGAAGAATTTAAGCAAAGTAGTATCTACGCAAGAGAACGGTGATTGCCGTTCTCTTTCATTACCTGTTATGATATGATGTTATAATACATAATGTATGCTTGAATAGAGTGAGTTTTAAAATTTGTTATTGCTTATCTTGAGTAATGTTCACGGGTACAATTAATATAGTTATATTTTGATAATTTTCTCGGTTCAATACGCAACATAAAAAATTCTAAAATTGTTTTATGGCACTCTTCCACTAAAAGTGAACTCTTTCCATAAAACAATTTAAAAATTTCTAATATTGCTCCAATCACATTCGAAAAGTTATAAAAATATAACTATATTCATTGTAGGCCTGAGTGAAAAAGCCTCAAGATAAGCAATTACAAATTTTTAACGAATGAAATGAACAAATACATTATGTATTATAACATCATATCATAACAGGTAATGAAAAAAATGAAATTTAAATTTACAAAAATATTGATATATTTTATTTAATTTAGTAGAATAATAAATATAAATAATATAACTATTATTTATACATTTATAGAAAGGTATTATAAAAATGAGCAATAACAAAACAAAAAAATTTATAGATAGTTTCAAATATGCTATAGAAGGAATATTAACAGGAATAAAAGAAGAAAGAAATCTAAAAATACACATAACAATAATGATTCTTGTTATAATATTTGGATTTATATTTAAAATTAGTAGAATTGAATGGATAATATGTATTTTGCTATTTGGTTTAGTTATCTCAGCAGAATTAATAAACACATCAATAGAAAATGTTGTGGATTTGATTACAATGGAAAAACATCCAAAAGCTAAAATTGCAAAAGATGTATCAGCAGGTGCTGTATTGATAATTGCAATAACATCAGCAATTATTGGACTTATTATTTTTGGTTCTAAAATAATTTTTTAATGCTTATATATAAAGGAGGAAAATTATGTATGATGTAATTATAGTAGGAGCAGGGCCGGCAGGAATATCAGCAAGTTTATATACACAAAGAGCAAATTTAAAAACATTAATAATTTATAAAGAGAAATCTGCTTTAGAAAAAACAAAAAATATAGAAAATTATTATGGATTTTCTAATGGAATAGATGGAACTGAATTATACGAAACAGGAATAGAGCAAGCACAGAATTTAGGTGTGGAAATTTTACAAGAAGAAGTAACAAATATCCAAATGAATGATAAATACTTTGAAGTACAAACTTTAAAACAAACTTTTCAAGGTAAAGCAGTTGTATTAGCAACAGGAAATAAAAAGAATACACCAGCAATATCAGGAATTAAAGAATTTGAAGGAAGAGGAATAAGTTATTGTGCTATATGTGATGGATTTTTCTACAGAAATAAAGATTTAGCTGTAATTGGTAATGGAGATTATGCAGTATCAGAAACTAAAGACTTGACGGCAATTGCTAAATCAATTACAATATTAACAAATGGAGAAAAAGTTTCTAAAATTCCTGAATATAGAGCAGAAAATATAAAAGTAAATAATAAAATTATTGAAAAAATAGATGGAGAAAATAAAGTAGAAAAAATTAAATTTAAAGATAACACAGAAATGAAAGTTGATGGTATTTTTGTTGCTCAAGGAGTTGCAGGAAGTACAGAATTTGCAAAGAAGCTAGGTGCTAGAATAAATGGCAATAATATAGTTGTAGATGAAAATATGGAAACAACAATAAAGGGACTATATGCTTGTGGAGATTGCACAGGAGGAGTTTATCAGATTGCAAAGGCTGTGTATGAAGGTATGAAAGCTGGATTACAAATAATAAAAAGTAAAAATACATATTAAAATATGTAAATAATAAAAGGAAGGAATGATGATATTATGGAATTAAAATTAAATTCAGAAAATTTTGAAAAAGAGGTACTAAATTCTGATCAAGCAGTGTTAGTAGATTTTTATGCAGACTGGTGTGGACCTTGTAAAATGATGGCACCAGTAATAGAAGAATTAGCAGAAGAATTACAAGGAAAGGCAAAAGTAGGAAAAATAAATATAGATGAAAATACTAATATTGCTGTGAAGTATGATGTTATGAGTATTCCAACATTAATCATATTTAAAGATGGAAAAGAAGTAAAAAGATTTGTAGGAGTTAGAGACAAGGAAGAATTATTAAACGAATTTTAATTATATTGAAAAACAATAAAAAAGTATTGACAAATAATAAATAGTAATATAAACTGTATTCAATAAAAAAGAAAGGAGTATATGATATATTTAACAAATAAAATATATCATATAAGTAAAAGTATGAAAAAAATTGTGTACAGTGGCTTATTATTAAGCATATTACAGTCAATACTTTTTTGGCATAAAGATTTAGGAATTTCTGTTGTAATATTTTTAACAGCAGTAATTGTAGCAATTATATATAATTTTAAAGAAAAAGGTGCAATAAAAAATAAAAAAGCAATATTGTGGGCTATACCAATAGAATTATTGGGAATTACATATTTTATATTTAATAATGGATTTTTTCAGATTATAAATATTCCAATAATATTAATATTACTTATAATAATGTGTGATAACATTACAAATGGAGAAATACGAGAAAACAGATTTATAAGAAATATAATAAATACAATATTTAAGCCATTTGGAATGTTGTCAAAATTTATTAGTGACTTTGATGCAGAAGAGTTTTTGGATAAGAAAAAAGAAAATCCAAATAGTGTAGAAACAAAAAAGATTGTAAAATCATTATTGGTAGCAATTCCAGTAATATTAATTATATTAGTATTATTATCATCAGCAGATAGTGTGTTTGGAAGTATATTTGGAAATGTAACAGATTTTATATTTGATTTATTAGAAGTCGAAAATATCAATGATATTTTAGCAAGAGCAATATTTGTTATAATATATTTTGTATATATTGTTGGTTTTTTAGTAATGTTCATAAAAAAAGACAAAAAGGTAGATGAACAAAAAGAAGAAAGAAAGACAATAAAATTAAGTAGTTTAACAATAAATATATTATTTGTATCTTTAAATATTATATATTTAATATTTAGTATAATACAATTTAAATATTTATTTATAAATGCTGGAAAAACAGCAGATTTTGATTATGCAACATATGCAAGAACTGGATTTTTTCAATTAATGTTTGTATCTTTCATAAATTTTGCATTACTACATATATCAAATAAAAATGTAAAACAAGAGGATAATCAAACAGTAAAAATTACTATAAATAAGACAAATATATCAAAAGTATTGTTAGTATTTTTTACAATAGTAATTATAATTTCAGCAATGTTTAGAATGTATCTATATGAACAAGAATATGGATATACATATTTAAGAATATTTGTGTATTTTATATTAATTACAGAAATTTTTGTACTAATACCAATTATTATAAAAGTATTAGGTAAAAAGATAAATACATTTAAAATTGCAATAGAAATTATTACATTAATGTATGTTTTGCTAAATTATATAAATATAGATTCTATGATAGCAAAGAAAAATATAGATAAGTATTTAGAAAATCCAGAAGAACATTCGATAGATATTTATTATATAACATCAGCAACAGGAACAGATGCCATAGAAGAAAAATTAAGACTATTAAATTACGAAGGAAATAATTTATCAGCAAGTGCTTGGGAAGAATTAGACTATGCCAAAGAGGTGATAAAGTCTCATTTAAGAACATATAAAACTTTATATGGAAGTGAAGACAGTTTTGTAGAATGGAATTTATCAGAATATAAATCAAGAAAATTATTAAAAAATGTAGATGTGTCAACAAGTGAAAATTATTAAATATTATGAAACAAGAAAGGGTAATTGTTATGAAAATATCAAGAAAAGAAAAGGCATATTGTTTTATAAAAATAGGATTAATAATACTGTTTTTATTATGTATATTATCAATGATAATAACACCAATAGCAATAGAAAGCAGAGAAGAAGGTCTTTTTAAAAGTATGTTATTCAAAGAGCCTTTAGGTATAACTGTAATATTTATTTATATATCTAGTATTCCTGCTCTAGTGATGATATATGAGTTTATAAAAATATTTAAATCATTGGAAAAAGGAGAAATATTTAATAGAAATATTAAAAATAAACTTGCAGTATCTTCAATCTGTTCAATAATAATAGGTATTATTTATACTGTAAATATATTTATAACATTTGCAAGAATTACTGATTTTGAAGTTTCTAAAATAATTGTATATATGTTCTTTTCAACTATTACAGCAATGATATTCTTAATTTTAGGACTAGGTTTAATTGTTTTAAAAGGAATTTATAAAACAGCTATAGAAAACAAAGAAGAAAATGATTTAACAATATAAAATAAGAAGAGCAAGATAAGAAATAAATTTTTTAAGAATTTATATGAAACGTTTTTATTAGATTGTAGAGAGGAATTGATAAAATATGTCGATAATTGTTAATTTAGATGTTATGATGGCAAAAAGAAAAATATCGTCAAATGAATTAGCACAAAAGATTGGAATAACAAATGCAAATTTATCTATACTTAAAACAAATAAGGGAAAAGCAATTAGATTTTCAACTTTAGATAAAATATGTGAAGTTTTAGAATGTTCTCCAGGAGATATTTTAGAATATAAAAAGTAAATAAAAATGTAAACAAAAAGAACTATAAAAAGTAAATATAAAAAGTTAATTTGAAAAAAATTAAATAGTAAATTTAAAAATAGTAAATAACAAAAAACGACAAAAAATAATAAAAATAGACAAGAAAAATGAAACAAAATGTAACTGACCCCAAAGGATCCAAAGGAGGTTTTTATGAAAAATAAGAAAGTAATAATTGGAATTGTAGTAGGTATTGTAATTTTGATGGCTGTAATATTAGGTGTAGTTGTTATTAATAATAAAAATGCGGGAAAACCAGAGGATTTTTTAATTTCATATGTTGCTTTAATAAATGAACAAAAATATGATGAACTTTATAATTGTATTTCAGAGGAATCTAAGACAAAAATTTCACAAGAGGATTTTGTAAAAAGAAATAAAAATATATATGAAGGTATAGATGCGTATGATATTAAAATAAATGTTTCTGAAACGAAAAAAGAAAAAGGAGTTTATAAAATATCATATAATGAAAGTATGTCAACTGCTGCTGGGACAATCTCTTTTTCAAATACAGCAAAAATAGTAAAAGAAAATAAAGAATATAAAATAGATTGGTCATCTAGTATGATATTTCCACAGCTTAGAGATAGTGACAAAGTAAGAATTTCTAGTATTGAGTCAAAAAGAGGAGAAATATTAGATAGAAATGGAAAGAAATTAGCTGAAAATGGAACAATATTGACAGTGGGTGTTGTTCCAGGTAAATTATCAGAAAATAAAGAGACAAGCATTGCAAGAATAGCAGAGTTAACAGGAGTGTCAGTAGAATATATAAATAATCAACTTTCAGCTTCTTATGTAAAAGATGATACATTTGTACCAATAAAGAAAATATCAGCGACAAACACAGATTTAAGAGCACAATTATTACAAGTTCCTGGAGTGATGATAAATAATACAGAAGGAAGAGTATATCCTTTAGGAGAAGAAGCAGCACATTTAATAGGATATGTGCAAAAAGTGAATGCAGATGATTTAAAAGAACAAGAAGGAAAAGGATATAATTCAAACAGTATAATTGGAAAGTCAGGATTAGAGAAGGCTTACGAAGATACTTTAAGAGGTGTTGATGGTAAAGAAATTTATATTGTAGATGAAAAAGGTAATAGATTAACAACTTTAGCAAAACAAGATAAACAAGATGGAAAAGATGTAAAACTTACAATAGATAGTGGCATTCAAAAGAGGTTATATGATGAACTAAAAAATGATAAGGGATTTTTTGTAGTTATGAATCCAAAGACAGGAGAACTACTAGCAACAGTAAGTACTCCATCATACAATTCAAATGATTTTGTTTTAGGATTAACAAATGATAAATGGAATGAATTAAATAGTAATGCTAGTAAACCATTATATAATAGATTTTTGCAAAGCTATTGTCCAGGTTCAACATTTAAACCAATTACAGCAGCAATTGGTTTATCAAGCGGAAAATTAACAAGAGAAACAACATTTAATTATTCAGGCTTAAAATGGCAAAAAAGTCCTAGTTGGGGAGATATTTATATAACAACATTAACAACATACAATGGACCTAAGAATATAAGAAATGCACTTATTCATTCTGATAATATCTTTTTTGCACAAGCTGCTATGCAAATTGGAAGTACAGCTTTTTGTGAAGGATTAGATAAATTAGGATTTAATGAACAAATAAATGAAAAAATTAAATTTCCATTAACATTAAAAAAATCTCAATATTCAAATTCAGATAAAATAGCAAATGAAAAGAAATTGGCTGATTCTGGTTATGGACAAGGAGATATTTTGGTAAATCCAATTCATATGGCATCAGTATATTCAGCATTTGCTAATAATGGAAATATGATAAAACCATACATAGAATATAAAGAAAATGCACAAGCAGAAATTTTTAAAGAAAATGTATTTAGTGCAGAAATAGCAAATACAATAAAGGATGATTTAATACAAGTTGTAGAAAATCCAGGAGGAACAGCAACTGATATGAAAGTACCAGGAGTAACAATAGCAGGAAAAACAGGAACAGCAGAGCTAAAAACATCACAAAATGATACAGAAGGTGGACTATTAGGTTGGTTTGACTGCTTTACAATAAATAATCTATCTGGAAATGATATGTTAATTATAAGTATGGTAGAAAATACTCAAACTAATGGAAATGGTGGAAGTCATTATTTAATTAAAAAAATTAAAACACTATTTTAAAGAAAAATATTTATAAATAGCACAAAATGTGATATAAATAGATTAATCTATATAAGCACAATTTGTGCTAAAAATATTTTATAAGTCGAGAGGATATAGATATATGAAAAATATATTATTAGTTGAAGATAATGAAACAATAGTAATGGGACTAAAATATTCATTAGAACAGGAAAATATAAAAGTAATATCAGCAAAAAATGTAATAGAAAGTAAACAAAAATTAGAGCAAGAAAATATAGATTTGGTATTATTAGATGTTTCATTACCAGATGGAAATGGATTTGATATATGCAAAGAAATAAAACAAAAACAAGACATACCAGTAATTTTTTTAACTGCACAAGATGAAGAAACTAGTGTTGTTTTGGGTTTGGATTTAGGGGCAGATGATTATATTGTAAAACCATTTAGAACAAGGGAATTAATATCAAGAATTAATTCTGTATTAAGAAGATATGGTAAAAAAGAAGAAAATATAAATATAATTAAATATAAAAATATAAAAATAGATGTAAATTCAGCTAAAGTGTATAAAGATAATGAAGAAATAATTTTTACAAGTTTAGAATATAGAATATTACTTTTATTATTTACAAACCAAAATAAATTAATAACAAGAGAAAAGTTATTAGAAAAGATTTGGGACATAGCTGGTAATTTTGTTAATGACAATACTTTGACAGTATATATAAAACGAATTAGAGAAAAATTGGGAGATGAAGGAATTATAAAAACTGTAAGAGGATTGGGATATAGAATAGGAGATTAATTCAAGTTAATTATATAATAATATATAGTTTTATAATTTAATAGAGAAAAGGAAGTAAAAATGAAAATATTTGAAAATAAAAACTTAAAATATTTAATAATACCAATGTTAATTCTTACAATTGTAACAAGTATATGGATGATTAAACAAACTATAAATCAATATGAAAAAACAACAATAATACTAAATGAAAAAATAGCAGATATTATAGGAGTTGTAAAAGAAAAATATCCTGAAATAGATGTAAGAGAAATAATAAAGATAATAAATTTAGATAAAAAAAGTGATAGTTTTGAAAGTGGTAAGCAAGAACTTACGAATTATGGAATTGATATAAATCATGTTAATTCAATTATATCAATCGAAAAACGAATGAAAACAAATGTAATATTAAATGTTATTTTAATTATTGTATTTAGTATATTGTGGACGCTAATAATTTTGCTATATATAAGAGAAAGAGATAAAAAGATAAATCAAATTACAAAATATATAAATGAAGTAAGAAATAAAAAATACGAATTAAATATTGATGAAAATAGTGAAGATGAATTAAGTAATTTAAAAAATGAATTGTACAAAATTACAGTTATGCTTAAAGAGGAAAGTGAAATATCAAAAAAAGACAAAGAAAATATAAAAGTAGCAGTTGAAGATATATCACATCAACTAAAAACACCACTTACATCTATAACAATAATGTTAGATAATTTAAAATATAATCCGGACATGAATGAAGAAACAAGGCAAAAGTTTATATTTGAGATTGGTAAACAAATTAACTGGATAAATTGGCTTATTATATCATTACTAAAATTATCAAAATTAGATGCAAATGTAGTACAGTTTTATAACGAGAAAATTAATTTAAAAAGTTTTATTAATGAAATTATAAATAATTTGGAAATACCAATAGAAATAAAAAATCAAAATATTATTATTAATGGAGATGAAAAAACATCATTTAAAGGAGATTATAAGTGGCAACAAGAAGCAATTACAAATATTATAAAAAATTGTGTAGAACATAATATTGAAGGTGGAAGTATTTATATAGAATATGAGGAAAATAGTTTATTTACAAAAATAGTAATAAGAGATGAAGGAGAGGGAATTTCAAAAGAGGATTTAAAACATATTTTTGAAAGATTTTATAAAGGAAAAAATTCATCTGAAAATAGTGTTGGAATTGGACTTGCTTTGGCAAAAACTATTATAGAAAAAAATACTGGAATGATTACTTGTAAGTCAGAAATTGGAAAAGGTACAGAATTTATAATTAAATATATGAAATAAAAAACAAAAAGCAATGAAGTTATTATTAAAAATAAAGCTTGTGAAAATGATTATTCAATCTTTCCACAAGCAATTTTTAATCCAGAATTACCACTTGGTTGAGTAGTAAAATCATCAGGCGAATCATGAATAATAACAATTTTACCTAATATATCTTTTAATTTAAATTTATTTATTAAAACAGTCATATATGCGTAACCATTGTTCTCAATTAATGGTGGTAAATCTCCAATATGAAAAGGATGCTGACAGTTTGTTGTATTTAAGTGCATTTTTGCGTTTGCAAAGTTATCAGTTGAATTCCCTGTGCAAGAAGTTCCTTCATGAATATGAAAACCAAAGAATCTACCTTTGCAATTGTTATCTGATTGTGGTAGATTTTTTATTTTAGCTGTAACTAAAACACCTGATTTCGTTTCTTTAAAAGTAACCGTTCCAGTTATTTTAGGATATTTATTTCCTCCTTTTATATTTGCTTTAGCAATATTAAAAATATTTGTAAACATATAAACACCTCTAGTTTAATATATTCATAGTTTTATAAAATGTTATTATATGTAATAAATTTTTAAAGATATAATTTAATTCAAAAATGACAAAATTTATAGATAAAAAGTCACTTGAAAGTCACTTTAAGAAATTATACTATAAATATCCATAAGGGAAGTTTGCAAATAGGCAAAAATGGTCAAGAAAAAAAGGAGGAGTTTTGATGGAAATATTAAGAGTTGAAAACTTAAGTAAGGTTTATGGAAAGGGAGAAAATAAAGTAAATGCTGTAGATAATATTTCATTTTCAGTAGAAAAAGGAGAATTTGTTGCAATTATTGGAGCAAGTGGAAGCGGAAAATCTACATTACTTCATTTAATTGGAGGAGTAGATAGACCGACATCAGGGAAAGTATATATTGATGGAAAAGATATATATTCACTTAATGATGATAATTTAGCAATTTTTAGAAGAAGACAAGTGGGATTGATTTATCAATTTTATAATTTAATACCAGTTTTAAATGTTGAAGAAAATATAACATTACCTTGTAGATTAGATGGAAGAGATGTAAATGAACAAAGATTAAACGAATTATTAAAAACATTAGGGTTAGATAAAAGAAAAGATAATTTACCAAATCAATTATCAGGAGGACAACAACAAAGAGTTTCTATTGGTAGAGCAATAGCAAATGAACCAGCATTAATGCTTGCAGATGAACCAACAGGAAATTTGGACTCTAAGGCTAGTGAAGAAATAATTTCATTATTAAGACTTTCAAATAAAAAATATAATCAAACAGTTATAGTTATAACACATGATGAGAAAATAGCGCTTGAAGCAGATAGAATTATAACAATAGATGATGGAAAAATAATAAAAGATGAAAGGACAGGAAAATAATGAAAGTTTTAAATGAATTAAGTGTTAAAGATTTAAGACTAAATAAGAAAAGGTCAATAGTAATTATTATAGGAATTATTTTATCAACAGCTTTAATTTGCGGTGTTGCTGGTTTGGTAGCAAGTTTCCAAAAAACACTGATGGAATCAGCAAAAGAAAATGCAGGAAATTATCATACACTTTTTTATGATGTGCCAAAAGAAGAACTTAAATATATAGAAGAAAATAGAAGTGTTCAAGATTATTATTTGTCAGAAGAGTTAGGATGTAGTTATTTACCTAAATTAAATTTATCATCAGGAAAAATAGACCAGCCATATGTAAATGTAATATCAATGGATAATAAGTTTTTAAATAATATGGCAATTAAGATTGAAGAAGGAAGATTACCAGAAAATGATAGTGAATTAGTTATATCTACAAGAATAAATGAGAGGTATAAATTAAACTATAAGGTAGGAGATAAAATTACTTTAAATATAGGAGAAAGACAACTTGCAGATGGAAGTAAATTAGATAAACATAATCCATATATTTCTGGTGAAAAAGATGAAAATGGAAAAGAGATACAAGAACAATTAGTTAATACAACAGAAAAAACATATACAATAGTAGGGATTATGGAAAGACCATCAACAGCAATAGAATCATTTGAAACACCATGGTTTACAGCTATTACAAAAATGGAAAAAGTACAGAAAAAAGCTAATATAGCAGTATTATATAATAATCCATTTGATTATGCTGAAAATACAGAAAATATAAATCATATGAAAAGATTAGAAGAAGGTAAAATGGCTGATCCTAATAGTTCTTATAATTTTGGAGGGTTACGTCATACATATACAAGCTATAAATATGATTTTAATATAAATACAGATTTATTAGCATATATTGGTGCGAATTTAAGTGATAGCACATTAACAATGGTATATGGGTTAGCTGGTTTTATAATGGCAATTGTTTTGGTATCAAGTGTATTTGTAATTAGAAATGGATTTGCAATATCAATTACAGAAAGATTAAAACAATATGGAATGCTTTCAAGTATTGGTGCAACGAAACAACAAATAAAGAAAAGTGTTTATTTTGAAGGGTTTATATTAGGTATTATAGGTATTCCTTTGGGAATTTTAGGAGGAACACTTGCAATTTATGTATTAGTTAATTTAGTGAACTTTATATTGGGAGATTATATATCTGGTGGAATTTTACTAGTATATGATATGTCTTGGCTTGCTGTTGTTATAAGTGCTTTAGTATCTATAATTACAATTTGGCTTTCATGCAAAAGCTCAGCAAGAAGAGCTGCTAAAGTATCTCCAATTGAAGCGATTAGAAGTTCAAATGATGTAAAATTAGAAGCTAAAAAAATAAAATGTCCTAAATTTGTTACAAAAATATTTAAAACAGGTGGAGAAATTGCATATAAAAATTTAAAAAGAAGTAAAAAGAAATATAGAACAACAGTAATTTCTATAATAGTAAGTGTAGTAATATTTATTGCAATTTCAAGTTTTATTGAGTATGGATTTAGAATATCTGGAGTATATTATAAAAACTTTAATTATAATTTTGCTATATATTGTATGGCAGATTCATCACCTGAAGATAAAGATGCGTATAAAAAACAATTAGAAAAAAATGAAAAGATATTATCAGATATATCAAAGTTTGACAATATTGATAAATTTTCAATAAATAAATCTAACTCATTTGAAATTGTAGTAGATGATAAATACGAGGCTCAATTAACTGATTATGGAAAAGAATTTAAAGAGAAAAATTATCAGTATTCAGACAGTACTCATGAAACTAAGATAGATATTGTAAATATTGTTTCTTTAAGTCAAGAAGAGTATGAAAGATATATAAAGAAAATTGGAGGCAATTACGAGACATATAAAAATGGGGCAATTTTAATAGATAATAATATTAATTATGACAAAGAGGGCAAAAAGATACAAGGTAGTATGTATAAATGGAAAAGTGGAGATATAATTCATGGAAAAATAGATGAAAAAGATTATGATATTAAAATTGTAGCAAGAACAGAAGAAAGACCAATGGGAATGGAAGATTCAGAATATGCAACAAATGCGTATTTTATAGTAAGCAATGAATTTATGGAAAACTTAGGTAGTCCTAGTCATCCTGCTATGTATATACAAGCAAAAGATGCTTATAAATTACAAGAAGATATTGAAAAATATATGAAAGAAAATAAGTTAAAAGAGAAAGATTTGTATCTAAATAATATACAAGAAGGAGTAGAAGAAGAAAAAGCAATGATATTAGTAATATCAATCTTCTTATATGGATTTATAGCAGTAATTACATTAATAGGTGTAACTAATATATTTAATACAATAACAACAAATATGAACTTAAGAAAAAAAGAATTTGCAATGCTTAAATCAATTGGAATGACTAAAAAAGAATTTAACAGAATGATTAGGTTAGAAAGCATTTTCTATGGTATAAAATCATTGATAATAGGAATACCATTAGGAGTATTATTATCTTATGGAATATATAATGTTGTTAATAATAATATAGGAATGGAATATAATTTACCAATAAAAGCAATTTTAGTAGCAATTGTATTTGTGGCAATAGTTATTGGAATAATTATGAGATATTCTATGAACAAAATTAATAAACAAAATATAATTGAAACTATTAGAAATGATAATATTTAATATAGTAAAGAAGATTCAGTTGGAGTAAACTCTATTACCGTGTTCGGTTTAAATTAGTTTGCATCAATAAGAGTCTTTTTTCTTTTATTTGCATTAATTTAATCAATTTGATAAAATATAATCAAAAATATAAAAATATATTTTTACATATTTATTATACAAAAAATAAAATCACAAAATACTTGAAATATCAAGTTAATGAACGTATGTATCACATATGAATTATACTAATATTAATATAAAAGTAAATGTAGAAAGGAGTGTATGGTGTATTTAAATTATTTAAATATTTCATACAAGAAATAAATGTATTATACATATATGCTAAGATGTGCAGATAATTCAATATATACAGGAATGACAAATAATATAGAAAACAGATTAAATGAACATATTTCAAAAGGAAAGAATGGAGCAAAATATACAAAGTCTCATGATGTAGTAAAACTGGAAAAAGTCTGGAAAAGTAGAGATAAATCATTAGCTTGTAAATTAGAATATCAAATAAAAAATCTTACAAAACAGCAAAAAGAAAATTTGATAAAAGGTGAAAGGTTATCTACATATTTAAAGGGTAAAGTAGACTGTAGAAGATATAGTAAGGTTCTATGAAAGTAAGGAGGAAATTATGCCAAAGTGGACAGAGGAACAAAAACAAGCAATATATGAAAAGGGGTCAAATTTATTAGTTGCAGCAGCAGCAGGAAGTGGAAAAACAGCTGTTTTAGTAGAAAGAATAATTAATAAAGTAATGAATGAAAATATTGATATAGATAGATTATTGGTTGTGACTTTTACAAATGCAGCAGCTGCTGAAATGAGAGAAAGAGTATTAGATGCAATTTATAAGAAATTGGAAGAAGAACCAGAAAATGAAAAGTTACAAAAACAACTTATGTTATTAAATATGGCAAGTATTTGTACAATAGATTCATTTTGTTTAGAAATTGTAAAAAATAATTTTTATGAATTGGAAAATGTATCTCCAAATTTTAGAATTGCAGATACACCGGAAATTGAATTATTAAAACAAGAATTATTAGATGAATTATTTGAAAAAAAATATGAAGAAGAAAATGAAGATTTTGTGAAACTTGTTAGCACTTATACAAATTATAGAGATGATACTCCTCTAAAAGATTTAATATTAAAAATATATAATTATATAAGCTCGAGTCCCTATCCAAAAGAATGGTTACATGAAAAGATAGAAATGTTTAATTTAAAAGACAAAATTAATAGGGATTTTAGCGAAACTTTGTGGGGAAAAATTTTGTTGCAAGATTTAAAAGAAGAATTAGAAGATGACATAACAGTTCTAAAAGGAGTACAAGAAGACTTAAGTTTTGACGAAGAATTAGAACCATTTAGACAAATAGTAGAATCAGATGTAAAACAATTGCAAACACTAAAATCTAATTTGGACAATTGGGACAATGCGTATCAAATATCACAAAATATAAAATTTATGACATGGTCAAGAAAAAAAGTAGAATCAGAAATAAAAGATGAAGCAAAAAAAATAAGAGATAGTGTAAAAGACAAATTTGGAAAAAAAGTAAATAAAATATTAATATCAAATTCTAATCAAGCAAATCAAGACATATATGACATGTATGATATATTGAAAAAATTAGAAAATCTAATATTAGAATTTGACAACATATTCAATACAAAAAAAAGAGAAAAAAACATAGTAGACTTTACTGACATAGAACACTTTGCACTAGAAATATTATTAAAAAAAGATGAAACAGGAAAAATTCAAAAAACAGAAGTAGCAAAAAGATACACAGAAAAATTTGAAGAAATAGCAATAGACGAATATCAGGACAGCAACTTAGTACAAGAATACATATTAAGTTCAATCTCGAGAGGGAACAACCAATTTATGGTAGGAGACGTAAAACAAAGCATTTACAGATTCAGACAAGCAATGCCAAAACTCTTCCTAGACAAATACTCAAAATTCTGGTCAGTGGGGACAGACGTAGTTTGTTCCAAAGATAAGTCGGAATTTGTCGAGGAATATGAAAAAATACAAGAAGAGACAAAAAGTGACAAAAATGATAGAACAAAACTAGACTGTCCCCATTGCCCAGGAAGGAAAATACAGCTGTATAAAAATTTTAGGAGTAGGGCTAATGTACTGGATTTTACGAATTTTGTTTTTCAGGATATTATGAGCGAAGTGCTTGGAGAGGTTGAATATAATAAAAATGAGTATTTGAATTTTGGGGCTGAGGATTATAAATGTATTAATCAAAATTTTAAAACTGAAATTGATATTATTAATACAAAGGCAGAACTGCAAGATGATGATAATAAAAATACAATTGAGGATATTAATAGTATTAATGGTATTGATAGTATTGATGGAGGGGCTTCTATAGATGCAGATGATTTTGAACATTTAGAAGAGATTGAGCTTGAAGCAAAATATGTTGCAAATAGAATACAAGAGCTGATAAAGACAAATTATCAGGTTTATGACCGAAAAAGTGGTGAGTTTAGAAATATCAAATATAGAGATATTGCAATTCTTTTAAGGTCAACTAAGGAAAAAGCAAGTATCTATGAACAAGAACTTATGAACTTAGAGATTCCAGTATTTTCAGATAGTACACAAGAATATTTGGATTCAATAGAAATTCAAACTATAATGAGTGTATTAAAAATAATTGATAATCCAATACAAGATATTCCATTAGTAACAGTTATGAGGTCACCAATTGGTGGATTTACAGATAATGATTTAATAGAAATTAGATTAGTGGATAAACAAGATGATTTTTATCATTGTTTATTAAAATCTAAAATTAATACTACTGATAAATTAAGAATGAAAATAACAAAATTTTTGGATAATTTAGATAATTGGAGAGAAGAACAGGAATATTTAGCTTTGGATGAATTGATTTGGAAAATTTATACAGATACAGGATATTATCATTATGTTGGACTAATGCCAAATGGGAATATAAGACAAGCTAATTTGAAAATGTTATTTGAAAGAGCAAAAGGATATGAAACAGCTAGCTTTAAGGGATTGTATAATTTTATTCAGTTTATAGAAAAATTAAAAATTAATTCAGGGGATTTAGGCTCTGCCAAAATAATTGGAGAAAATGATGATGTTGTTAGAATAATGAGTATTCACAAAAGTAAAGGTCTAGAATTTCCAATTGTGTTTTTGGTAAACAGTAATAAACAATGTAATGAACAAGAAACAAAGTTGGATTCAGTGTTATTACATCAAGATATTGGAATTGGTGTGAAATACATTGATTATTATGCACAAATAAAATATGATACATTGACTAGAGAAGCTATTAAGAATAAATTAAAAAATGAGAACTTGTCAGAAGAGATGAGAATTCTATATGTTGCACTTACACGAGCAAAAGAAAAATTGATAATAACAGGAACATCTAAGGATTTTGAAAATAAATTGGAGAAAATGGAAAAACAAATAGAAATATATCCTAAGGAAAAACAAAAAATTAATCCAATTTTAATAAAAAAATATAAATCGTTTTTAGATTGGATTTTATTAGTATATCTTTATGAAAAAGAAAAAGCTAACAAATTGGCAGAAATAAAAGAAATAAATCCAAAGGACATAATTGAAAAAGAAGCAAAAAAAGAAGAACAATCAGATTTAGAAAATATAATGCAAGAATTAGAAAATGCAAAAGACAATTTTACAGAAAATGAATATGAAAGACTAAAAAGTAAAATTGAGTATGAGTATGAACATCAAATCGATATTAAGCTACCTACAAAAATATCAGTAACACAAATAAAACAAATACAACAAGAAAAAAATAAACTAAAGTCGCAAAAAAATGATGCAAATTTAATAATTGATAATCAAAAATTGATAGATTGCAATGAACAAACAAACATTAAAGATATAGATATAACTTTCGAAAAACCAAAATTTTTACAAACAGAAGAAAAAGAAATAAGTGCAGCAGAAAAAGGAACTTTAGTGCATTTATGCTTACAAAAACTAGATATAAAAGAACGATATGATATAGATAAAATAAAATTATTGATAAATGAATTAGAAAATAATGAAATAATAACTTCAAATGAAGCAAAAACGATAAATCCTTATAAAATATTAGAATTTACAAAATCAAAGTTATGGGAAATGATGCAAAAATCTAAAGAAATTTATAGAGAAAAGCCTTTTTATATTAACATCCCAGCACAGGAAATTTATGAAGAAGAGACGGAACAAAATATACTTGTACAAGGAATAATTGATTTATATTTTATAAATGAGGATGATGATATAATTTTAGTTGATTATAAAACAGATTATGTAGAGAATAATCAAGAAAACAAGTTAATAGAAAAATACGAAAAACAGCTAGAAATTTATAAAAGAGCATTAGAACAAACATATAACAAAAAAGTGAAAAAAATTTATATATATTCTGTTTATATGTCTAAAACCATTGAAATTTAGACAAAAATTTGATATAATATCAAAAAAATATGAGGAGGATGTGTTAGATTTTAAAGGAATCTAATATAAAAGAGAATATGGATAGAATGAAAACATTTTTAAAATATATACTTGCAATAGTGATATTTTTCTTCTTTTCTAATTTTTTAATTTATATGAATTTGGAAACAACATATCAAAATATAGGAAGAAAAGATACTTTAGAGCAAGTAACAATATATCAAGCACAAGCAACAAAAGTAAATGGTAGAATAAAAGGAACTATTTATAATGATGTAAATCATAAAATTAATGATAGATATTTAAAAATAGACTTATATTCAGAAAATGGGAATTTACTAGGAACAAAATATGTTGACTTGCTAGGAATAAGGGAAAATGAAACAAGAGAATTAGAATTGTATTTTAAAGTACAAGATGTAGATTATTATGAAATGTCTTTTACAGAAGAAAAGGATGAACAAGGAGAACTTCCAGAAATGGTTAAAGATTTAACTAAAGAAGATATACTTTGGGGAACATTTTTGACATTTTTAATTTTCTGGTAATAAAAACTAAGGGTGAATAACAATGAGTATATTAGAAAAATATGTCGAAACAGTCAAAAGAAAAACAGAAGGTTTCAGTGAAATAGAGAAAATACGATATGTATATTTGGATTTAGGAGAAAGATTTTCATTTGATTTAGACTTTTCATTCGGAAATGCTAAAGTTAAAAGAAAAATTTACGATAAATGTGGTACAAGTCAAGAATTAGAAAAGAGCATGGAAGAAAACACTGCTATTTGTAAATCGATTTCTTATATATTTGAATATATTTTAAAACAATTAGGGATAAATGCACATACAATAAAGGAAGAATTAGATTATAGAACATATCCACATATGTATAATGAAATAACAGCACAAGATGGAAAAAATTATACATTTGATTTGCAAGAAGACCTAAAAAATATAAAAGCTCATTTAAGAACAACATGTTTTGGGCTACCTACAGAAAAAGAGGATACGCCTCTTATTAACAGAGAAGAACTTTTGAAAATAGATGAAAAATTAGGTTATGTAACTAAAGAATTATTTTATACAAATGAATATTTAGAATTTATAAAGCTTAATATGTATATGTTTGAGGATTTTGGAGAAAAGGTACAATTTGTTTTAGAAAATGTTGATTTTTATAATAATCCTGATATGGGTTATGCAGAAAGAAAATGGAGAATAGAGGAATTAATAGGACAATATTACAAAGATGGAGTATTGTTTACAAAAGATGAAAGTAGAAAAATACATTTAATAGATTGTTGTAAGAATAAAGAAGATAAAAAAGGATATGAACTTTGTATAGCTGTTGATACAAAAAGAGGACCCGAACTTTACATGTTCTCGAAAGATATAAATAGCTTTAGTAAAATAACAATGGAGAAATTTGCACAACATATAGAAAGTGGTTTAGTTCCATTAGAAGGAGTACCAGGATTAAAGCAATTTTTAAAAAGTCAAAAAGAAGGTAAAGAAGAAAAATAACTGAAAATCAACTAAAAAATATATGTTTATTAACATTAAGCTACATAGTAATTCAGAAAGGAATGGTAAAATGTTAAATCAATTTTCAAGAACAGAATTATTGATTGGAAAAGAAGGAGTAGAAAAGTTACAAAATGCAAAGGTAGCTATATTTGGCATAGGAGGAGTAGGAACATTTGTAGTAGAAGGATTAGCAAGAGCAGGTGTAGGAAGTTTTGTTTTGGTAGATAATGATAAAATTTCTTTAACCAACTTAAATAGACAGTTAATAGCTGCAAGAAAGACAATTGGAAAATATAAAGTTGATGTAATGAAAGAAAGAATATTAGAAATAAATCCAAATGCTAGAGTAGAAACATACAAAGAATTTTATATGCCTAATTCCAAACAAGAAATAATAGATAAAACATTAGATTATGTAGTTGATAGTATAGATACTGTAACAGCAAAAATAGAATTAGTTATGAATTGTAATAAATTAGGAATTCCAATAATAAGCGCAATGGGAACTGGAAATAAACTTGACCCAACTAGATTTGAAATTACAGATATTTATAAGACAAGTGTATGCCCTTTGGCAAAAGTTATGAGAAAAGAATTAAGAAAAAGAGGGATTGAAAAATTAAAAGTAATTTACTCTAAAGAAGAACCAATAAAACACAAAACAATGGAAAACAACATAGAAATTAGTCAAGAAGAAGCTCAAGCAAAAAGACAAGTACCAGGAAGTATATCATTTGTTCCATCAGTTGCAGGATTAATGATTTCAGGAGAAGTAATAAAAGACTTAATTTAAAGGATTCAGCGGATTCCGGGGTCGGGTTAAAAAATCATCAGTTAAGATGATTTTTTAACCCGACCCCGGAATCCTCCACTTGAAATTTTGCTTAAAATATAGTATTATAATAAGGGTGTATTAAAAATGAAAGGTGAGAACATATATATAGGAAATTGTTCAAAAAGAGGAATTTATCAATATAGATTAGAAAAGGGTAAATTGACAAAGAATTGTGACCAAAATGACTTTGAAAGATGTACATATTTATCAAATGAAAAAAAATATTTATATGGAGTAATTGAGAAAGAAGATGGATATGTAGTGTCTTACAAAAAAGAGGATGACAAATTAAATTTTGTGGATCAAAAGTCTTCTTCTGGTAAAGGTCCTTGTCATGTTGAAATAGATAGCAAGAATAATCTTATATATATAAGCAATTACCAAGATGGAAAGGTAACAATATTTAATAAAGAAAGTAATGGGGAAATAGGGGAAAAAATTTATTCAAAAGTAGAAAATAAAGAAAAATCACATGTACATTGTGTTAAAATGTTTATGAAAAAACGTTTTTTTCTTATGACAGATTTAGGTTCAGATTTAATAACTGCATATGAAATAAAAAATGAAAAAATAGAAGAAGTCTCTAAGATAAGATTTAGAGAAGGTACAGAGCCAAGACACATAGCTGTAAGTAAAAATAAAATATATGTTGTGACAGAAAAAAGCTGTGAATTATATGTTTTAGAGCTAAAAAATAAGAAACTATCAATAGTAGATAAAAAATCAATAATTCCGTCAGGAGTTATAAAAAAAGATAATTACACTGGATGTGCCATAAAAATAAGTAAAGATTTTAAATTTTTGTATGTTACAGTAAGAGGACATAATAGTATAAGTGTATTTGAAACTAAAAATTTAAAAATGATTCAAAATATTTCGTGTGAAGGAGATACTCCAAGAGATTTAGAATTAAATAGAGCAGAAAGATATATATTAGTAGCAAATCAAGAATCAAACGATATTGCAGTATTCGAAAGAAATAAGAAAACAGGAAAAATAAAATTTGTCAATAAAGAAAGTGTTGAAAAACCAACTTGTATCGTAGCGAATAAGGAGTGATAAAATGAAAAAAGTATTATTTGTAGTACATACATTGCAAGTAGGAGGAGCAGAGAGGATATTACTAAATTTATTAAAATATATAAATAAAGAAGAATACGATATAACGGTCTTAGCTTTAGTTAATGATGGAATTTACGTAGAAAAATTAAAAAAATATGATAAAATAAAATATAGATATGTATTTGATAGTTTTTTTAGAAAAACAAGAAAAAATCCGAAGGCTAAATTTCATAAAACATGTAAAATGCTAATGAACTTTATATGGAAAATATATTTATTACTAATAAAATATTTCCCAAAAGCGTTATATAAAAAATCCGTCAAGGAAAAATATGATGTTGAAATAGCATTTTTAGAGGGAAAAGTATCAAAATTTGTAGCAAATTCCACAAATGAGTGTTCAAAAAAAATAGCATGGATACACACAGACATAAATAATGTGTATGGAATGAATATTTTTAAAAATATAAAAGATGAAATTAATTGCTATAAAAAATTTAATAAAATTGTATGCGTATCAGACGAAGTGAAACAGAGATTTATGAATAAAACAGGAATAAATGAAAATTTATATGTTCAAATAAATCCGATATGTACAGAAGAGATTTTAGAAAAGTCAAAAGAACCAATAACAAAAGAATTAAATCATAATGGGCGTATAATCTCTTCTGTTGGAAGATTAGTGCCTGCTAAAGGGTATGACAGACTATTAGAAGTGCATAATAGACTTATAAAAGAAGGTTTAGTGCATACAATTTGGATTATAGGTGAAGGTGCAGAAAGAGAAAAATTAGAAGAATATATAAAAAGTAATCATTTGGAGGACACTGTAAATTTAGTGGGATATACAAAAAATCCATATAAATATGTAAAAAATTCTGATATATTTGTATGCTCATCAAGAGTTGAAGGACTAAGTTCAGCGGTTTTGGAAGCAACTATATTAGAAAAAATTATAATATCTACAAATTGTCCAGGAACAAAAGAAATTCTGGGAGAAAATGGACAAGCAGCAATGATTGTAGAAAATGAAACAGAGGCATTATATAATGGATTAAAAGTATTATTAACAGAACCAAAACTTAGAGATAAATTTTCTAAAAATATTAAAGAGAGAAGTAAATTGTTTAATATAAATAATGTTATTGCACAAATAGAAAAAATTATAGAGGAATAGAGTATGATTGATATAGGTATTAATTATATTACAGAAAAAAATGAAAATAAGTATGACCATATATATGAATTTTTAATTAAAAATAATTATATAAACACAATTAAATTTCCGGGAAAATATTGTGATTATGTCACATTGGAGTATGCGTTTAATTTAATTAATAAATATAAATTTAAAATGGATATTCACGGACTTCCGAATATGGTTCCGGCAATATATAGTTCTGAATTTATAAAAAATATAGAGTGGGAACAATTAATACAGAAAAATTTACCAATAAAAAGAATTAGCACTCATATGGGATTAGAAAATAAGGAAAAAATAGAAAGTTATGGATTAAATGTTTTAGATGAAAGATTAAAGGAAAATATAAAAAATGTAAAGTGTAAATTTAAAAAACTTTTGAGATATGAAATAGAAGTTGGATTGGAAAATATACCAGGAGGATTTGAATTTGACAAAAAAACAATAACACCAGAATTTATTAGTAAAAATTATGAGATGGCTGATTTTGGTGTATTTGATATTGCTCACGCAAAAATATCAGCCAATCAATTAGGAATAACATATCATCAGTACTTAGAAAAAATAAAACATAAAAACAAAGTAAAGATTTTACATGTTGCAGGAAATATGGACAAGACAGGAAAATATAATAATAAACCAGATAAACATGTTTTAATTGATGAATCAGAAATTTCGGATATAATAGATACAATAAAACAATTTAAAAACTTAGATTTAATTGTTTCTGAATATGCTTATAATTCATTATATAGCTATGAAAAGGAATTAATTATAGAAGCTATTACATTAAATAAAATTGTTAATACAATGAATGTAGATGAAGTAAAAAATACAATGAAATACTTAAAGAAAAACATAAAATCAGACTCGTTAGATATAAAAAGTATTAGAAAGGATTATGTAGAATGAATAAAGATATTACTCTAATAACTGGAGGAAGTGGAGGAATAGGAAGAAGTGTTGTTAGAAAATTCTTAGAAAATGGAGATATAGTGATTGTTTTAGATATGAATGAAATAAAAGACGAAAAAATAATAGCAAATAGTAGATTTTCATTTATAAAAACAGATGTTACAAATATAGAAGATATATTAAAAGCGAAAGAAATTATAAAAAAAGAATATGGATATATTGATAATTTGATAAGTATGGCTGGAGTGAATATGAAAAGTGAAATTGGTGGTATGAAAACAATAACATTAGAAGATATAGATAAATCAATAAAACTTAATTTGAATTCACATATTTATTTATTGAAGATTTTCTTAGAATTACTAGAAAAGGGAAAAAATAAAACATTAACTATGATATCATCAATAAATGCACTATCAAATCATGGATTACCAGCATATAGTGCTGCAAAATCTGGAATATATGGATTTATGAAGGCAATTACTCATGATATGGGAACTTTAGGAATAAGAGTTAATACAGTATCTTTAGGAACTGTACCACATAATAATGAAACTATAGAAAATAATGAGTACTTCCAAAATAAATTAGAAAGAATAGCGATGAAGCAATTTGCTAGACCAAGAGATGTTGCAGAAACATTATACTCATTAATTTACATAACAAAAGCGATTGTAGGACAAAATATAGTGTTGGATATGGGGCAAAGTATATAAAGAAAAGGTGAAATAAAATGAACAAATTAATTAGCGTAGTAATTCCTGTCTATAATGCAGAAGATACTATAGAAAGATGTATAAAATCGATTAAAGATGAAGAAATAGAAATAATAGTTGTAGTCGATGGGGCTACAGACAATACTTTAAACATATGTAGAAATTTACAAGAAAAGGATGAACGAGTAATTATTATAGAGCAAGAAAATAAGGGGCAGTTAGAAGCAAGGGAAACGGGAATATTAAATGCACACGGACAATATATAATGTTTTTGGATGCAGATGATTGTTTTGAGGAATGTAATATAAAAAGAATTAAGGAAATTATACAAAAATATGAAAAACCAGATTTAATAAGGTTTAGATATAGAAAATTACCAGATAACTATGAACAATATAAATATTTTGAAAAAGATGAAACAGAAATATTGAAAGAAGAATTTAGAGAAAAAGTTTATCCGATTTTTTTAGATGGATATATGTTAAATACATTATGGACAAATTGTGTAAAAAAAGAAGTAATAAAAAATATTAAAATAAGAACAAATAGAAATATAAAATATGGTGAAGATTTGTTAGTTAACTTAGAAATATTTTCGCATATTCAAAGAGTGGTTTTTGTAAATGATGTATTATATGATTACATATATAAAGAAAATAGTGTTACAACATCAAGAAATGTGTCAAAATTGATGAATAATTTGAGGGATTGTATCAAAGTGTATTCGTTATTATATCAATATATTATAAAATGGGATATGGTTAGTGGCGCAAATTTACAAAAAGTGAGTGATAGAATAACAAAAGAAACAGACTCAATAATAGAACTAATTTTAAAAACAGATACAAATATACATAATACAAATTAAATATTTTTAAAAAGACTACACAAAATAAAAAAAGTGTGCTACAATGTAAAAAGAAATTTAAAAAAATGGAGGAATTAACAATGTCAGGACATAGCAAGTGGCATAATATACAAGCAAAAAAAGGAAAAGCAGATGCTGCAAGAGGAAAAATATTTACAAAATTAGGAAGAGAACTATTAATAGCAACAAAAGAAGGTGGAGCAGATCCAGCAGGAAATTCAAAATTAAAAGCAGTTATAGCAAAATGCAAGGCTGCAAATATGCCAAATGATACAATAAACAATGCAATAAAAAAAGCATCAACAAGTAACGAAAATTATGAAGAAATAGTATATGAAGGATATGGACCAAATGGAGTAGCTGTAATAGTAGAAGCTTCAACAGACAATAAAAATAGAACAGCAGCAGATGTAAGACATGTATTTGATAAAGCAGGAGGAAACTTAGGAACAACAGGATGTGTATCTTACATGTTTAACAAAAAAGGTGTAATAATAATAGAAAAAGCATCAACAGAAATGTCAGAAGATGAAATAATGATGTTAGCTTTAGATGCAGGAGCAGAAGACTTTGTGGCAGAAGAAGAAATATACGAAATAACAACAGAACCTTCAGATTTTGCACAAGTTAGTGAAAAATTAGAAGAAGCAGGACTAGAATTTTTAGAAGCAGAAGTACAAATGGTTCCAACAACAACAGTTCAATTAGATGAAAAAGGCGTAGAAAAAATGGAAAGATTAATAGAAAGACTAGAAGAACTTGATGATGTTGCAAACATATATCACAACTGGGAAGAATAATTTTGCCCCACAGGACTATCCTTGTGGGACATTTTTTATTTCGAAAACTTTGAGAATGATTTTGGGGTCGTGATTTTGGGGTCGGGTTCAAAAATCATCTTAAAATTAATGATTTTGATGTCGTGGTTTTGAGAGAGGATTAAAATCTCGTCTTAAAATTAATATATATATTTAAAAATTAAGTAATGGAATAATGTTTTGGATTTAACACGTTTTAAATTCCAAATGCTAAGGGAGAAATCTATGGAAATACCAGTTAAAAAAAATCAAGAATATGTAGTAGATATAATTGATAGTGGATTTGAAGGAGAAGGCATTGCTAAAATTAATGATTTTACAGTGTTTGTTAGTGGTGCAATAAAGGGAGAAAAGGTAAAAGTTTTAATAGTAAAAGTATTGTCATCACATGCTTTTGGGAAGATTGTAGAGATATTAAAAAAATCAGATGTAAGACAAGAACCAGATTGTATGACATATAAAAGATGTGGTGGCTGTAATATGAGGCATATAAAATATGAAGAAACATTATTAATGAAACAAAATGCAGTACAATCGCTGGTTAATAAAACGTTAAAAAATAAATTACAAGTTAACCCAACAATAGGAATGGAAAATCCGTTGCACTATAGAAATAAGGCACAATATCCTATAGGAATAAATAAAAAAGGAGAACCAGTAATAGGAGTATTTGCAAACAGAACTCATGAAGTTATACCAATGGAAAAATGCTTAATACAAAACCAAATTTCAGAAAAAATTGCAAAAACAATATTAAATTTTATAAAAGAAAGACATATTTCAATATATAATGAAAAAACTGGAAAAGGATTGATTAGACACATTGTAATAAAAGTAGGAATACAAACAAATCAAATGATGTGTATAATTGTTATAAATGGAATAAATATTCCAAAGGAAAAAGAACTAATTTCAGAATTAGTAGAAAAATATCCAAACATAAAAACAATTGTTAAGAATGTAAACACAAAAAATACAAATGTAATCTTAGGCAAAGAGAATATCAATATATATGGAGAAGGATATATTGAAGATAAATTGGGAGAATATACATTTAAAATATCACCACTTTCATTTTATCAAGTAAATCCAATTCAGGCCGAAAAATTGTATAATATAGGAGTGAATGCTGCTAATATAACTAAGGATGATATTGTTTTTGATTTATATTGTGGTATAGGTACAATTTCATTATTTATGGCTAAGTATGCAAAAAAAGTATATGGAGTTGAAATAGTAGAACAAGCAATTAATGATGCAAAAGCAAATGCAGAATTAAATAGAATAAATAATGTGGAATTTATAGCGGGAGATACAGAAGTTGTTTTAGATGATTTAATTAATGAAAAACGAATAATTCCTGATGTTGTTATGGTAGATCCTCCTAGAAAAGGTCTTGATGGTGTTTCTATTGAAAATATTCTTAGAATTAAGCCGGAAAGATTTGTTTATATTAGTTGTAATCCTGCCACTTTGGTTCGTGATTTGTCTAAGTTTGAGACAGTTTATGATATTAAAGAGGTACAACCAGTAGACATGTTTCCATTTACTAGTCATGTGGAGTGTTGCTCGGTGCTATATCTAAAAGATTCGATACAATAGCTCAATTTACTGCATTTGAAAATCTTGTTAGTTTTAAGAAAAAAGGTGAAAATAAGATTAAACGAGTTGAAAATCATAAAATTAAGGTAACGATAGAAGTTGATATGGTATGCGGAGTAGTATAATTTGATAATAAAATTTAAGAATGTTTGGAGATAAAACTTAAAATGTAAAGTATGTAATAATTTAATTTGTTATATACTTTATTTTTTTGTTATTTTATGGTAAGATTTTAGCATAATTAATATTGATTTAGGAGAAATTTATGTTTAGAATAGCAAGATATGAAGATATAGAAGAAATATCAAAATTAAGAGTAATGCAACAAAAAGATGATTGGAAAGAATTATATCCAAATAAAGATGAAGAATTTTATATAATAACAAAGAACTATTTGGAAGAGCATTTAAACAAAGATATATTCTTTTTTATAGAGATTATAGAAAACAAAATAGTTGCAACTTGTGGATTACAGGTAATAAAATATATGCCACAATGTGTAGAAAGTGGCATTGAAGGATATATCTGTGATGTATTTACATTGAAAGAATACAGAAGAAAAGGGATACAAACTAATTTGATAAAAGAATGTATTAAATTTGCAAAGGAGAATCGCATTATTGAATTAAAACTTTCAAGTGATAATCCAGAGGCTATAAAAATTTATCAAGAACAAGGCTTTGAACATGATAAATTAATTATGAAAAGGGAAATTAAGGAGGATAAAGTTGATTAATAAATATTTAAATATAAAAAATTATAATAACAGCAAGATGTAGTGAGTTTCATGATGATTCATATTTTTTAAGTAAATATTATTTAATTCATTTAAGAAGGGTAGAAAAAATACAAAGTGAGTAAGAGAATAAATTTTAGTAAACAATAGATTGGAGAAAATGAAATAATGGATGAAAATTTAAAAGATAAAGATAATTCAAATTATATAAAAAACATATCTGCTTTTGAAAAATATAAAAATGAAATAAATGAAGAAATAATGCAATACATAAAAAACGAAATATTTCCATTATACAATAAAAATGAGGAAGGACATGGAATAAATCATATAAAAACAGTAATAAAAAGAAGCTTAGAATTAGCCCATAAATATGATGTGAATTTAGACATTGTATATGTAATTGCATCATATCATGATTTGGGACATTATATAGATAGAAAAACACATGAAATAATATCAGCTGAGATGTTTATAAAAGATGAAAATATGAAGAAATGGTTTAATGATGAACAAAGAAATACAATAAAAGAAGCAATAGAAGACCATAGGGCTTCAAGCAGTCACAAACCTAGAAGTATATATGGGATGATTGTTAGTACAGCAGATAGAACCATTATGGATATAGATGATGCAATAAAGAGAACATATTCATATGGAATGAAAAACTATCCAGGACTTACAAAAGAAGAACAAATAGAAAGAATATATCAACATTTAACAGAAAAATACGGAGAAAAAGGATATGCTAAAATTTATTTAGAAGATGAAGAATTTGATAAAGCAATTCAAAATTTAAGAAGAGCATTATCCAATAAACAAGAATTTATTGCTAGAGTGAATAAAATAGTAAAATAGAAATAACGCAAAATATTTAAAAAACTAGTAATCTACAAGGAAAATATATAAAAAGGAGATGGAAAACAAATGAAAATATTAATGGGAACAAAAAATCCAGGAAAAATAGAAGGAGCTAGGCAGGCTTTTGGAAAATATTTTGATAATGTTGAAATACAAGGAATTGCAGTAGATTCAGAGGTAGGAGACCAGCCGTTTAATAAAGAAATATTGCAAGGTGCTAAAAATAGAGTTAAAAATCTAAAAAAATATGCAATACAAAATCAAATTAAAGCAGAGTTTTACATATCAAGTGAAGCAGGAATTACAAATTTGTTGGGAGAATGGATTGACATTAATTGTGCTGTAATAGAAGATTCAAAAGGGTTTCAAAGCATAGGAACAAGCCAAGGATTTCCAATACCTGAAAAGTATATAGAAGAAATAAAAGAGACAGAACTTGGAAAAGTTATGGATAAAATATTTAATGGAAAAGAATTAGGTAAAGGAAAAGGTGGAATAAGTCATTTAACAAAAGATGTAGTTTCAAGAATTGATTTAACTAGAAATGCTTTTATAATGGCACTAACAAAACATATTAATGGAGATTTATGGAAATGATGATATAGTATAATTATATTGGAACAATTATACTAATAAATAATAGCGTTTCAATTGAAGATATAAGTAGATAAATGAAATTTTATAAATTCTCAAGAATAAATAAAAAATAAGGCATTTAAATATGCTTTATTTTTTTTACAATTATATTACATTTTTCGAAATAAAGAACAATTTATTGACTAAAAAAAATGTGAATGATATAATAAAGTCGAAAAATAGGTAAAAAATAGTAAACGAAAAAATAATAGACAAAAGAATAATAAATGGAGGAAACAATGGAAAAGAAAAAGAAAATTATATCAACAATTATTATTTTAACAATTATAATATATTATTCACTTTCAATATTAATTCAAAATAATGTTTTTGCAGTAACACAGGTTGTAAGTACAGACATAGAAAACATTGATGAGTCTAAATACCCAGGAATAAAATCAAGAATAAAAGAATTACAAAGGCAATATCCAAATTGGAATTTTAAATTATTATACACAAAATTGGATTGGAATGAAGTAATTAGAAATGAATATACAGGACATGGAACATCTCCTAAAAACTTAGTATATAAATCAGAAAAATATAAGGGAGAATGGATTTGTCCTATATGTGGAGATAGAGCATATGATAACGGAAATTGGAGATGTGCTTCTGAACAAGCAATTAAATATATGATGGATCCTAGAGCATCTTTAAATGCTTCTGATGTTTTTCAGTTTGAAGAGCTAACAAATGTTGGTTGTGATATAAATACATTGAAAAATATGACCAGGGGAACTTTTTTAGAAGGACATGAACAAGGAATTATAAATGCTGCGAATAATAATAATGTTAACGCATATTATATAGTAGCTAGATTAATTCAAGAACAAGGAACAAGCGGATCAGTGTTGACATCTGGAGCGGGTTATAATGGACAATATGTTGGATATTATAATGCTTTTAATATAGCTGCTTCTGGAAATTCATCATCAGCAATTATACTAAATGCTTTAAATTATGCACAAAAAAAAGGATGGACAAGTTTAGATGCTTCAATAGATGGTGGAATAAGTTTCTTAGCAAAACAATATATTCAAAAAGGACAGAATACTTTATATCTTCAAAAATTTGATGTAGAAGAAACAAATGGATATTATTCACATCAATATATGCAAAATATATTAGCAGCCCAAAATGAAGGAATGACATTAAAAAATACTTATAGTAGTATAAATTCTATTGCATCACCACATACATTTGTTATACCAGTATATGAAAATATGCCTGTAGAAGTTAGCAAAAGACCAGATTCAAATGGAAGTAATGTTAAGCCAAATCCAAATGAAGATTTAGTAAGAGTAAATGTAGGAAGTTCATTAAGAATAAGAAATAGTCCAAACGGAGATAAAACAATCGGATGGTTATATAAAGATGAAGTTGTAACAAGATTAGAAAAAGCAACATCAAAAGTTGGTGGTACATATTGGGATAAAATAAGAAAATCAGATGGAACAGTAGGCTATGCTGCAAGAGAGACATACGAAAATGAAGCTGAATATAAATTATATTTAGTACCAATAAATGAATCTGATAACAATAATAATGGAAATAACAATAATGATAATGGAAATAATAATGATGATTATATGGCGGGAGATGTTAATGGAGATAAAAAAATAACATCAAGTGATTATGTACTAATTAAAGATTATATTATGGAAAGTTCACCTTTATCAGATACAGCTAAAAAAGCGGCTGATTATAATAAAGATGGAAAAATAACATCAAGTGATTACGTATTAATTAAGGACTATATTATGGAGGAATAAAATATATGAAAAACATAAGAATAAAAGCAATTTTATTTGGAATTGCTATGATAGCACTTATAATGTTTATACCTAATTTATCTAAAGCAGCTTCTCTTTCAATAAGAGCGTCTAAATCGACTGCTAATGCAGGAGAAACAATTAGTGTAACAATATCTTCAGATAGTGTCGGAAGAGTAAATTTATCAGTATCAAATGGAACATTATCTACAAATAAAGTTTGGTTAGAAAATAATTCTCAAACAGTAAATGTAACTGTAGGAGGACAAGGTACAACGACAATTACAGCAACACCAGAAAATGGTCAAATGTCTAATAATAAGGTGGATGTACCAGTAGCTGCCCAATCAGTAAATATTGCAATAAATAGTGGAAACAACAATAATGGAAATAATGGTGGTGGAACAACATCAAAATCAAATAATGCAAATTTAGGAAATTTAGGAATTACACCAAATGACTTTACAGGATTTAGAGCAAATAAAACTAGTTATAGTGTGACAGTACCAAACAATGTGAGTACAATTAATGTTTATGCAAAAAAAGGACATAGTGGTCAAACAATATCAGGGACAGGAAATAAAACACTAAATGTAGGAAATAATACATTTAATGTAGTAGTAACAGCAGAAGATGGAGTTACAAAAAAAACATACACAATTAATGTTACAAGAGAAGGTGGAGACAATACACAAACTGTTACAAATCAATCTAATAATGCAGATTTAAAAAACTTAGGAATAAGACCAAATGACTTTTCTGGTTTTAAAGCAAATAAAACAGAATATTCAGTTGAAGTTCCAAATGAAGTTGAAAATATAGAAGTATATGCAGTAAAAGGAAATGACAAACAAACAATTACAGGAACAGGTAATAAAACATTAACAGAAGGAGAAAATACATTTAATGTCGTTGTAACAGCAGAAGATGGAACAACTAAAAAGATATATACAATTAATGTTAGAAGAAAAGCTAAAGACGAGACTACAGAAGAAAAACCAACAGAAGAAAATCCCGAAGAAGATCCATTAGAAGAAATTTTTGGATTATCAGAATTAACAGTAGAAGGACTTAACTTAAACCCAGAATTTAAAACAGATATTTATGAATATACATTAGACTTAGAGGAAGACAAAGAAAAATTAGATATAATAACAGTTTCAACAGAAGTAAATGCAACTATAGAAGTAACAGGAAATGAACAATTACAAAACGGTGAAAATGTTATAACTATCTTGGTTTCGAATGAAGCAGGGGATAAGACCGCAACATATCAAATTACTGTAAATAAAAAAATTAAAGATGAAAATCTAATGGCTGAAGAACAAGAAAAAATTAAGCAAGAAAAACAAAAAAAGATAATTATGTTAGCTTGTTCGGCTGTAGCTGTTGTAATAATAGGTATTGTTGCAATTGTTATAATTATTAAGAAATCAAGAAACGCATCATCTGAAATACCATATTCAAATTTATATGATGAAGAAGATAATTTTGATGATGGTAATTATGAAGATTATACATATGGATTAAAACCAAAGCAAGAAATACAAGAAGATAAATTAGATAGCGAAAATTTAGCTGAAGAAAACACAGAATATGATGACTATGAGCAAGAAGAAACTAGAAAAAATAAACATAAAAAAGGAAAAAGATTTAAATAAAATTTAGTATAACAATAATAATATTAAAACTACCATGTGATATGCAGTATTATATGGTAGTTTTTTATAATAAACCAAAATTGTGTTTGACATTTTTTTGTTTGTATGATATGATGTATAAAAATGTGAAATGGAGTGATATATATGCCAAGAAAAAAACCAGAATTAAATGGTAGAGAAAAATCAATCTTAAGATATATCGAAAAACAAATCATGACTGTTGGATATGCGCCATCTGTAAGAGAAATAGGAAAGGCAGTAGGCTTAAGTTCAACTGCAACAGTACATGGATATTTACAAAGATTAGAAGATAAAGGATATATCAAAAAACAAGATAAAAAAGGAAGGACTTTAAGACTATTAAAAGGAACAACAGGAGAAACTAAAAAGACATCTACAAAAGATTTCTATACACAAAAAGAACTTGTAGAAGTTCCAGTAGTTGGTAGAATTACAGCAGGAGCACCAATTTTAGCGGTAGAAAATATAACAGATACTTTTCCTATTCCAATTGATTTTGTTGGAAATTCAGACTGTTTCATGCTAACAGTTAGAGGAGAAAGTATGATTGAAGCTGGAATATTAGATGGAGACTATATTTTAGTAAGAAAACAAAATGATGCGTCAAATGGAGAAATCGTTGTTGCATTAATAGAAGATGAAGCAACAGTAAAAACATTTTATAAAGAAAAAGACCATATAAGATTACAACCTGAAAATAGTACAATGGATCCAATAATTGTACCAAATTGCGAAATTTTAGGAAAAGTTTGTGGTGTATTTAGAAAAATGTAGCAATAAAAATATAAAAATTTACAAAAAATTTACAAAAAGAACATTGACAAATGACACTGTGTCATATAAAATATATGACACAGTGTCATTTTATGTGTGAAAACATAAATTAAATAAGACAATTAAATTATTATTTGGTAAAAAAATAATTAGAGTAAGGAGATGAGAATGTGCCAAGTGAAACATTTCTTAGACTTTCAGAAGACAAAAAAGAAAAAGTTTTATTAGCGGCAAAAAAAGAATTTTCAAGAGTTCCACTAGAAAAAGTTTCAATAAAAAATATAGTAGAAGATGCCGAAATTGCTAGAGGAAGCTTTTATCAATATTTTGAAGATAAAGAAGATTTGTTGGGATATATATTAACAAATCATTTTAAAGAAATGAACGAAAAAATGGAAAAACAGATAGAAGAAGTAAAGGGAGATATATTTGAATTTTTTATTTCATTATATGATTTTATGACTAGTAATTGTTTAACAAATGAAGATTTAAACTTTTATAAAAAAATATTTGAAAATATTAGAACTTGTGAAGATTTTTTATTTTCAAAGAAAATTATAAAAGAAAGACCAAAAAAAATTAAAGATTATATTGATAAAATAGATACTAGCAATTTAAGAGTAACTACACAAGAAGACATTGAAATAATTGAAAAAATGTTATTTACAATAACAAATAAGGCAATTGTGATGAGATTTAAATATGAATCAAAAGAGAAAGCAAAAGAGGATTATTTAAAACAAATTAATTACATAAAATATGGAGTTTTAAGTTCAAAAAAAGAATAAGAAGTAATATAATATGGAAATATTTTTGTAAGAGATATTTCAAATAGATAGAACTTTTTAAATTAAAAGGCCTTATTTGGCTAAAACAGAAGGAGGAAAAAATGTTAAAAGTATTAAAAAATTTAAAAGAATCATGGATATCAGTACTTATAATAGTTTTACTATTAATAGTTCAAGCAACATGTGATTTGGCTTTACCAGATTATACATCTAAAATAGTAAATGTTGGTATTCAAAATGGTGGTATAGAAAATGTTGCACCAGATGTTATAAGAAAATCTACAATGGATGATTTATTAATTTTTACAGAAGAAGATGACAAGATATTATCAGCTTATGATAAAATATCAAAAGAAAGTCTAGAGGAAGATGAATATAACAAATTAATAAAAAAATATCCAGTATTAGAAAATGAAGAATTATATGAGATTAAAAAAATATCAGATGAAGAAAAAGAAAATTTAAACTCAATTATGGCAAAACCTTTAATGGTTGTAGAATCTTTAAATAATGAGGAAATGTCTGCTCAAATTAAAGAACAAATGCTTGCAGGATTACCAGCAACAATGCCAGAACAGCAAAAAATGGCTATACAAGGTATGGAAGTAATAGACATTATAAAACAAATGCCTCAAGAACAATTAGTTACAATGCTTTCTGGGGTAAATGAAAAATTAGATTCTATGCAAGATAGCATATTAGAGCAAGCTGCTATTCAAGAGGTAAAAGAAGAATATAAGAAAATTGGAATAAATACAGAAGATTTACAGAATAAATACATAATATTGTCAGGATTAAAAATGTTAGGTATATCTTTAATTATAATGGTATCTGCAATATCAATTATGTGTTTATCTGCTAGAGTTGGGGCAAGACTTGCAAAAACTTTAAGAGAAAAAATATTTAAGAAAGTTTTGAGTTTTTCAAATAAAGAATTCTCAGAATATAGTACAGCTTCATTAATAACACGTTCTACAAATGATATACAACAAATTCAAAATTTAATAGCAATGTTATTTAGAGTTATAGTATATGCTCCAATTATAGGGATTGGTGGATTTATAAGAGTATTAAATCAAAGTGACAATTCAATGGCGTGGATAATAGGAGTTGCTATACTTGCAATATTATTTATAGTTGGAACTTTATTTATAATAGCAATGCCAAAATTTAAAAAATTACAAGATTTAATAGATAAGCTTAACCTTGTGGCAAGAGAAATTTTGACAGGATTACCTGTAATAAGAGCATTTAATACAGAAAAAAGAGAAGAAAAAAGATTTGATAATGCAAATAAGGACTTAACAAAAACAAACTTATTTGTAAACAGAGCAATGAGCTTTATGATGCCAGCTTTAATGTTAATAATGAACTGTATATCTCTTTTAATTGTATGGGTAGGAGCACATGGTATTGATAATGGAACAATGCAAGTTGGAAATATGATGGCATTTATACAATATACAATGCAAATTGTAATGAGTTTCTTAATGATTTCAATGATTTCAATTATTTTACCAAGAGCATCAGTTTCAGCAAATCGTATAAATGAAATTTTAGATACAGATGAATTTATAAAAGAAAGCAATAATCCAAAACAATTAAATCCAGATAAAAAAGGATTAGTAGAATTTAAAAATGTTGGATTTAAATATCCAGATAGTGATGAAGAGGTACTAAGTGATATAACATTTACAGCAAAACCGGGAGAAACAACGGCAATTATAGGAAGTACTGGTAGTGGTAAGTCAACAATAGTTAATTTAATACCAAGATTTTATGACATAACATCTGGAAATTTATTAATTGATGGTGTTGATATTAAAAATATTAGTAATAAAGATTTGAGAAGAATAATAGGGTTTGTACCACAAAAAGGATTATTATTTTCAGGAACAATAGAATCTAATATTAAATATGGAAATCCAGATATGCCAGATGAACAAATGATAGAAGCTGCTAAAATAGCGCAAGCTACAGAATTCATAGAATCAAAACCATTAAAATATAAAGAACCAATTGCACAAGGAGGAAGTAATGTATCTGGAGGACAAAAACAAAGATTATCAATAGCAAGAGCAATTGCAATTGATCCAGAGATATTAGTATTTGATGATAGTTTCTCTGCATTGGATTTTAAAACAGATAGTATTTTAAGAGCAGAACTTAGTAAAAAGACTAAAGATAAAACTGTAATAATAGTTGCACAAAGAATTAATACAATATTAAATGCAGACCAAATAATAGTATTAGAAGATGGAAAAATTGTAGGTAAAGGAACACATGAAGAACTAATTAAAAATAATGAAACATATAGACAAATTGCTTTATCTCAATTATCAGAAGAAGAACTAGAAGGAGGGGAAAAACATGAATAATAATGGAATGAAACCTCCAGTAGCAAAGAAAACAATGGGTGGAGGACATCATGGTGGAAATAAAAGTGGAGAAAAGGCAAAAGATTTTAGTGGAACAATTAAAAAATTAGGAGTAACACTTTCAAGATATAAAATATCAATAATTATTGTATTGATATTTGCTATAGGAAGTACAATTTTTAGTATTGTAGGACCAAAAATCTTAGGAAATGCAACAACAGAAATATACAATGGTTTAATGAATAAAATAAATGGAACAGGCGGAATTGACTTTTCGAAAATTGCAACAATAATTTTATGGGTTGTAGGATTATATTTAACAAGTGCTTTATTTAATTTAATACAAAGTTATGTTATGGCAGGAGTTGCACAAAAGGTAACATACAAAATTAGAAATGATTTGACACATAAAATAAATAAATTGCCAATGAAATATTTTGACAAAAGAACAAATGGAGAAGTATTATCAGTTATAACAAATGATGTTGATACTTTAAGTATAGGATTAAACCAAAGTATAACTCAAATAATAACATCAGTTTGTACAATAATAGGAATTTTAGTAATGATGTTTTCTATTAGCTGGGAAATGACAATTGTAAGTTTACTAATATTACCAGTATCATCAGTAATATTGAAAAAAGTAATTGGTAAATCACAAAAATACTTTGTAAAACAACAAGAATACTTAGGTCATGTAAATGGTCAAGTAGAAGAAATATATGGAGGACATAATATTGTAAAAGTTTTTGGAAGAGAAAAACAAGCAATAAAAGACTTTGAAAAAGAAAACCAAGAACTATATAGATCAGGTTGGCGTTCACAATTTTTGTCTGGTTTAATGTATCCATTAATGAACTTTGTTGGAAATGTTGGATATGTCGCAGTTGCTATATTAGGTGGATACTTTGCTGTAAAAGGTAGAATTACAGTTGGTAATATACAAAGTTTTATACAATATAATAAACAATTCACACAACCAATTGGTCAAGTGGCACAAATATCAAGTACAATACAAGCCATGGTGGCAGCAGCAGAAAGAATATTTGAATTTTTAGAAGAAGATGAAGAAGCAGAAGATGTTAAAAATCCTGTATCAACAGAAAACTTATCAGGTAATATTAAATTTGAACATGTTAATTTTGGATATAATCCAGAAAAAACAATAATAAATGACTTTAATGCAGATGTAAAAGATGGACAAAAAATTGCGATTGTTGGGCCAACAGGAGCAGGAAAGACAACAATGGTTAAATTACTTATGAGATTTTATGACGTAAACAGTGGTGCTATCCTTTTAGATGGACATAATATAAAAGATTTCAAACGTGGAGAACTTAGAAAAATGTTTGGTATGGTACTTCAAGATACATGGCTATATGGTGGTACAATAAAGGATAATATTAGATATAGTAATCCAGAAGCAACTGATTCAGAAGTAATTGAAGCTGCTAAAGCAGCACATGTTCATCATTATATAAAAACATTGTCAAATGGTTATGATGCAAGAATAAACGAAGAATCAAATAATATTTCGGCAGGGCAAAAACAATTACTTACAATAGCAAGAGTAATACTTGCAGACCCTAAAATATTAATATTAGATGAGGCGACAAGTTCAATTGATACTAGAACTGAACAACAAATTCAATCAGCAATGGATAATTTAATGAAAGGTAGAACAAGTTTTATTATTGCACATAGATTATCAACAATTAAAAATGCAGATTTAATTTTAGTTATGGATCATGGAGATATTGTTGAACAGGGAAATCATGAAGAGTTATTAGCTAAAAATGGATTTTATGCAAAATTGTATAATTCTCAATTCGAAGAAGTAGAAGAATAGAGTTTTGTATATAATGTATTTATACAAAATGAAAGCTATCAACAGTGTGAATTTTAAATTGACAAGATATTATCAAATATCTTGTCTTTTTTGTAATATAGGGATATAATATAAAAAAAGAAATAAGGGAGCAATTAATGAAAAATTTAGTGAAAAAATTAATTATGATATTAGGAATAGCTTTTTTTATATTAATAATAAGTATGTTATGTATTAATTTCTATATAAAATTAAAAACAAAAAAGAAAATAATTGTAAATACAGAAGAAATACCAAATGACATAGACTGCATTTTGGTTTTAGGAGCTGGAATATGGGGAGACAAGCCAAGCCCAATGCTAGAAGATAGGCTATTGCAAGGCATAGAACTATATAATAATGGGGTAGCACCTAAAATTATTATGAGTGGTGACCATGGAAAAGAAGAATATGATGAAGTAAATGTAATGAAAAATTTTGCAATAGAAAAAGGAGTAAATTCAGAAGATATTTTTATGGATCATGCGGGTTTTTCTACTTATGAAAGTATTTATAGAGCAAAGGAAATTTTTCAAGCCAAAAAAATAGTTGTAGTAACACAGAAATATCATATATATAGAGCTTTGTATATAGCGGATTCTTTAGGAATTGAAGCATATGGTGTTTCATCAGACCCAAGAGAATATGTAGGGCAAATTACTAGAGAGATACGAGAAATTTTAGCAAGAAATAAAGATTTTGTAAAATGTATTTTTAAGCCAGAACCAACATTTTTGGGAGAATCAATTCCTGTTAGTGGTAATGGAGATACTACAAATGATTAAAAATATTTAATAAAAAATATAGCATAAAGGAAATTTAAATATTAAAGAGATTTCTTTTATGCTACTTTTTTATCTTTTTTAAGTATAGACAAAATTGATTAACTTATTCTTTAAACTTGTAACTAGAACACATAGATTCATCACATTTTTTATCATTACAATTAGGTTTAGGAGTTACAATTATTTCATTTAATGAACAATAGTTTTCATTAGCATTATACTTACAAGATTTTACTTCACAATATATTTTTTGAGTTTTATCCATGATATTACCTCCAAAATTTTAAATTATAATATTATTATGTGTAATAAAAAAATAAAAATACAAAAATAAAATGGAAAAGTCATTTAATTGTCATTTTAATGTTATAAAATAATTATAAATAAAAGAAAAGGAGGAATACTAGAATAAGCTAGTAAAAATTGAAAAATGAAAGTAATAAAAAAATTAGTAATAGTTATATTAATAGTTATATTTGGAATTTCAATGTATTTTGGAATAAAAGGATTTAGTATGTATAATGAAGCAATTAGTGAAAAATCATTAAAAGAAAAAGTTTTGGAAATAGAAAGTAAAGAAAATTATACAAAAATAGACGAGATTCCTCAAACATATATTAATGCTGTAATTTCTGTAGAAGACCATAGATTTTATAATCATTGTGGTATAGATGTTATTGCAATTGCAAGAGCAACAATTAATGATATAAAAGAAATGAGTTTTGTCGAAGGTGGTAGTACAATAACACAACAACTAGCAAAAAACATATATTTTACGCAAGAAAAAAGGATTGAAAGAAAAGTTGCAGAGGTTTTTATGGCATTTGATTTAGAAAAAAATTATAAAAAAGATAAAATATTAGAACTTTATATTAATACTAGTTATTTTGGAGATAACTGTTATACATTAAAAGAAGCTAGTAAACATTATTTTAACAAAGAGCCAAAAGAAATGACGGATTATGAATGTATAATGATTGCTGGAGTACCAAATGCTCCATCTGTATATGCACCAACGGTTAATCTAAAATTAGCTAAAGAGAGACAAAGACAGGTTGCTAGTAAAATGGTTGAAAATGGATACTTAACACAAGACGAAATGGATAAAATATTAGAATCTGAATAAAATTTTAGCATTTTGTTATAAATAAAAAATTGCATAATATAAAGTTGTGTTGTTTTCGTTAGCTTTTTATTGAATGAAAAAATTTATTAATTTTTCTTTATTTGTTCAATAAAAAGCTAACGTCTTTATTATTGTCATTTGGCTTATAATTAATTATTTTCACAATCTTTTGTAGAATTTGTTTCACATTTAGCAGGAGGATTTTTAAAGCTTAAATACCAACTAATTCCATTTCTATTTTCTTCAATATACTTTTGTCGTTCTTCTAATTCACAAAATGTTTGTGGGGGAGGGATAACAACAGGCTGACCAGGCATCCAATTTGCTGCAGTAGAACCTTTGCTACAATCAGCCATTTGTAATGCTTGAACAATTCTAATAATTTCAGGAATAAATCTACCAACATTCAATGGGTAGATTAAAATAGTTCGTACAATTCCTTTATCATCTATAATAAATACGTTTCTAACTGTTTCAGTGGAACTTACATCATTTGAAATCATTCCATATTTTCTAGCGATTTGACCACTTCTGTCCGCAATAATAGGAAATGGTAATTTGATACCTGTTTTTAAATAAATGTCATAAATCCAAGCTAAGTGTGAAGAATTGCTGTCAATACTTAAACCAAGTAGTTCTGTGTTAAGCTCTTTAAAATATGTATATGCTCGTGCAAATGCAATCATCTCAGTTGTGCATACTGGGGTAAAATCTCCGGGATGGGAAAACAAAATAAGCCATTTCCCTTTGTAATCATTTAAAGAAATAGGACCACAACTTGTTATTGCATCAAAATCTGGAGCTTTTTGTCCTATTTTAACATTTCCATTCATCATTAACTCATAATCCATAAAATGAACTCCTTTCAATTTTTTATATAATATTAAACAAAAGTAAAAAATGTTAATACTGGTCAAAAGGGATGGTCAAAAGGGACGGAGGAAATTGACAAAAATATTGTCAATTTCCTCCGTCCCTTTTGACCATCCGTCCCTTTTGACCACTTTTGACTATCTTTGTAAAATAAATAAAAATTTTATAAACAATATCGTAATTTTAATAAAAAAATAGGTAATTAAGTTGAAAACTGTGATACAATAGAAAAACGTTTAAAAGGAGGAAGAAAATTGAAAGATTTAGAAACAAAAAGATATTTACTAAGGAAACCTAAAATTGAAGATGCAGAAGAAATACATGAAATATGGGGAACGGATAAAGAAAAAATTGCTGAATATAAAGAGCATGATGTCTGTAAAAATATTATAGAAACGAGAGCATTATTAAAAACAGCAATTACAGATTCTGAATATGGAAGACCTTATTGGTTAGTAGAAGAAAAGAAACATAAAAAAATAATAGGATATGTAAAAGTTCCAAGATTTTCTAGAAAAGATAGAAAATGTGAAGTTGCATTTTACATCTTAAAGAAATTAAGAATGGATAAAACACCACAAGAAGTATTAACAAAAGCAATACAATATCTTTTTACAGATAGAGGATTTGAAACGATTATTATGAAATTTTATGGTTCTGGTGTAGAAGATATAAAAATACTTGACCAGGTTTTAAAAGATATAGGGATGAAAAGAGATGGGATTTTAAGAAATAGATTAATAGATAGTCACGGAGAAAAGGTAGATAAATATATGTATTCTATTTTAAAAGAGGAATGGCTTCAAAATGTATAAGAGTATAAGCAAAAGTATTGACATATTTATTTTTTAGAAATAAAATAGCATTGCTAATAAAAATTGCTTAAAATTAAAATAAAAGGCAATTATAAAAAGGAGGAATTAAGATGGCATTAGAAACAACAAAAAAAATGCTTGAAAAAGCAATGCAAGAAGGATATGCAGTAGGAGCGTTTAATGTAAATAATATGGAAATAATTCAAGGAATTGTAGATGCAGCAGCAGAAACAAATTCACCAGTTATTTTACAAGTATCATCAAGTGCAATTAAATATGCAAGAATGAACTATTTAATGAAAATGGTACAAGCAGCAGTTGAAGAACATCCTAATATACCAATTGCAATACATTTAGACCATGGAGCAGATTTTGAAACAGCAAAAATGTGTATAGATAGCGGATTTACATCTGTTATGATAGATGGTTCAAAATATGATTTTGAAGAAAATATAGCTGTAACTAAAAAAGTAGTAGAATATGCTCATGAACATGGAGTTACAGTTGAAGCAGAATTAGGTAAATTAGCAGGTATAGAGGATGATGTAAATGTTGACGCAAGTGATGCTATGTACACAGACCCAGTTCAAGCTGAAGAGTTTGTAAAAAGAACAGGTTGCGATTCTTTAGCAATTGCAATTGGTACAAGTCATGGTGCATATAAATTTAAAGGAGAAGCAAAATTAAGATTTGATATTTTAAAAGAAATAAAATCAAAAATACCAAATACTCCAATTGTGTTACATGGAGCTTCAACAGTAATACCTGAATTAGTTGAAATGTGCAATGAATTTGGTGGAAATATACCAGGAGCAAAAGGTGTTCCAGATGAAATTTTACATGAAGCAAGTATTTCAGGAGTATCAAAAATAAATGTAGATACAGACCTTAGACTTGCAATGACAGCAGGTATAAGAAAAACTTTTGCAGAAAATCCAAATGTATTTGATCCTAGAAAATATTTAGGAGAAGCAAGAGAAATAATTAAAGAAACAGTAAAACATAAAATAATAGATGTTTTTGGTTCAGAAAATAAAGCATAGAAAAAATAGGGTAGAGGATATAAAATCTCCGAACCCTATTTTTAATATTTTTCAGACATTTGTTGTCTTATTCTTCTTTCAGCATCTTTTTTTGCAATATCTTGACGTTTATCATATAGTTTTTTACCTTTACCTATACCTAATTCTAATTTTACTAAATTACCTTTAAAATACATACTTATAGGAACTAAACTACAACCTTTTTGATTGACCATTCCGATTAATTTATTTATTTCACGTCTATTTAACAATAATTTTCTGTCTCGTAAAGGATCTTTATTAAAGATATTACCATGTTCGTATGGACTTATATGTATGCCAACAGCGTAAACTTCGCCTTTTTTTATAATAGCATAACAATCTTTTAAATTTGCTTTACCATTTCGTATTGATTTAATTTCTGTACCACTTAAAACAATTCCCGCTTCTAATTTATTTTGAATATCATAATTGTGATAAGCAGTAGGATTTTTTGCAATTAATTTTGTATTTGACATTTTACATTACCTCAAAAAAATACTTTATAAAATTAAAATAAATTTAACTTTATAAAGTATAACATAAATGATAAAAAACTACAATTCTAAAATGTATAAATACTAAAATTTTTAGTTATCATCTCTGTGATTATTTCTGTTTGTAAACTGCATTGAATAATACCAAACAACAGCAATTATTGCAATTGCTGCAATTCCTATTATAAGCCAAGTCCAAGCAGTAGAATTCATTCCCATTATTGTAGTACCTTCTGTACCTGTTCTTGTTGCAGAATAATTATTTGGTGTAACTCTTTTTGAAGCTTCTGGAACAGAATGATTAGAAGTTACCTCATTTGTATTGTGATTCATATCATTTTCTAGTGTGCCTGTTGCTGATTTTGAAGTATTAGAAATATCTTTAGCTGCATTTTCAATAGTGTTTTCTGTACCACCAACAAAATTTCTAACATCATTTACTGCTGTTCCTAATCCATCACTATTTGCAAAACAAATAGAAAAAGAAAATATAAGACACAATGCAATAGTAAATGAAATAAAATATTTTTTCTTCATGTCAAATTTCCTCCTTATTATACAAAAAAATGTAAAAATAGATTTTTTATAAAATAAATCTATTAATAGTATCTAAAATTTAGGACAAAATATACATAGAAAAAAATGAAAAATAAAACAAGATTATATATTAAAAATATGTAATCTTGCATAAAAATTTATAATATTTAATTTTAATCTTTTTTATTTTTAAATTATAATTAATGTTTTAAACGAATTAAAATTGCAATTGCTAGTAATATTAATAAGATACCAATAACAATTAAAAAAATGCTTAAAATATTAGTAAAATTTAAATTAGAATCTGCAGAATTTGAACTATATACTTTAGTTGACTGAGTATTTTCAGAAGTTAAGGAGTTTTGGTTTTCTGATAATTCTGAATTTGATGAATAATTACTATTTGCATTATTTGAATTATAATTGTCTTCAGATGTATTTTCTGTTAAATTTAAATCAACAGCATTAACAGTTATAACATTAACAGTTATAATAGCAAATAAGATTAATATACTACAGATTAATATTTGTTGTGTGTGTTTCATTTTTATCCTCCTATTTTTCTTTTGATTTATTTTAGTATAATATCATAAAAGAATATAATAGTCCATACTTATAGTGTGAATTTTATAAATAAATATATAATGTAAATTTTGTAAATAAATATAAATAGAAAATAGCGGAAGATATAACTCTCCCGCTTGAATACAACTACTTTAAGGATAGTCCAATAACCACTGCATTATATTGCTTACCTTCCACTAATACCTGAGTACTACCAATATAGGCAATTTGCTCATCAGGATAGCCCCATTCATTAAAAAGAGCTCTTATTGATAAATCGGTCATTCCATCAAGTTTTGGCAAGGTTACAACAACTTCACTTAAAGACATAAATGTCATTGCAGAGATTTGGTTAAACACACTTAACCGTAGAAATTCTTTTTGTTCCTTTGTATTCATATAAAATCCTCCTAAATATATTAGTTGTAATATATATTATAGCATTATTTAACACTTTAGTCAAAATTTTTGAAAATTGAACATAAAGCGAAAAAATTAGAACATATAAATTTATATGTTCCAATTTTAAAATTACAAAAGATATAGATATAAACTATTTACATTCATTATTATTTTGTCTTTCATTATTTTGATTATTTCTGCTATCTTTGTTATTTTGATTATTTTTTTTCTTATTATTTTTTTCTGACATTGAAAAGCACCTCCATTCAATTACTAAAATTATTGTAGACAAAAATATATAAAAATATACTAGATAAATAAAAAAAATAGATGTATAATAATAACGAAAAAAATATATAGGAATATATTAAATTAATAAAATTTGTATATAAATTAAATATTTATTTTTATAAAAGCTGAATAAAAAATAAATATTTAATAAATTTTAGAAAAAGGATGAGGAAAAATGAAATTTGAAAATAAAAAATTACAAGAATTTAATGAATACATAAAATTTAGAAAAATTGCAGTTATTGGATTAGGAGTAAGTAATTTACCTTTATTAGATTATTTACATGAAAACAAAGCAAACGTAACAGTTTTTGATGAAAAAAATATAGAAGAAATTCCAAAGGAAATAATGGACAAAATTACAAATTATGGTTTTTCGTTTTCTTTTGGAAAGGACTGCCTTAGCAAATTAAATGGTTTTTCTTTGATTTTTCGTTCACCTAGTTGTTTACCAACGAAAAAAGAACTACAAAAAGAATCTGAAAATGGTGCAATTGTAACAACAGAAATAGAAATGTTAATGGAAATGTGTCCATGTAAAATAATAGGAGTTACAGGAAGTGATGGAAAAACTACAACAACAAGTCTTATTAATTTTATTTTGCAAAAATCAGGATATAATACATTTTTAGGAGGAAATATTGGGACACCATTATTTACAAAATTGCCAGAAATTACACCTAATGATATTGTTGTTCTTGAATTAAGTAGTTTTCAATTAATGAATATGAAAGTAAGTCCACAAATCAGTGTAATAACTAATATAACTCCAAATCATTTAAACATTCATAAAGATTATGAAGAATATATAGAAGCAAAAAAATCTATTTTTAAATACCAAAATGAACAAGAAAAATTAATTTTAAATTATGATAATGAAATAACAAGAGAATGTGCAAAAGAGGCACATGGAAAAGTTGTATTTTTTAGTGATGAAGTAAAACTAGATAATGGTTTTATAGTAGACCAAGGTGTTATAAAAAAATGTGAGGACAAAGTAAGAACTCATATTTTAGATACATCAGATGTTATACTAAGAGGAAAACATAATTATATGAATATAGCAACAGCTTTAGCCGCAACAGAAGGATTAGTTGATATTGAGAAAGCTGCTGAAGCAATAAAAGAATTTAAACCAGTAGAACATAGAATAGAATTTGTTAGAGAAATTGGCGGTGTTAAATGGTATAATGATTCTGCTAGCTCTTCTCCTACAAGAACATTATCTGGATTAAATGCTTTTAGCGAAGATATTGTTTTAATTGCAGGTGGATATGACAAAAATTTAGATTATACTCCAATTGCAAAGCCTGTTGTAGATAAAGTAACAAATTTAATTTTAATTGGTCAAACTGCAGAAAAAATTTTTGATAAAGTAAAAGAAGAATCAGAAAAAGAAAATAAAGATGTTGCAATTTATATGTGTGATGGATTACAAGAGGCAATAAATATAGCTAAAAAAGTTGCTAAAAGGGGAAATGTGGTATTATTTTCACCAGCAAGTGCAAGTTTTGATATGTTTAAAGATTTTGCTGATAGGGGAAGAAAATTTAAAAAAATGGTAAATGAATTATAACAAAATAAAAATTCTCTTCATAGAATAAGAATAAGGCATAGATTAATAAATTTAATATAATATGTGCCAGATCTATTTTTATGAGGAGGTTTTTTTATAAAATGAATGAATCATATGAAGAATACATAAGAAGTGTTTTAGGATACCCGCAAGCAAATTTTTATGGTGGTATGAGTCAATGCCCGAATTGCAATAATATGAATTATTATGCTGAATTTGACAATACTAATTTTAGTGGTTTAAATAATTCTACTAGAATAAATAATCAAGAAGAGTTGGAAAAATGTTATCCTGAAATATATAAATTGGTATATCCAATGGTAGTAAAAAAATGTCAAAATACAAAAATGACATTAAGTGCAGATGACATAGAAAATATGACAGATGAAATTTATTTTGCATTGGAAAATAGAGAAGGTGTTGAACTAAATATAAATTTAACAAATGATGTAAGAACAAATGAAACAGTTTCTAATGTTAAAACAAATAATAGGGCTGATGTAAAAATTAAAGAAACAACAGAAAAAAGAGAAACAAGGCAAATAAATAGAGGATTAAGAGATTTAATAAAAATTTTATTATTAAGAGAATTATTAAACAGACCAGGACATAGGCCACCATTTAGACCGCCACATCATCATCCACGTCCACCAATGTCACCAAGACCACCATTTAGACCAAGATATTTTGAAAATGATTTTTTATATTCTAATGATTTTGAAATGAGCAATCCAAATATGGATATTTATGAGAACTTTTAGATTTTAAATTGACATAATTCAGAAAAATATGATATAATTCTGTATAAGTTAAATAAACTGCACGAAGTTAAAGAAAACAGGAGGAAAATTTATGCACCAGGAACTTATTAATCTTTTGGAAGAATGGAAAAAGTTCAAAAAAGGCTATGGAAATCCTCAGACTAGGCACATAGCTGAAAAAGAACTGAGATTGTTGGGAGATTTGATTGAAAGCAAAGTTACTCAAATGAAAGTAACCGGCAAGTTTTCGGAAATTACCGACAATGAGAAAGCTGTGATTGAAGAAGCATTTGCATTCTTAGTAACAGAAGTAATTTAACTTGAAAAGAGGGCAATGCCCTCTTTTTTTGCCAAAATTTTCTAAATTTTCAAAATTAGTTGTGAATATTTTAAAATTTTTAACAAATAATAAAAATAAGAAAATTTGAAAGGTGGTATAAAAATGAAAGTAAAAGATTGTATGTGTTCTGATGTATGTTGTGTTAAACCAGAAACAAAAATAAATGAAATAGCAAAATTAATGAGTGAAAAACATATAGGTTGTGTTCCTGTATGTGATACAAATAATTGTATATGTGGAATAATAACAGATAGAGATATTCTTTTAAGAAGTGTAGCTTGTGATAAAGATACTTGTAATACAACAGCAAGTCAAATAATGACAACAGGTGTATGTACATGTAAACAAGATGATGAAATGACAGAAGCGGAAAGTATAATGGCAAATAAACAAATAAGAAGATTGCCAGTATGTGATGAAGATAATTATGTTATAGGAATATTAACATTAGGAAACTTAGCTCAAAATGGAACACAATTAGGAAAACAAGAAGTTTGTACAACAATAAGCAATATATGTGATTGTAATAATTCAAAAAATAATTCTTAAAATATTTTATAGAACAACTGATATGGTATGAAAGTATTTTTTAAATACAAAAAATTTATTATGCCATAGTTGTTCTTTTTATTATACATAGGGAATTTGATGTAAATTATATAATATAAATTTAAGTTCTGTTTTTCATCCCTGCTATGCTATGATGTTCTAATTCATGATGTATTTGTTCATTTCATTCGTTAAAAATTTGTAATTGTTTATCTTGAGGCTTTTTCACTCAGGCCTACAATGAATATAGTTATATTTTTATAA
>CAUWIY010000011.1:0-59469 GCA_963559065.1 uncultured Clostridia bacterium
TACCGTTTTGGTTTATTCTCTAAAGGATTTACTGTTTACTTTTCAATGTACTTTTTGTTCCTTTTGTGTGGAACGATTTGTATTATACTATATCATTTTTTCTTTGTCAACATTTTTTTCATATTTTTTTAAAATATTTTTCAAAAGAAATTTTTTAGTATAATTTTGCTTCTTTTTTTATTGTTTTCTTTGTTGTATTTTGTAGAAGCTAAAATAAATATTATCATCTTTTTTGGATAAAGTCAATATCTTTTTTTAGTTTTTTATTTGTAATTTTTTCCAGCCCTTATTTTTCTGCTATTTACCTATATGTTTGCTTGTATATTTATCCTACAATTTAATATATTATTATATTTTAGTTATTTAGTTTTATTAATTCTTATGAATATAATTTCAAACTATTTGCTACTCCTACTACTCCTATTGTGTCTCCATAATTCAACTTATTTGCCAACATAATAAAATTCTCCCTTCATTTTTTGAAATTCTATCATAACTGCATAAAAAAATAAAGTATATAATAAAATATTATCATATACTCTATCTCATAATTTTTATTTAAAATCTTTTCTATTTGTCTAAAGAACAAAAGCGACATGATTAAAATTTTTAACTTTATTTACATGTCACATCTTCGTTTGTGGACAAACCAAATTATTGTTTTTTGTCTTGTAATTGAATTCTTACAAGTTCTGCTAGCCCATTTTCTTTATCATATTGTATAGATACATTATATTTTGTATTGTTTTTCTCTAGAAATTCTAGCATTTGTTTTTGTTTTTCTTCATTTGTTGAATTTTCTTTTAATAAAATAACCAATTCAGAAATATTATTTTTGTATTCTTTTGCCTCATCATCATTACCATTTATTTTTTCTATATCTATATCTATTAACCTATTATCTTTTGTATAAAATTTTGCATCATAAAAATTGTTTTTTGTTACTTCTAGCAAGTCTTTTATATTATTTTTTTCTAAGTCTGTGCTTACAAAAAATTCGAATTGTGAATTATATCTATTTTTTTCAGTTTCTGTAACAGTTGGAACATCAGAAATCTCTACATTTGATTTTTTTGCTAACCCAAGATTTTCTAATATTTTTTTATAATTTTCTTCAGAAACTTTAGATTGTATTTTTTCTATTTGTTCTTGCTTAATTTGTTTTAATGTGTTAAGTATCACATCTATTTGTGTTTTGTCTAAGTCATTTAATTCGATGTTATTTTCTGCAAAATTCTGATTATTATCTAGTTCTTCTACTATTTCTATTTCATTATTAAGATTTAATACAGCTTTATATTTTTGATTACTTATTTGTATTTCTGTTGTTTTATTAATATTATTATTTTCAGATTTTTCTGTAAATGTTACTTGATAATCTGTAGTTATTTCATTATTATCTATTTCTTCATATTCTATATTAATATTATTTTCTAAATCTGATTGTGTTTTTTCTAATATTAATATTTGTTCTTTTTCATGTTCTCCTAATAAAGTATTTTTTATTTTTAATATGTTGTTGTAGACATCTAATGAAATCTTTTGTTTTGACTTTTCTATTGTTGTTCGTACTGTTTGTCCATTTTTTTCGTAAACAGATATTTTTACTTTTTCTTGTCCTATATTATTATCTTCTATTTTTTTTATTTTTTCATTTATTTTATTAACAATCTCTTGTCTTAAAGTTTCTTCATTTTCTTCTACTAAGTTTTTAGCATTTATTAGTTCTTCTATTTTATCTACTTTTCCTAAAAGAATTTCATCACTTGTTATTTGTTGTAATATTTTTATATATAAATTGTTAAATTCTTCTATTGATAATTCTATGTAATATTCATTTGTTTGTATATCATTGTTATTTACTGTAATTAAAGAATTTGATTGTTTTCCATATTTTTCTTTTGTTACACTACTTTGAATTATAGAAATATATCTATTTGCTAACTCTTGTTTTTCCTCTTCTGAGAATTCTAGTATTTCTCTAATATCAGTGCTTTGTAAAAGTTTTTTCAACTCTCCAATTTCAATATTTAATTTTCCTGACAATTCTGATATATTTCCCATATCAACAGATACAAATTGTTTTATACCATCTAATTTTATTCCATATATTTCATTTTGATTTATATATTCAAATCCAGCTAATTTTTCTTCTTTGTCTGTTAATTCAATTTTACTATTAATATATTGATTGTTTTTGTCAATTTGACTATCAATTTTTAATTGGATATTATTTATTTCATTACTTGTATTTTCATTGCTTGTATTTATATCTTCTGTGTATTCAATAGATCCGATTAAATTTGATTTATATTTGTTGTTTTCCAATGTTTGTTCTATTTGTCCGTCATTTGGTGTTAGTATATTTAATAATTCAAAATTTTGTGCAAAATATTTTGCAAATAATTCTTCTTTTGTTTTAAATAATTCAGTTTGTAAGAATAGAAACAAAAATGTCCCAATTATAATTATGGATACTAATATAATTGAAATTGCAGTTATTAATATTCTTTTTTTCCTTGGCATCATAATTTTATCCTCCCATGAATTTCTTTTGTTTATAATATTATATATTTATTATTTATTTAATTCAACATTTTTCTTTAAAATTCTTTGTTTTACAGATTCATATACTACTATTCCTGTTGACACAGAGGCATTTAATGATGTTACATTTCCTTTCATTGGAATTTTTATCATAAAGTCGCAATTTTTTCTTACTTTTTCACTCATTCCTGCTCCTTCATTTCCTATTACAATTCCTAATGCTCCTGTTAAATCTTGATTATAATAATATTTTTGTGTGTTTATATCTGTTCCACATATCCATAATCCCGCTTCTTTTAATTTTTGAATGCTGTCAGATATATTTGTAACTCTTGCTATTTTCATATATTGGACAGCTCCTGCTGATACCTTATTTACTGTACTATTTACAGAAGCAGCTCTTCTTTTAGGTATAATTATGCCATGTACTCCTGCAGTTTCTGCAGTTCTAATTATAGACCCCAAATTATGTGGATCTTCTATTCCATCTAATATTAATACAAATGGTTCTTCATTCTTTTTCTTTGCTTCTTCTAATATATCTTCTATTTCACAGTATTCAAATGGTGGTACTATAGCAATAACTCCTTGATAATTTTCGTTTTGTGCCATTTCGTCCATTTTTCTTTTATCTTTTTCTACTAATATTATCTTTCTTTCTTTTGCTATTGCTATAATTTTATTTATAGAACCATGTTTTTCTCCTCTTGTTATAAATATTTTGTTTATGTCTTTTCCACTTTCTAATAATTCTAAAACTGAGTTTCTTCCTTCTACTTGATCATCGTATTTTTCTTCTTTTATTTGTTTTTTTGTTTCTACTTTGTTTTGTTTTCTGTATTGATTATTTTTCTTGTCCATGATTAGTTGTCTCTCCTTTTATCCTTCTTCATCTAATTTTAAAACTGATAAAAATGCTTCTTGTGGTACTTCTACGTTTCCAATTTCACGCATTTTCTTTTTACCTCTTTTTTGTTTTTCTAAAAGTTTTTTCTTTCTAGTTACATCTCCACCATAGCATTTGGCAAGTACGTCTTTTCTCATAGCAGAAATTGTTTCTCTTGCTATAACTTGTCCTCCTATTACTGCTTGAATTGGTATTGTAAATAATTTTCTTGGTATAACATTTTTTAATTTTTCTACCATTTTCTTTCCTCTAGTATAACTGCTATCTTTATGTACTATAAAGCTTAGTGCGTCAACTGGTTCCCCATTTATATGAATATCTAGTTTTACTAAGTTTGATTGTTTGTATTCTTTAAATTCATAGTCAAAAGAAGCATATCCTTTTGTTTTTGATTTTAAATTGTCAAAAAAGTCATAAATTATTTCGTTTAGAGGCATGTCATATATTAATGTTACTCTACTTTCATCTAAATATTTCATATCTATATAGATTCCTCTTCTTTTTTGGCATAAGTCCATTATGTTTCCTACGTATTCTTTTGGAGTAAAGATATTTGCTGTTACAAATGGTTCTTCTATATAAGATATTTCTTGTGGTATTGGTAAATCTGTTGGGTTATATATTTCTTCTATTTCTCCTGATGTTTTGTGAACTTTATAAATAACAGATGGGGATGTTGTAATTAATCCTAAATCAAATTCTCTGTCTAATCTTTCTTCTATAATTTCTAAGTGTAGTAATCCTAAAAATCCACATCTAAATCCGAAACCTAATGCAGCAGATGTTTCTGGTTCAAATTCTAATGCCGCATCATTTAATTGTAGTTTTTCTAATGCAACTTTTAGGTTTTCATATTCGCTTCCATCTATTGGGTATAGTCCACAATATACCATTGGTGTTACTTTTTTATATCCTTTTAGAGGTTCTTGTGCTGGATTTTTAGTTGTTGTTACTGTATCTCCAACATGAATATCTGACAAACTTTTTATGCTTGCTGCAATATATCCAACTTCTCCAGATTTTATTTCTTTTGCTGGCATATAAGCACCTGGTACAAAATATCCCACTTCTGCTACTGTATATATTTTGTTTGTTGCCATTAGTTTGATTTCGTCTCCTGCTTTTACAGTTCCATCTACAACTCTTACATGTGCTACTGCTCCTTTGTAATTATCGTAATATGAATCAAATATTAGACATTTTGTTTTTTCGTTTTCGTCACCTTTTGGTGCTGGTAAATCTGTTACTATTTTTTCTAGTACTTGGTCAATGTTTAATCCAGTTTTAGCAGAGATACATGGTGCATCTTCTGCTGGTATTCCTATTATATCTTCTATTTCTTTTTTTACTTCATCAGGTCTAGCATTTGGTAAATCAATTTTATTTATAACAGGTAAAATATCTAGGTTGTTGTCTATTGCTAGATATACATTTGCTAGTGTTTGTGCTTCAACTCCTTGACTGCTATCAACTACAAGAATTGCTCCATCACATGCTGCTAAGCTTCTTGAAACTTCATAGTTAAAGTCAACATGTCCTGGTGTGTCTATTAAGTTAAATATATATTCTTCTCCATTTTTTGCTTTATAAACCATTCTTACTGCTTGTGACTTTATTGTAATTCCTCTTTCTTTTTCTATTTCCATATTATCTAATACTTGACTTTCCATCTCTCTTTTAGAAAGTACTCCTGTCATTTCTATAAGTCTATCTGCTAATGTTGATTTTCCATGGTCTATATGTGCTATAATACTAAAATTTCTAATATGTTCTTGTCTATTATTCATCTTTCCTCCTGTTTTTGCCTATTTGATATTTAATTTTTTACTATTTTATCACAATAATCTTTAAATAACAACATATAAAAAATTTAAGTTTCGTTTTTTCATCACTTGTTATGCTATGATGAATAAATTTAAAATATTATTCCTTCATATACATTATATACATTTTTGTATCCCATATTGTTTAACATTTTTTGTACTCTTTGACTTCTATGTCCAGTTGAACAATATACAACTATAAATTCATCTTTATTTGGTATCTTTTTTTCTACCTCTTTTTTTATTTGATAATCTGGAATAGAAATTGCTCCATCTACATGTCCTTCTTTATATTCTTGTGGGCTTCTTACATCTACTATTATTGCTCCTTGCTTTATATAAGAATCTATGTCTTCTTCTGTTATGTCTTTTTGGTCATCAAAGCTTCTTTTTAAATTTAAGTTCTTTTCTATTTTATATCTTAATTTCCAAAACATGTTTTCACTTTCCTTTTTTGTAATTAATACTATATAATATGACCGTTTTATTTTTTTGTTAAATTTCTGTTTTATAGTCTACTTTTTTATTTTTGTGTCTGTTTTTGTATTTTTTTGCTTTGTTTATTACATTGATTTTTCAAGTTTATTACAATTATGTTATCTTGTTGTAATTATGTTTCCTATTTTGTTTACTTTTTTAATATCTATAAGTTTTTATGTTTTTTGTGGAAACTGTGGATAACTCTGTGAATAACTGAAATATCAACTTTATTTTTTTTAGTTATTCACAATTGTTTTTTGTTTTATTTATTTACCAATTATTTACATTTTGTATTTTTATTTTATGTGTACTTTTTTATAGTTTTTGTATAATAAAATAAAAAAGTTATAATAGCTGATTTTACTAGCTTTTATAACTTTTTCATTTTTATTTAATATACATAAAATCATATATTTTATTGTACTCTATTCTTTTTATTTTGCAATAAATGCAAAATAAATTATTGCAAATATTTCTAAAATAGTTATTGTTGGTAGTCCTATTGTGAAATGTAGTTTTTGTGTTTTATGTCTAAAAGCATACATTCCAGCAATTGTTCCAATTCCACCACCGTATAACTGTTATTATAAATAATGTTTTTTCTGGAATTCTCCATTTTCCTTTTTTAGCTTTTTGTTTATCTATATACATTGCTAAAAATCCTACTATATTTATTATTATAAAATAAATTATTATATTTTGTGTTGTAAATATATTTTGCATGATTTCTCCTCTTATTCTTTTTCATTTTTGAGATATTTTATGGTATATTTTTTGATTTCTTTTATCCAAATAAACTTAATTGATTGCTTTGGCTCATTCCTTCTAAACAACCAAATTGTTTTAATAGTTCTGCTCCTGATGCACCTATTTTGGCTCTTATTTTTAAGTCATCAATTGACATGAATTTTCCATCTTTTCTTGCTTCTACTATTCCTTGTGCTGCAACAGTTCCAAATCCTGGTATGCTGTTTAATGGTGGTCTTAGTTTATTTTCTTGTATTTTAAATTTTGTTGAATCTGATTCATATAGGTCTACTGGTAAAAATTCAAATCCTCTTTCATACATTTCTAATACAATTTCTAAATCGTCATACATATCAAGTTCTGCCTTTGTTGCTTCTTTCTTTTGGTTTTTCATTTCTATTTCTTTCATTTTGTTTTTGGCTTTTTCTTTACCAAATATCATGCAACTTGCATCAAATGCTTTTGCTCTTATTGAGTAATATGCTGCATAATATGCAAGTGGAATATGTACTTTGAACCATGCTATTCTAAAAGCATTTGTTACATATGCTGCTGCATGGGCTTTTGGGAACATGTATTTTATTTTTTCGCATGATTTAATATACCAGTCTGGTACATCATGTTCTTTCATTAGTGGTATATATTCATCTTTCCACTTTGGTTCTTTTCCTTTTGCTACTTTTCCTTTACGTACTGATTCCATTATTTTAAATGCTTTATCTGGTGGTAATCCTTTTTTTATTAAGTATATCATTATATCATCACGACAACAAATGGCTTCTTGCAAAGTTACTATTCCTTGTTCTATTAAAGTTTGGGCGTTTCCTAGCCACACATCTGTACCATGTGATAGTCCTGATAAACGAATTAATTCATCAAATGTTGTTGGTTTTGTGTCTAAAAGCATTCCTCTTGCAAATTTTGTTCCATATTCTGGTATTCCGTATGTTCCTACTTCTGAGTGTATTTGTTCTGGTGTTACTCCTAGTGCTTTTGTTGAGTTAAATATTGACATTGTTTCTTTATCATCAAGCGGAATTTCTGTAGGTGCTATTCCTGTTAAGTCTTGTAGCATACGAATTACCGTCGGATCATCGTGTCCAAGTATATCTAGTTTTAATAAGTTTCCATCTATTGAGTGATAATCAAAGTGAGTTGTAATAATGTCTGAATTTGGGTCGTCTGCTGGGTGTTGTACTGGTGTGAATTCATATATTTCTCTTCCTTTTGGTACAACTATGATTCCCCCTGGGTGTTGTCCTGTTGTTCTTTTTATTCCTGTACAACCAACTGATAATCTTTGGATTTCTGCTCTGTTCATTGGAATTCCTCTGTCTTCGTAATATCCTTTTACATATCCATATGCTGTTTTATCTGCTACTGTACCAACAGTTCCTGCTTTAAATGTTGTTCCTTTTCCAAAAATAACTTCTGTATATTTATGTGCTTTTGCTTGATATTCTCCAGAGAAGTTTAAGTCTATATCAGGTTCTTTATCTCCATTAAATCCTAAGAATGTTTCAAATGGTATGTCCATTCCATCTTTTGCTAGTTTGTGTCCACATTTTGGACAGTCTTTATCTGGTAAATCAAATCCATTTCCAACTCCATAATCTTCAAATTCTGAATATTTACAATTTGGACATCTATAGTGTGGTTGTAATGAATTAACCTCTGTAATACCTGTCATAAATGCTGCAAGTGAAGAACCAACTGAACCTCTTGACCCTACTATATATCCATCTTCATTTGATTTCCATACTAATTTTTGTGCAATTATATACATAACTGAATATCCATTACTTATAATTGAATCAAGTTCTTTATCAAGTCTATCTTGTACTATTTTGGGTAATGGGTCTCCATATAATTCATGTGCCTTTTGATATGCTATGTTTTTAATATCTTCTTCACACCCTGGAATATGTGGTGGACATTTTTCTGGTGATATTGGGCTTATTGGTTCACACATATCTGATATTAAATTAGTATTTGTTACTACTACCTCATATGCTTTTTCTTCTCCTAAATAACTAAATTCTTCTAGCATTTCTTCTGTTGTTCTTAAATATAATGGTGCTTGATTGTCTGCATCTTCGTATTTTTGACCAGCTTCTAATATTCTTCTATAAATTTCATCCTGTGGATCCATAAAATGAACATCACATGTTGCTACAACTGGTTTATTTAGTCTTTCTCCTAAGGCTACTATTTTTCTATTTATGTCTCTTAAGTCTTCTTCATCTCTCATAGTTCCATTTCTTATTAAAAATTGGTTATTTCCTATTGGTTGGATTTCTAAATAATCATAATCATTTGCAATTGCTTCTATTTCTTCATCTGGTCTACCTTGTTCTATTGCTTGATATAATTCTCCTGCTTCACACGCACTTCCTAAAATTAATCCTTCTGAGTATTTTTTATATAAGCTTTTTAGTATTCTAGGTTTTCTATAAAAATAATTGACATGTGCTAATGATATTAATTTATATAAATTTCTTAATCCTACATAATTTTTTGCTAAAATTATTGCATGATATGTTTTTAGTTTTTTGTATTCTTCTTTTTTTGCTTCTTGATCTGCTGCAACTCTGTCAATGTCCTCTAGTTTCTTTGCTCCTTTTTCTTTTAGCATATCTATCATTACATTAAATACTTTAACAGTTGTGTCAACATCATCTAATGCTCTATGTGCTACTTCTACTTTTATTCCTAGGTTTTCTGCTATTTTTCCTAATTTATATTTTTTGTAATCTGGGAATAAATCTTTTGCCAAACTTAATGTGTCTAAATAAGAATAATTAAAATTATATCCTAATGCTTTAGCATTTTGCTTTAAAAATCCGACATCAAAATTTGCATTATGTGCTACAATTACTGTTTCGTTTTGGTCTCCTAAGAATTCTAACATTTTTGGAAAGATTTTATCTATTGTTTCTGCATCTTTTACCATATCATCTGTAATGTTTGTTACTTCTGATACTCTTTCTGGTATATGTCTTTCTGGATTTACAAAACAACTGAATTCATCTATTACTTCTTTATTTTTTACTTTCATTATTCCTATTTCTGTAATTTTATCATTTTTTGCTGAGAATCCTGTTGTTTCTAAATCTAATACGCAATATGTTGTATCTATGTCTTGTCCTTTTCCATCATAAATTGATTTTGTGTTATCTGGTGCTAAATATGCTTCAACACCATATATAACTTTTATATCTGGATTGTCATCTCCTACTAAATGATATGCTTCTGGGAATGCTTGTGCAACACCATGGTCTGTAATTGCAATTGATTTCATTCCCCATTTCATTGCTCTTTTTATTAAGTCTGTTGCAGATGTTACTGCATCCATTTGACTCATTTTGGTGTGCATATGTAGTTCTACTCTTTTTACTTCGCTATTGTCTTGTCTTGTTACTTTCTTTACTCCTTCTGATTCTATAATTGTATTTGCCATCACTGTAAGTTCATTTGAGAATGTGTCCATTTGTGCATTTCCTTCTATTTTGACACCTTTTACACTTCCCATTCTCTTAATTATTTTTTTTGCTTTGTCTTTTTCTAAAAACGCTTTACATGTTAATGTGCTTGTACCATCATATAGGTCAAAGCTTAATAAAGTCTTGCCACTTTTTAAAGTTTTATCTTCCATATAAATTATTTCACCATCTAATGAAACAGTTCCATCTTCTGAACTTAATTCTGTTATTTTAGTTAATGGTGCTGTTATATTCATATTTCTTCCCAATATTAGTGGTGTGTCTTCTTCTGCTTCTTGTGGCATTTCTGGTATATCTGTTTCTGTTTCTATAATAGTATTTGCAATTACTGTAACATCCCCTGCATATGTGTCTAATCCTGCTTTTCCTACAATCTTAATTGCTTTTGCATTTTTTATCTTTTCTGTAATTTCATTTCCTTCTGTAATATCTTTTGCAAAAGATTTACATGTCATTACTCCTGTTCCATCATAAAGTTCAAAAATTATCATACCTTTACCTGATTTTGTCTCTCTACATTCACATGTTAATATTCTTCCTTCTAATGCTTCTCTTCCATCATTTGCTGTAATATCTTTTATTTTTACTTGTTTGTCTTTGGATTTTGTTTTTTTACCCATAATATAAATTTCTGATTTTTCTTGTTCCATGTTACTATCATTTATTAAGTCTTCTGGAATTCCTTCCATTTCTTCTGTTGGAATATATATATCCCCATCTTGTGGTGGCATATAGTCTGGGTCATTATATTCTGGTATTCCGTTTGTAATACCTGTGTTTTGTATTGAATTATTATCATGAGAATTTATTTGGTTCTGCAAGTTTTCCATTGAAACAGAAACTGTTTGTTCTATGGCTTTTTCTTCCATTTCTTTTAGCTTTTTTTCATATTCTATTTCGTCTTGTTTTTCAAACACTTCTTCTAATTCAATTTTATATTTTTTTCCTAATAACTTTTCAATTACTTTTTCAAGTTCTATATCTGTTTTTCTAGTACGCAAAAAGTCTGCACCTTTTATGTGCATTTTTACATGAATTATATTTTGTTCTACTTCTATTTTACTTTTTAATAGCAACATTGGCTTCATTAGTGGATATTTATGTGCCATGTAACAAATGACATTTCTCCATTCTTCTTCAATAGACCTAATTTTGACATCTTCTGTATATTGAATTTTCATATCTATATGTGAAAAAGAAAATCGTTCTATTAAAAATTTTTCGAAATACCATATTTCTTTAATTTCTATATATTCATCTGAGTGTAATGCAATTCCTAGTGTATTTGTTTTTTTGTTGACATTTAATTCTATTATGTATGCTTCTTTAATATTTGTTCTTGTTTCATAGTCTTTAAAAATATCTTGTACCTTTTTTTGTTGATTTTCTGACATCCTTTTTTGCTCCTTTTTGTTATATAGGACTGTTCTTGTTTTTGTTGTTCTATTATATTTTTCTTTTTTGTATTTTATCATAATTATGTTATATATTAAAGCGAACAAAAGAAAAAATGTAAAAAATTGAATAGATAATTTTTTACATTTTTATATTATTTTAAACTAATACTTATAATTTATTATTATATTTTGGTATATTAGAAATTTTATAATTCTACTTTTTCTACTTTGTTTTCTGCTTTATTTATTATATATCCATATCCTCCTAAGTAGTAACTACAATTTGTGTAATTGCTTGCATCTAATTTTGTGTTGTCTTTTAGATTTGTTACTTCTACATTTCCTTGTTGATTTGTTGTATATGCTTTTGAATCTAAAATGTAGTGTAAATTACTTGTTTCACTAATGACTTTTCCATACTCTATAGCTTTTCCACTTTCTTCTATTTCAACAAAAGTATATTCTTGTTCTATGGATCCATCATCAAGTCTTTTTCTAATATTCAAATAATTTCTTCCTTGGAAGTTGTATACTTTTCCTCCATAACCAATAATGCTATCTTCTTTTGTTTCTAAGTTTAGTATGTGTTTTGCTTCTTGGTCTGCATAGTCTACATATATTAGATATTTTTCTGATGTGCAAAGTACAAATTTTCTTCCTTTTGCTAAATTTATTTGGTTTGTTCCATCTAAGTTCATTTCATACATTTCTCTAGTTTGTGTTGTATAATAAATTTTATTGTTTGAAATAAAAAAGTCATTTTTTACATTTTGTGCTAGTTCTATTAAGTTGCCTCCATTTTTGTCCATAACACATAGTGTACCTTGTGGATTTTTATTGTAAGTATCATATCCTATTTGTTTAACAAAATAAATTTTGTCATCTGTTAGGTATAGTTGTAGTGAAGAATTTTCACTTATTTTTTGTGTATTTCCTTGTAAATCTACTTTATAAATTCCTTTTCCTTTATAATAATTTGGCATGTAGTAAATTGCTGTACCATCAAAGTACATTTTTTCTATACCACTTTCTATTGTTGCTAATTTTGTATATTGATTTTCCTCTTCTTTTTGCATATAGATTGTTTTATCTGATTCTTGATAAAAAACTATTGTGTCTTCTATTTTGCAAAATGTATTGCCACTTTGCATACTTTTTGTTTTTTCTTCTAACTTGTTAGCTTCATTGTTTTTATTATTATTTACCGTTTCTTCTATATTTGTGTTTTCTTGTTTTTCCACACTACTTGTTTTTTCTATTTTATGTGGATTTATAATTACCATTATTAATGCAATAATTAATAATATAGCTAAAATAATTGATAAAATGATTTCAGTCTTTTTTTCTTTCATATTCTCACCTATAAATTTTATTTTTACAAATCAAAAGTATTTTGTTTATTTATTAGATTTGTAAATATTTCAGTCTTATTCTACTATAATGGTCTATTTTTTTCAATATGTTTGAGTTAATTTTTGTAAAATAATACTATTTTACAAAAATTTGTGATACTAGTTATATTTTTCGTTTTTTTGAAAATACTATTATTGAAATACGATTATTTATTTATATTATAAGGAGGTCATAATGGATAATCCACAATATATTCTAAATGAAGTTAACAAAGGTATAAAAATGGGAATGGATTCAATTTCTACAATTTCCGAAAAAGTTGAAGATAACCAATTTAAAGATGATTTATTATTTCAATATGATAAATACAATGAAATATTAAATCGAGTTAATTCCGAGCTAAAAAATTATGATGATTTTCCAAAAGAATTACCACCTATGCAAAAAACTATGGGATATATAGATATTCAAATTAGTACACTTAATGATAAAAGTAATTCTCATATTGCTGAAATGTTAATAAAAGGAACAAATATGGGAATTATTGAAGGTGTAAAATTAAAGAATCATAATCCAGATGTTGATACTAAAATTGCTAACATTTTAGACGATTTTATTCAATTTCAAGAAAATAATGTTGAAAAATTAAAAAAATATCTATAAGTAGAATTAAAATTTTAGACTGGGTCTAAATCATATATAAAATTTATTTATGTATGATTTAAATCCAGTCTATATTATTTCATTTATATATTTAAAAAATTCTTAAAATATCACGATATGTTATATATAAAGATAATGCTATCAATATTGAAAATCCAATTAATTGAATATTTATCTCTGTTTTTTCGTTCATTGGTTTTCTACGAATTGCTTCTATTAACAATATTAGCAATTTTCCCCCATCTAATGCAGGTATTGGTAATAAATTTGTTACTCCTAGTGATAATGATATTAGAGCTAACATATATACAAACTCTTTTATTCCATTTGTTTTTGCTACAACTTCTGATATTCCAACAGGTCCCATCATTTGGTCTACACTAACTCCTCCCGTGAATATCATTTTTATATTATCCAAAATTGATCCTGCGAATTTTTGTGTTTCAATTCCTCCATATATTAATCGATTAATATATGTATCTTCTGCTTGTTTTAAGTTAACACCTAAATAGTATGATGATATTGTGTCTGGTGTTAATTCTATGTTGATTTGCATTTTATCTCTTTCTATTGTTAAAAGTATTGTGTTTTGTCCTTTTTGTTTTATTATTTCTATTGCTTTGTTTACATCATTGTTTATTTCTTGATTATTTATTTTTATAATTTTGTCATTAGCTTTTATTCCTTGTTTTTCGGCACTGCTTCCTTTTTCTACTGATAAAATTTTGGCATTTTCGTCAAGATACATTCCTGTACTTTTACTTTGTACCTCTGTTGGTGTTATGTTGTAAGTCAGTCTTTCTCCATTCCTGTCTATTTCAATTTCTACAACTTCTCCTGTACTCTTACTCATTATTTTATCTAAATCATATTTATTTTTTATTTTTTTTCCGTCTATTTTTACTATTTTATCTCCTTGTTGCAATTGTATTTCTTGTGCTGCATAACCATCTATTACAGAATTAATTTCATTTGTTATATATGTATTAGTTGTAGTCATTAAAATAAAATATACTAATAAACCAAATATAATATTTACTGTTGCCCCTGCTGCAACGATTGCCATTCTTTTTGGAATACTTGCTTTTGAGAATGAGCCTTGATTTTCAGACCTTTCTTCTTCACCTTCCATATTGCAAAATCCGCCTAATGGAATCAATCTAAGTGTATATTTAGTTTCTTTGCCTTGCTTTCTCCAAATAATTGGCCCAAATCCTATTGCAAATTCATTTACTTTTACTTTGCATAGTTTTGCAACCAATAAATGTCCTGCTTCATGTATTGTAATTAAAAATCCTAATAAAAATACGATTTTTAATGCTGAAATTATAATTGGCAAAATCATTCCTCCTTATTTTAAATCATTGTAAATAGCATATATGCAAATGGTGCTACAAATATTACACTGTCTATTCTATCTAGTACTCCACCATGTCCTGGTAATAAATTGCTATAGTCTTTTATATCTACATATCTTTTTATTGTTGATGCCGAAAAGTCTCCTATTTGCCCTATTAGACTTAAGACTACTCCCATGCTAAGTACAAATAAATATGAATAATCAAATGAGAATTGTTCGTTTAAAATCCATGTGTAAATAAGCATTATTATTGTAGAACCTACTGTCCCTGCAATACATCCTTCTATTGATTTTTTTGGGCTTACTTTGCTGAATTTGTGTTTTCCTATTTTTTTACCAACACAAAAAGCAAATATGTCTGTTCCCCAAGATGCAATTAATATATATATTATTAATAGTTTTCCGTTTTTCATTCCATTTACAAGTGTTAAAAATGTTGTGAATATTGATATATAGCATATTCCTAAAAGTGTATATGCCATATCTTTAAATGTTGTTTTCATATCTGTTGCAATTACTTGTAAAAATAATGCTACTATAAATATTGGTACAGTAAATAGTGATATTTGTAAAAGGTGTTCTAATGGTACTAAATTAGCAATTATAATGAGTGAACAGCTTGCATATGCTATCCATTTTATTGGTTTGCATACTCTTTCTATCGCTTTTAAATATTCATTCATTGCCATTAATGCTATTATTGTTAATAATATTCCTATTACATATTTATTTGGAATTATTAACATTATTGCAACTACTATACCTACTATAAATCCTGAAGCTACTCTTTTTGAATCCATGTTTTTTCCTTCCTTTAACTATAATTTTTGATATTTAGTATTTTAGTAATGTAAAATTACTTTGCTCCAAATTTTCTGTTTCTTTTTTGATATACTTCTATTGCATCATCTAAATCTTTTTCTGTAAAGTCTGGCCAATATTTATCTATAAATAAAAATTCCGTATATGCTAATTGCCAAGGTAAAAAGTTACTTAGTCTTAATTCTCCACTTGTTCTAATTAATAAGTCTGGGTCTGGTTGACCTTTTGTGTATAGGCTTTCTGAAATCATTTCTTCATTGATGTCTTCTATTTTTATTTCATTTTTGCTTACTTTTGTTGCTATTTCTTTTACTACATTTACTATTTCGTCTCTTCCTCCATAGTTTAATGCTATATTAAAAGTAATTCCTGTATTATTTTTTGTCCTTTCCATACATTTTTCAATTTTTTCTATCATTTTGCTAGAAAGTCCTTCTTTTTTACCAATGATTTTAACCTTGATATTTTCAGAGTCTGCTCTTTTGCTATAGTCATCTAAATAATTTTGAAGCAATGTCATTAAACTACTTACTTCTTCTTCTGTTCTTTTCCAGTTTTCAGTTGAAAAAGCATATACAGTAATATGTTTTATTCCTATTTTATTAGCATATCTAACTATTTTTTCAAGTGTTTTTGCTCCTTCTTTATGTCCTAAACTTATAGGTATATTTCTTTTTTTTGCCCATCTTCTATTTCCATCCATTATTATTGCTATATGATTTGGTAGTTTTTGTTCTTCCATTTGTTTTCTTCCCTTCGCATAAGTCTTTTTATTTATTTCTGTTTTGAATATACTCTGCTAATTGTTTTAAGAATTTAGCTTTTTCTCCATATTTATCAACTTGTTCTATTGCTTGTTTTGTAATTTTGTCTAATTCTGCTTTTGCGCCTTCTAGTCCATAGTAAGAAACATATGTGCATTTTCCAAGTTTTTTATCGTTTCCTACAGGCTTTCCTGTTATTTTTTCATCGCCTTCTTCTGATAAAATATCATCTTTTATTTGAAATGCTAACCCAATTTTTTCTGCATATATTGTTAGGTTTTCTATATCTTTTTCTGGTGCATTTGCCAAAATTGCTCCCATTCTTACACATAGTTTTAATAGTTCTCCTGTTTTATTTTTATGGATATATTCTAACATTTCTTTTGATATTTCTTTTCCTTCTAGTTCTGTGTCTAAATATTCTCCAGCTATCATTCTATCTACTGCTTTTGTAAATTCTTGAAATGCTTTGACTTTATTACTAATGTTTTCCTTAAATTGATTTTCTGTTGAATATAAAATTTCATCACTTATTACAATATATGCCTGATTTAAAAGAGCATCACCTGCAAGTAATGCTGTTGCATGGTTAAATTGTTTATGATTTGTTGGTTTTCCATGTCTAAAATCATCATTATCAATTTCTGGTAAATCATCATGGATTAATGAAAAGTTATGTACCATTTCTATTGCTATGGCAAAAGGCATACATTCTGCAAATGTTTCGTCATCTATTTTATTGTCTTTTATATTTTGAAATAATTCATATGTTGCTAGTATTAAAATAGGTCTTAGTCTTTTCCCTCCTGCCATTAAGCTATATCCCATTGATTCATTAAGTATTTCTTCTGGGCATTTTTCTTTTCGTACATATTTTTCTAATTCTTGATTTATTATTTCTTGATATTCTTTTAAATTTTCTTTAAACTCCATAAAATTGCCTCTATTTATAAATTATATATTCTATTTTTTCTTATATATTAATTGTATTATTTATATTAAACAGACATTACTTCTTTTTCTTTATCGGCTAAAATTTTGTCAATTTCTTCAATACTTTTGTCTGTTAATTTTTGTATTTGGTCTTCTGCTTGTTTTAGTTCGTCTTCTGTCATATTACCTTCTTTTTGCTCTGATTTTGCTAGTTCTATTCCGTCTCTTCTTACAGAACGTACCGCAATTTTTGCTTCTTCTGCCATTTTTTTGATGTCTTTTACTAAATCTTTTCTTCTTTCTTCTGTTAATTCTGGAAATGCAAGTCTAATAACTTTTCCATCATTGTTTGGATTAATTCCAATATCAGATGCTAAAATTGCTTTTTCTATTTCTTTTAATATGCTCATATCCCATGGTTGAATTACTATTAGTCTTGCTTCTGGTACAGATACTCCTGCTACTTGATTTATTGGTGTTGGTGTTCCATAGTAATCAATTTTTACTTTGTTTAATATTGCAGGGTTTGCTCTACCTGCTCTTACTTCTGATAATTTTTCGCTATAAACACTAATTGTTTTATTCATTTTTTCTTTTATATTTGTATAATCCATATTCTTTTCTCTCCTTTTTATTTAATTGTCCATATCAATTTTTACTTTTGGACATTTTATTTTTGGGCAGTTATTATCTGCCTTTTTATTTTACTAATGTTCCTATATGTTCTCCTTTAACTGCTCTTACTATGTTTTCTGGGTCAGCAATTCCAAATACTAATAATGGTATGTTATTATCTTTGCATAATGCTGTTGCTGTTGAGTCCATTACTTTTAGGTCTTTTTCTAGTACTTCTAAGTAAGATATTTTATCATATTTTTCTGCATTTGCATCTAATTTAGGATCTGCTGAATATACTGCATCTATTGCTTTTCCTAATAAAATGATGTCTGCTTGAATTTCTGTTGCTCTTAATACTGCTGCTGTATCTGTTGTAAAATATGGGTGTCCTGTACCACAAGAAAATATTACAACTCTTCCTTTTTCTAAATGTTTTTCTGCTTTTCTAATTATAAATGGTTCTGCTATTTCTCTCATTTCAATTGCTGTTTGTACTCTTGAATATACTCCTCTTGCTTCTAGTGCATCTTGTAGTGCTAATCCATTCATTGCTGTTGCTAACATTCCCATATAGTCTGCTGTTGCTCTTTCCATTTGGTGTCCTTGTCTTCCTCTCCAGAAGTTTCCTCCTCCTACTACAATTCCAACTTCTACGCCCATTTCTACTACTTCTTTTATTTTATCACATATTTTTCCTACTGTTTCTACGTCAACTCCTGTTTTCTTTTCTCCTGCTAATGCTTCTCCACTTAGTTTTAATAAAACTCTTTTGTATTTTGCTTCTGACAATTTTTCCACTCTCCTTAATATTTTATTAAGTGCATTCTATCATATATTTTTAAAATTGAATAGGGTTTTTATTAATTTTATTTGTTTTTTTGTAAGTGTTTTATTTTATATTTTATTTTGTTCTGTAAAAAAAGATGAATTGCATTATCATTTTACAATTCATCTTTTTTATTTATATGATTTCATATTGTAATATTATATGTATCTATTTTTTATATGAATTTTTCCTATTTTATATTAACTATAGTTGGGCGGAAGCTATCACTATTATGTTCTTTTCCTGTACTCCTATAAAAAGAAAATATTCCTGCTTGTTCTCCACTTCCCGCACGTCCTCCATATATAAATGTTGGACTTACAATTGTAGGATATCCTGAAAAATCTTTATTCCAGCTTGCATTTCCAGTTCCATTTGTAGAGGTTTCATATGTTGAGTCTCCATACTTATTTTTATTTCTTTCATAGTTAATTGTATCTGTATTTGAATTTCCTGCATATATATCTTTATATTTTTTATCAGCTTCATATAGGCTTTGCAAGTTTAGTCTTAATGAACTATCATTTTCTAATGCTTCATTTAGATATCCAGCAACATATTCTAATGTTCCACCTGCCATATCATATACTCCATATACATTACCTGTTGTACTAGCGTTTGGACCATTTCCCGTATTATATTTATCTGTTACTTGTTCATAATTAGCTGTTTCATTTCCATTCAAAAATTCATTTGGGTTATTGTTTTTATTTGCTCTTCCTGTTATAGGTGAATAATATGTTTTATCATCATATGCCCATGGGTTGTTCCATACTTGTCCATTTTTTCCATATTTACTTTGACTTAAATATGCTACTGCTCCCCATTCTGTATTTTTCATCATATGTGAGTCTATCTTTGTTGTTCCTTCCAATGAATTTCCACTTGTTGTTAGATTTTTACATACAGTAAATATATTATTTACGCTTATTCCTCTCCAACTTGTTACATTTGGTTTTACTCTTACTTTTAAATCTATGTCAGTGTCTGATCCACCATCAAATGCCAATTGTTCTGCAGTAGGGTTTTCTACAACTTTTGCATTATTACTACTAGCTTCATATTTTGCTACCCATATTCCTGTTAATTCTCCAAACCCTCCATTTCCTGCATTTGTAAATGCTGGGTGTACTACCCATGTTCCTGGTGTTGGAGTTGTATTTGTTATTTCTTGTGTTTCTCCTATTGGGATATTTGTTTCTTTATTTAAAAACTTTATTTCTATTGTTTGTTCTGTATTACTTTTCTCTGGCACTTTATAGGCATATCTTGGTATCCATACCCAATAGCAATCGTTTCCTCCACCTGTTGTTTTTATATTTGCCCACTTGTTTACTCCTGCTGTGTAATCATACCAATTACTTGGTGCTGTTTGGCTTATATTTATGCTTTCATTTATGATATATGGACTACTACTTAAGTCCCATGTTACATAATAGGTGTTGCTCGCATTAAATCCACTGATATCTGGTTTGTTTGCTGTTGCTGTAAATATTGGTTCTTCTGGTTTAGATGTTGTTCCATTAAATATGTCTGATACTTTTATTTCATATTTTCCTTTGTCTGTTGTTAGTATATTGTCCTCTAATTTTTCTTCTCCTGATAACTTTCCATGGTTTTCCAATATTTCTTTTAATTTTTCTTCTGTTATATCTCCTTCATTTCCAGCTTGTTCTGCAAGTATTTCTGTTCTTATTTCTTCTTTTATGCTCTCTATTTCTGTTTTTGTTTTTGCTTCTTTTGCTCTTTCAAATAGTCCATTTTCTCCTGTTAGCGTTGCTATTGTTATTCCTGATAAAATAAGCAAAATTATTATTGTTATTACTAGTGCAATTAGTGTTATAGCTTTGTTACTTTTTAAACTACATTCTGCTTTTGTAATAGTTTTTGTGTATCTCATTTTTATTCTCCTTTTTTCATTTGTTTTATATTCAAATTTTATCACAGTTATAGTTCGACTTCAACAGTTATAATTAATTTTATTTGTTTTTTGTTCATTATAAAATATTATAATAATGAGGTGTTTTTATGGAAGAATTAAATTATATAGAAATTGGAAAAAGAATTAAAATTAAAAGAAAAGAACTTAATTTAACACAAGAAAAATTATCTGAATTAATAGATGTTTCTCCCTCTTATATAAGTGAGATTGAACGTGGCTCTAGTATTTGTAGTTTAGCTACTATTACTAATATTTCGATTACGTTAAATACTAGTTTAGACTACTTAGTTTTAGGAATCACTGTTAATAATGCTAATCAAACTTTTTCAGAAATTTTGGAATCTATTCCAAATAAAAATCAAAAGTTGTATATTAATTTATGCGAGAATATTGCAAATAGTTTAAAATAATGGTTTATTTTATAATTAATATGAGGAATAAATCGCATTATAAAAGTAGTGTTTATTCCTCTTTTATTTCTTTAATTTTTATGTTTTGCATAGAATCAAATTTTATAATATATTCTTCTTTGTTTTCTTCTATTTTCATAATTTGATGTTTATTAATTTTTATATATTTTTCTTGTCTTTCACCATTTTTTAATATGATAATATCCTTTTCTTCTTGGATTTTTAAATTTTGGATTTGTATTTCTGTTGATATTATTCCCTCTAATTTAATGCTGTATATCCCTTTTTGATTATTATTTATATCGTTTTGTAATTTTTCAATACTTATTTGTTTCATTTCTATTTCCCCCTTATCTTTTGTTACTATTATTTTATATCTTATCTACTTATATGTCAACATTAACTTTTTGTCGTTTTTTAGAAGTTTTCTACATAAAATCTGTTTAATATATATAATTATACTTTTTTATATATTTTCTTTAGTTATCTTAATTTTTATATTTTATAATTGAACTATTTTAAGTTACTAATTATTTTTTCTTTAAAATTTAAAAATTGAGATAGAATGTTTTTCTACCTCAATCTTTTAAATTTATTTATATTTTTTATTCTCCTAATTCTGCAAAATATTTGATAGTTCTAACCATTTGGCTTGTATATGAGTTTTCGTTATCATACCATGATACAACTTGTACTTGATATAATCCTTCTCCTATTTCTGTTACCATTGTTTGTGTACTATCAAATAATGAACCATATCTCATTCCTATAACATCTGAAGATACTAAGTATTCATCTGTGTATCCAAATGATTCACTACTTTGTGATTTCATTGCTTCATTTATTTTTTCTTCTGTAATGTCTTGACCTTTTACAACTGCTACTAATATAGTTGTTGAACCTGTTGGTACTGGCACTCTTTGTGCTGAACCTATTAATTTTCCGTTTAGTTCTGGAATAACTAATCCTATTGCTTTAGCTGCTCCTGTTGTATTTGGTACAATGTTTACAGCTGCTGCTCTTGCTCTTCTTAAGTCACCTTTTCTATGTGGTCCATCTAATACCATTTGATCTCCTGTGTAAGCATGTACTGTTGTCATTATTCCTGATTGAATTGGTGCAAAGTCATTTAATGCTTTTGCCATTGGTGCTAAACAGTTTGTTGTACATGATGCTGCTGATATTATTTTGTCTTCTGGTGTTAATATTTTTTCGTTTACACCAAATACTATTGTTGGTAAGTCTTTTCCAGCTGGTGCTGAAATAACTACTTTTTTAGCTCCTGCTTCAATATGTGCTTGTGCTTTTTCTTTTGATGTGTAGAATCCTGTACATTCTAGTACTACATCTACTCCTATTTCTCCCCATGGTAAATCTTTTGCGTCTTTTTCAGAATATATTTTTATTGTTTTTCCATCTACTGTTATTGAATCTTCTCCTGCTTCTACTGTTTCAGCTTTTTCGTATCTTCCTTGTGCTGAATCATATTTTAATAAATGAGCTAACATTTTTGGGCTTGTTAAATCATTGATTGCAACAATTTCATACCCCTCTGCTCCAAACATTTGTCTAAATGCTAGACGTCCTATACGTCCAAAACCATTAATGGCTACTTTTACTGACATAATAATTTCCTCCTTATAAATTTGTATCTTTTCTTTACTATCTTTAGTTTTACCATTTTTCTTTTTGGCAATACAATTCTATATCAAATAATCATAGTTTTCAAGTATTTTTATATAATTTTTCTAATACAATTATATACATTGCATGAGACCATCCAAGTCCAATTACCCAATTTGGTTTTAATGTTTCATTATTAACTTGTTCTCCTAATAAATAGTGTTTTCCTGCTGTTTTTATAACAAAGTCAAAGCATTCTTTTGCTTTTTTCTTCTCTCCTGCTTCTAAATAATATAATGTCATCCAAAGGTTGGCTATTGGCCATGGTTGTCCATTCATGTAGTTATCGTTTTCGAATCTTTTGTATCCTCCTGTGTATGTTCGTAGGCTTAAATTTATTTTTTCTACAGTATTTTGTATTTTCTTTTCTTTTGCTTTAAATACTGAAAATGGTGTTACTGCTCCTAGAATACTTATGTCCATTTTTTTGTCTTCTGCATTTCTTATATATGTTTTTTTGTCTTCATCATACATGTTTTCATTTATATATTTTTTTATTTCTAGTTTGAATTTTTCCATTTCTTTTTTTGATTTTGCTATTTTTTCTTCTTTTAATCTGTTATTTTCAAACTCTGATGTATTTTTTCCTAGTGCATCATATATATTAATCATGCAATCAAATGCAGAGTATATACTTGCTAGAGAATATAAATGTATTCCCTCGTTCATTTCCCATAAATCATAACTAATATGATATTTATGTCCTTTTGAGCTTCCCATTTCATTTTCTATTTGTTGTTTTACAATGTCTTTTTCACATTCTTCTTTTACTTCTATTCCTGTCCAATCATTTAGATATCCTTTTAAAAATTTTATTGCTTTTTCACACATTTGCAAGTTATCTTTTAAAAATTTATTAGATTTTGTATATTTATAGTGTTCATAAACTCCATAAACTACACTTGCTGTTTCATCAACTTGGTATCCCCAGCAAGGTGCTAGTTTTCCATCTGTAAAAAATCTTTGTTCCCACATTCCATTTTTACTTTGTGTTGTTTTGCAAAATACTTTGTAAAATTTTTCTGTCTCTTTGTCCATTTTTAAAATGTCCATAGCTTTTGTTATGAATACCGCATCTCTTGGCCAACAATACGCATATCTTCCACACATTGTAAAGTCTTCATCTATTTCTGGTGATGCTATTATCGCTCCAGTTTCCGAATTTGTTAATAGTGGGAATAATAAAATACTTCTTTTGTATATTTCAAATATTAATTCTTCATAATTGCTTTCTGGTTCTTTTATTTTTAATCCATTGTGACTTTTTACGTATTTTCTCCAATATGTTTTTGTGTTTAGATATTCTTTGTCAAAATCGATTCTTTTTATTCTGTCTATTTCTTCTTCCATTTCTGATATATTTTTATTTTCATCTATTAAAATGCAAATTTGTATTTCTTTCTTTTCTCCTGGTTTTATTGTTCCTATTTCATATGCTATTGATGTGTCTTTTGACATTCCTATGTAATCTTTATCATATATTTCAGCTCTTTTTATTGTATTGTTACTACCATTTATTTGGTGTTTTGTAATCTTATTTCCTTTTGCAAAAGTTGAAAGAGCAAAATCATGTGCATATTGCAACATTCCACCATCTATAATTTTTGCACTTACAAAATTATTTTTATCAGATAATAATTCGGAATGAATGTAAAATTCAGTGTTTAAGTCAATTGTCCCTTCATTCATAAATGTATATTTCTTAGCAAGAACATTTTCTTTTAATAATATATAATCAGTCTGTAAAATTTTCATATTAAAATAGGTGTTAGTTATTTCTGTATTTAATATATTTGTATCTGTATCATAATATTGTCTATATATGTTATTAATATCATCATGTAAATAAATTAAATCAGACTCATTTATTTTTACACCAGTATGAAAAAAATTAATATACTGTTTATTATCTTTACTTGGAAAATATAATCTCTGTAGCTCTCCCTTGTGAGTCAAAGTCGCTATCATTTTTTTATTACCAATTATTGCTTCATTTAAATACTTGTTATTCATTTTATCTCCTTTGGTTAATAGGGTTAATAGGGACAGTCCTAAATTGTCCCACTTTTTATGGCTATTGTTGTCGAATGTTGTAATATTATGTGTAATATTACAACATGTCGCGTACCATTGTATACAGTTGTGTAATGTTTCATTGTTTTTTGACAATGTTCGACAAATGTCGTGGTACAAATCGTACCTGACCCCTTTATCCTTCTATTACATTTAGTATTTGTTTTTCTAAGTCTTTTATTTTTTCGTTTATTCTGAATATGTCTTCGTTTGTTAGGTCTTTGTTGTTCATGTCTTCTTTTACTGCTGTGTCCATGTCCATTATTTCTTCTTTTAATGTTTCTAGTTTTTTTAGTATTTCTGTTCTAGTGTTTACTGGTAGTTTTTTGTTTATTTTATGTGTTAGTTTTGCTGTTTCTTCTTGTGTTAGGTCATATGTTTCTCCATAATCTGGTATGATTACTGGTAATTTTGTTTCCTCTTCTATTTTTTGTTCTAATATATCTTGAGATTCTTCTTCTCCGTGTACTAAGAATATTTGCTTTGGTTTTTTCCTGAATGAATATATAAAGTTCATTAGTCCGTCTTGGTCTGCATGTCCTGAATATCCTTCTATGTATTCTATTCTTGCATTTACAGCTATTTCTTCTCCAAATATTTTAACTTTTTTTGCTCCATTTACTATGCTATGTCCTAATGTTCCTGGTGCTTGATATCCAACAAATAGTATTGTTGAGTTTGGATTCCATAAATTGTGTTTTAAGTGATGTTTTATTCTTCCTACATCACACATTCCGCTTGCAGATACTATAATGCAAGGTTCTGGATTTTCGTTTAGTGCTTTTGATTCTTCTGCTGTTACTGTAAATCTTAGTCCTGGGAATTCAAGTGGGTTATCTCCTTTTTTCATTTCTGCTTGTGTTTCTTCATCAAATAAATTCATATTTTCTCTAAATACTTCTGTTGCTGATATTGCAAGTGGACTATCTACATATACTTTTGCTTGCATTAATTTTTCATATTCTTTTAAGAATTTTTCATCTCCATTTGATTCTTTAATTTTATTTAATTCATATAAAATTTCTTGTGTTCTTCCTACTGCAAATGATGGTATTACTACTGTTCCATTTTTATCTAGCGTTTCTGAAACTATGTCCAAAAACAATTCTGCTTTTTGGTCATTTCTAATATGTTTTCTGCTTCCATATGTTGATTCCATTACTAGATAGTCTGCATCTTCTATCATTGTTGGTTCACTTAATAATGGTATATCATTATTACCTAAGTCTCCTGTGAATACTGTTTTTGTTTGTTTTCCATCTTCTTCTACCCATAGTTCAATTACACTTGAACCTAACATATGTCCTGCATCATTAAATCTTACATGGATTTCTGGTGTTATTTCTATTATTTCATCATATTGTACTGGTTCAAATAATTCTAAACATCTTGCTGCTTGTTCCGCTGTATATAGTGGTTCTCTTGCTTCTAATCCTTTTCTCATTCTTTTTCTGTTTTTCCACTCATTTTCTGTTTCTTGTATATGTCCACTATCTGGTAACATTAATGTACATAGGTCACATGTTGCTTTATGTGTATATATTTTATTTTTAAATCCTTCATTATATAATTTTGGTATTCTTCCTGAATGGTCTATATGTGCATGTGTTAATAGTACGAAATCTATTTCTGCTGGATTAAAGTCAAATTCATCAAAATTTTCTTCTTCTAATTCCTTTTTGCCTTGCCACATTCCACAATCTACTAAAAATTTTTTTCCAGCTGCTTCTATTAAATAATTAGAACCTGTTACAGTTTTTGTTGCTCCTAAAAATGTAATTTTCATATAAAAAATCAATCCTTTCTTTTTTACTTATATTTTTAATAAACACAAATATATAAATTCATCTACACTTCGCAATATTTAAGTGTATTTTTATTCTAAAGTTTTATTTTAAAGTTTTGTTCTAAAGTTCTTATTTTGAAGCTTTTATTTTGACATAGCAATCTTCTTATCTAATTTTATGTTCAAATTTGTTGGTTTTGGTATTTCAATTTTTTCTTCAAATATATTTTCATCAAATATCTGTACAAAGTATTGTTCTTTTTCTTTAGTAATTTTTAAGTACGCATCTTCTAATTTTATAATTCGTGTTTTAAACATATTTCTTAAAATTATATAATTTGTTTTTTCGTCTTCTGAAACTTTTTCAAATATTTTTAATTCAATTGCTTTATTTAGTATCAATTTTTCTGTTTTTTCTAATTGTTTTAAAATCTCTTTTTTATCTTTTATTTCTACTTCTTCATTGTATTGTAGCATTTCATAATATCTAAAGTCGTAAATGATTTTTTCTATTTCACTTTTATCATTTGCGTTTTTTATTTGTATTTCTAATGCTTTTAGGAATATTTTTTGAAATTCGATTTTTAATTCTTCTAATGTTTCCTCTCTATCTTTGTCATTTAAAATCTTTAGTTGTTGATATTTTTTTTCTAATTCTTTTGTGTAGTCTACAAAATTTTTAGGCTTTAAAATATTATTTAATTTTTCTATTTTATTGAAATTTTCTTCTCTTTCTTTTTCTAATATTTGAGTTAAAATTCTTATACTAAATATTTTCTTTTCTAATGGTAGTTGTTCATTTCTTTTTTGGTATTCTTCTTCTAGTAATGGTTTATTACTAATAATAGTATCTATTTCTCCTATTTTTTCTGTTAATTCTATTTTTTCTTGTGTTATATCCTTTATAAATTTTTCTTTATTTATTGTTTTTTCCAATTCTTTCTTTAATTCTTCTGTTAATTCTATGTATTCTTTTTCTTTATCCTTATTATATTTTACTTCTAGGATAATAGATATATTATTTAATATGTTTGTTATTTTATCTTTTAACTCTTTTCCATATTTGTTTTGCAATTCTTCCTGAAATAAATCATAATAATCTATTATAAATTCCGTGTTTGTTATCCACTTTTTTAAAAATGTTTCTCCTACAAGTATTCTAAGATTTTGATAAATTAAATTGTGATCAATACTTTCTATTTCTTTTTGAATTGTCGTCCATGAGTAGCCATTAAAATCTCTTAATGGTTCAACCATATTTATATTGTTTCCTATGTTTATTAAATTTGATAAAGTTTCATTAATTAAAAAATAGTCATCTTTTATAATTTTTTCTTTTTTATCTATTTTATATATAGCATATAATAGTTTTCTTTCAATAGGGTAAGATATTATCTCCCCTTTTTCTTTGTTAATTATATATGTACGATTTTTTAATATTTCGCTTTCTTTGTCTGTCATTTTTAATACTTTAATTGAATTACATTTATTTTTTATTATTTCTATTAGTTCTTTTTCATATTGTTCTTTATCTTCTACATCCCTTTTTACTGTTTGAAAATCTTTGTAAGCAGCTTCTATTTTATACATGATACTAAGGAGAATACTTTTGGTATGTTCGCTAAAGTCTTTATCTTCTAGTATTTTTTCTAGTTCATTTTGATAGTCTTTTTTTACGATTTTGCCTAGAAAGTTTTCTTTTTTTGCTGGCATCTTATTCTCCTTTCTTAATCAAATTCTACTTAATTTAGTATTAGTCTATAGTTCTCTTTCTTCTTCGCTTTCTTCTTTGATTTTTTGTTGTTTCAACAATTTTTCTTTTAGTCTCCCTCTTTCACAACTCATCATCTTCATAGCAATTTTTGCATCTTGATTATCCTCGCCGTTTTTACTTTCTTTTTGTGTATATTTTTCTTTCAACTGTTCTTGAAATTTTTTATTCTTTTTTCTATCTTCTTTTAAATCTGTTTTGTCATGTTGTTTATCTTTCTGTAGTCTTTGTACTCTTTGAGTTTTCTCTATTCTTCTTTTGTTATCAAAATCTTCAACATCAAATTCTGCTTTCATACGGCAGCCCCCTTTTATTATTCACTTTCTTCTTCGGAGTTTGTATTTATGCTCGTTCCCATTTTTAGTTCTTCCCATCTCTCTTTTGACATAAGTACTTCTCTTGGTTTACTTCCTTGGTAACCTGATATTATTCCTCTTTCTTCCATTTGGTCTATAATTCTTCCTGCTCTTGCGTATCCTACTTTAAATCTTCTTTGTATAAATGATGTTGATGCTTGTCCTGTTTCTACTACTGTTTCTATTGCATCCATTAAGAATGGATCTGTTTCGTCATCTTCTGCTTGTTCTTGTGCTAATTCTTTGTCTGTTTTGTTATTATTTTCTATACTTTCTAAGATGTCTTCACTATATGTTGCTGTTCCATTTTGTTTTATAAATGATACTATTTTTTCTACTTCCTCATCTGATACAAACGCACCTTGAACTCTTAGTGGTTTTGGTGCTCCAGTTGGAAAATATAGCATATCTCCTTTTCCTAATAGTTTTTCTGCTCCTACTGAGTCTAAAATTGTCCTTGAATCTATTTGTGAAGATACTGCAAACGCAATTCTTGAAGGTACATTTGCCTTAATAAGTCCTGTTATTACATCTACAGATGGTCTTTGTGTTGCAATTACTAAGTGCATACCTGCTGCTCTGGCTTTTTGTGCCAAACGGCAAATTGCTTCTTCTACATCTTTGGCTGCTACCATCATTAAGTCTGCAAGTTCATCTACAATGATGACAATTTGTGGCAATTTTCCTACTCCACCTTCTTTTTCGATTGCTTTATTATATCCTTTTAAATCTCTTACTCCTTTTAGTGCAAACAAATTATATCTATTGTCCATTTCTTGTACTGCCCACGCCAAAGCCCCTGCTGCTTTTTTAGGATCTGTTACAACTGGTATTAATAAATGTGGTATTCCATTATATACAGATAATTCTACTACTTTTGGATCTACCATTACCATTTTTACTTCACTTGGTTTACTATTATATATAATACTTGTAATAATTGTGTTTATACATACACTCTTTCCTGAACCGGTTGAACCTGCTATTAAAACATGTGGCATTTTTGCAATATCAGCTAATTGTATATTTCCTGCAACATCTTTACCTAGTGCTACTGTTAATTTTGATTTGTTATTTGCAAATTCATCACTTTCTAAAACTTCTCTTAAATGCACTGCTTCTTTTTCTTTATTTGGTACTTCTATTCCAACTGCTTGTTTTCCTGGTATTGGTGCTTCAATTCTTATTGTTTCTGCTGCTAAGTTTAGAGCAATGTCATCTGCTAAATTTGCTATTTTACTAACTCTTACACCTTCTGCTGGTTTTAATTCATATCTTGTTATTGCTGGGCCTACAGATACATTTTCCACTTTAGCTGATACTCCAAAACTATATAAAGTTTTTTGTAGTTTTGTTGCTGTATCTGTTAATGCTTTTGCTCCACCTTTTAGCGCTTTTTTATGTTGTTTTCCTAGTAGTTCTATTGGTGGATATTCATAGTTATCATCTTCCACAATCATTGCATGTTCTAATTGTAGCACTTCTTTTGTTTTATCTTCTTTTTTCTCTTCTTCTGTTTTAAATAGATTTCCTTCTTCTGTCTTAAATATATTGTTTTCAATTACATCTGGTTGTATTTCTTCTTTTTTGTGTAAAAGTCCTAGTTTCTTTGTTTCTTTTGTTAATGGTACTAAATCATCTCCATCATGATTATATTTTTTTCTAGTTTCTTTTACATTTTGTTCATCTAGTACTCTTCCTCCAAAATTAATTTTTATTTGCTCTCCGATATTTTCTTCAGGCATTTGTTGTATAGATTTGTTTTCTATTTCTTTTCTTTTTTGTTCTATTTTTTCTTGTCTTAATCTTAGCATTTCTTCTCTATTTTTTTGTTTTTGTTCTAATTTTTCTTCTCTTTTTGCTTCTGATTTTTCAACAAAATTGTTTATAATGTCTGACATGTTTATTCCAAATGTAAATACTGCAAGCATGATTACAACACCAATACATAGTATAGTTGCTCCTACAGAACCCAATAAATTTACTAGTGGTACTGCTAATGCTGCCCCTAATACTCCTCCTCCTGTTCCTTGTGCTCCAATTGCATACGCATCTTTTACTATTTCATTTAGTTCTTTTCCTGTTGTAACTAATTGATTTGAGTTAATTTGATATACTCCCATTAAAACTGAGAAACTAATTAATAGTACTGCATATTGTATTAGTTTTGATGTTATGTATTCATTGTCTGCACATGCTATTTTTATTCCTATTGCAAATATTCCAATTGGTATTACATAACGAATAATCCCTATCATACCACCTAATACTTCATTTAACTTTATTCCTATAACTCCAGATTTTCCATAAATTAAAACAGCAAGTAAAATACTTAATAAAATTAATCCTATTACTGTTAAGTCAACTTTTGATGCTGTTTTCTTGTTTGTTTTTCTTTTTTTACTACTTTTTTTTGCCATTTCATCCTCCATATTATTTTTAATGTAAAAAAAGAGAGAAAATAAGCCCATCCTCCGTTTCCCTCTTTTAATTTTATCTTTACTACTTTACTTTTTTGATATTTACTATTCTAATTCTTTTCTGCTATTTTGAACTGTTTTTATTGTGTCTTCTAAAGAAATTTCCATCAAATTTAAAGCTTCTGCAATATTTTTTTCTAAGTTTCCTAATGTTTTTGTTAATACATCTTCTGTTTGGGCTAACAAATTATCAGCATACTCTTTTGTTCCATTTGAAATTTCTCTTGCTCTTTCATTTGCACTTTCTATAATTTCTTTTTTCTGTTCATATGCTTTTCTTGTTATTTCGTGTTCATCTATCATAGATATAATTCTATTTTCTGCTTCTTTTACAATTCCATCTGCTTCTTTTTGTGCTTCTACTAGAATTCTTTGTCTTTCTTCTTTTACCCATTTTGCTTGTTTTAGTTCATCAGGAAGTTTTATTCTAACTTCTTTTATTAAATCTAATAATTCTTCTTTATCAACGATTCCTTTTGAAGAAAATGGTAAGTTTCTACTATTTTCTATCAAGTCCTCTAAAGATTCTAGTATTGTAAATATTTCCATGGTTTTACCCCTTCCTTTTTATACGTCTTTATTATAGTATTTTTATATACTATAATGTAAAAATATTAATGTTGCTCTTCCATACTTTCTTGTATTTGTTATTTCTATTTGTATTTTTTCAAGTTCTTTTATTACTTTTTCTTCTTCATCTGTTTCTATTATGATAATTGTTTTATTATCAATTATGTTTTTATTAATAAGAAGTTCTACTGCTTTACTTGCATAATTTGAATTATATGGTGGGTCTATATATACAATATCTATATGTTCCATAAGTTTGTTGTTAATTAAATCTTCATAATTCAAATTATATATTTCTGTTTTTTCTCTTAAGTGTGTTTTTTCTGTATTCTTTTTTATAATTTGTATTGCTTCTTTTGATTTATCACATAGTATTACTTTTTTTGCCCCTCTACTTGCTGCTTCTAATCCTATTGCTCCACTACCAGAAAACAAATCTAAAAATACTGTATTATGTATTTGGTTTTGCATTATATTGAAAAGTGATTCTTTTACTCTATCTAATGTTGGTCTTGTAGTTTGTCCTTCTAGTGTATATAATTTTGTTCCTCTTGCTGTTCCACTAATAATTCTCATTTTGATTTTTCTCCTATGTTATAATTTTATTCTTTTTTGCTGTAATGTCAATAGTATTCATAAAATTGTAATATACATTTAACAGTTCTGTAACATTTTTTGTATTTTGTAATATTTTTGGCATATTAATATTTTTTTCTACACTATAAAAAATGATTTTAGCTTATTTTTTGACTTAATTGGTTAAAAAAACAAAAAACGCTAAGGCATAAAACTTTTAGAGTTTTATGTCTTAGCTATGATATAGAGTTATTATTAATTTTCTTTGTTTATATCTTTTAATAATTCTAATTGTGAAATCAATAAAGATTCCATTTTAGCTTTATATATATCAAATTGTTTTTTTACATCATCTAATTCTTTTTGTTTTAGGATTATTTCACTATTCAATTCATCTACTTGCTTTTGTGCATTTGCTTTTGCTTCATCAACAATTTGGTCTGCTTTTTGTTTTGCTACATTTTTCACTTCTTCTGCTGTTGTTTGTGCCATGACTAGTGTGTTTTGAAGTGTTGCTTCTATTGTTTTGTATTTTTCTAAATCATTGCTTATTTCGTCTACTTTTACTCTTAACTCATTTAGTTCTTTATAGTTTTTTGTGTAATCAACTGTTAATTCATCTAAAAAATCATCTACTTCTTCTACACTATATCCATTTACCATTTGTTTTGCAAATCTTTTATTTTCTATATCTAATGGTGTAATCATTTTATCCTCCTTATGAAATTAATAGCAAATCAAAAGCTACTAATTGTCATTTGATATTAGTTTAAATTGTTGTTTTTTAACCATGAAACAGATAATTTACTTTTCATTTCTTCTCTAGCCATTTCGTTTGTTATTTCGTAATTTGAAGGTGCAACTAAAAAGATTGAGTTAGATACTTTTTGTATGTATCCATCTAATGCGTAAACTCCACCACTAATGAAGTCTACAATTCTTCTAGCAACTTCTTTGTTAACATATTCTAAATTTACAATTACAGATTTCTTTTCTTTTAAGAAACTACAAATTTCATCTGATTGTTCAAATGATGTTGGTTGTGATATTACCATTTTTATAGCTTGTCCTTGTGTTTGTGGCATAGCTACTACTTTATTGTTGCTGTTATTTTTTCTACCAAATATTTTTTTATCTTCTAATTCTTCTTCCTCTTCTTCTCCATAGTCATATAAATTTTCATCTTCATATTCTTCCTGTTCTGCAGAATCCATTCCAAATAAATCCCACACTTTGTTCATTAATGCTCCTGACATAAAAAAACCTCCCAAAATCTCTTTTTAACATATTATGTTATAAGTATCTACTTTTTTTTTATTATTGTCAATACTTTTATGTAAAAGTAATATTTTTTTAATATTATTGTAATATTTTTGTAACATTTCCTTTTTTTAATATTTAGATTAACTTTTTTAGTTTTATTCTATTTTGCTTAAGTCTGGATTAAGCATAATCTCATCATAGATAGATAATTTTTTCATATTAGAAATATTTCTGCTTGAAAATCCTAGTTCTTTAAGTTCTTCTGTGTCATAATTAGATACAATAGAATATTTTTTATTTGTTTTTTCAACTTTAACTAGAATTTTACTATAATATCCAGCTCTATTTCTAACTACATATTTTAATCCATTTTCTTCTACAATTGCTTCATTTGGAATCTTTAAGCCTGAATAGCTCCACCAAATTAAGTCAAATGATATTTTTCTATAATTTGTTAGTTCTTCTATTTGTTCATTTATTTCTAATACTAGTAATGTTTCTTCGTCATTTTCTTGTGATATATAAGTTACTTTTGCTGTAATTGTCTTGTTGTTTGATAATATAATTTTTACCTTATCTCCTATATTGCATTTTTTTGCTTCTTCTGAGTTTGATATTGTTGCTATATAGCATGAAAAATTATTTATAATTTTTCCACATTCGTCATTTGTTGCAATTAACTGACCTGTTTTTAAGTTAAGTCCTTCTAAAAAGCTTTTACTTAATGTAGAAAAATTATTAGGTGTTAATGTTTCTTCTAATCCATCTACTTTATAAGAAACAATTCCACTTACTGGTGCTGTGATATATTCTGCACCTGAATTTAGCTGTGTTTCTAATTTTTTTCTTTGGTCATATAGTTCTTTAAGGTAAGTTCCTGATTTACTTTGTTCTCCAACGCTTTTAGCTTTTTTGGTTATTAAATTGTTTATTTCTTTTTTATATTCTGCCATTTTAGAAATATCTGTTACACCACTTAATAATTCAATTATTCCATCTAATTGATTTTCAATTAGTTTTATATCAGATAATTTTATACTAGAATTATTAATACTAGTTTGTCCTTCTAATGCTTCTTGTATTTTTTTATCTAATTCAGCAATTTGTTTTGTTAGATTTTCCTCATTCCTGCTATAATAACGGTATATTGATTCCCCTTTTGCTGTTTTTTCACCTTCTGTTTTTATTTGTTCCATTCCATTTTTATAGTTGTTCCCTTTTACAACTTGTTCTTCTCTAATTATATATCCCACATTTGTTTCTTCTGAATATACCGTGCCTTCTTCTACTGTAAATTTATTTGTTGGTTGTTTTACTAACATGTAAATTGCATATATTAAATATGCTATGATTAATACTAATACAATCATTGCAATCATTTTTTTTCTTTTTAGTTTTATTTTTTTGTTTTTTTCTATTTCTAACTTATTATTTTCTATTCTTTCTTCATCCAATATTCGCACCCTCCAAAATAATATTTATATTATTTTGCAATTCATTTGTCCCCTCTAACCATGTTGTTTGCTTGTTTTTTCTAAACCATGTTAATTGTCTTTTTGCATATCTTCTTGTCTCCATTTTTATTTTATCAATCATTTCTTCTTTTGTATATTTTCCTTCTATATAGTCTACAACTTCTTTGTATCCTAGCCCCTGCATTGCTGTTGGAAATGTTTTGTATTTTTGTAAAATTGTTTTTACTTCTTCTATTAATCCTTGTTCTACCATGATATCTACTCTTTTATTTATTCTTTCATATAGTACTTGTCTATCCCAATTTATTGCAAAAACTTTATAATCGTATTCTATTGGTTGCATTCTGGATTCAATTTCTTGTTCTGTTTTAGTTTTTCCTGTTGCATGATAAATTTCTAGGACTCTCATGATTCTTTTTTTGTCATTTGGACTAATTTTTTGCATTGCTTTTTCATCAATTTCTAATGCTTTTTTATATAAAACTTCTAACCCTTGTTTTTCTGCTATTTCTTCTAATTGTTCTCTATATTTTTCGTCAAATTCTATATTAGGATATTGGATTTCATAAATTAGGCTATCTACATATAAACCTGTTCCTCCAACTATTATTGGAACTTTTCCCTTTTTTAGTATTTCTTTTATTGCTTTTTTTGCATCTTTTTGATATTCTGCAACACTATATCTTTGGTCTGGTGAAACAAAATCTAATAAGTAGTGTTTTATTCCTTCCATTTCTTCTATTGTTGGTTTTGCTGTTCCTATATTCATTTCTTTATAAATTTGCATTGAGTCTGCTGAAATTATTTCTCCATTTATTTTCTTTGCAAGTTCAATTGATAGTGCTGTTTTTCCTGACGCTGTAGGTCCACATATAACAATCACTTTTTCTTTCATATTGTTTCCTTTCTATATTGTTTTGTCTTAATATAATTGTTTTTGCAATCTCTCTTATATTTCTATTGTTTTAGTGAATTTCCTATTTGTAATATTCCATTTTGTATATTTGCTAAATATTTGCTTTCTATAAATATTAGTACAGCTAATATTACAATGAAAATTATTATAGTTTTTTGAAAAGTTGTTGTGCTAATTTCATCATTTTGTAGTTGGTCTATTTTTTTAAATAGATGTGGCAATAAAATATATCCATTTACAGTAAAAAATACTGACATTAATGTATTTTGTATTGTCTCCATTACTTGTTGATTTTCATAATTAATTCCTGCTTTAGAAATTTGATAAATTAAAGCTGTTATTCCATATACTATTATAAATCCTATTATCATATAAATTATTTTTTTATATTTTTCAATACTTCCTAAGTTGTTCCATGACCATCCAACAAGTACTAAAAACATTGCTATTATAATGCAAATAATTACTGGCATTTTATCTGTTTGTTAGAATAAACTGGATTTTTGTATATCCATTTTATTCTAACAATCTCCTTCCTTTTTAGATTTTCTTATAAATCATTTATTTTCTTGCAAATTTTCTTTCTATTTCGTATTTGCTCATTTTAATTGCTGTTGGTCTTCCATGTGGACAAGTAAATGGATTTGGCAATTTTAATAATTGTTCCATTAAACTTTCTACTTCTTCTTTTGTTAATATCATATTAGCTTTTACAGCTGCCTTACACGCTACTGTTGCTATGAATTTTTCTTCTTTTTCCTGTTTTGCAGTTCTTGCTACTGTGTTAATTTCATCTAGTGTTTCTAAGAACAATTCTTTATTGTCTAAATCAATACATATTGTTGGTACTCCTGTTAATTTTATTGTGTTTTCTCCGAATTCTTCTAAGCAAAATCCTGCTTTTTCGAACATTTCCATATTGTCTTTTGCTATTTCCATTTCTTTATGTGTTAATGTAATAATATCTGGTAATAGTAAAATTTGTGAATCCTTTGCTCCTTCATGATAGTAGTTTTCTTTTACTTTTTCATACATAATTCTTTCATGTGCTGCATGTTGGTCTATTATGTACATTTCTTTGTCCATTTCAATTATTATATATGTATTAAAGGCAATTCCTATAAATTTATATGTAGGTTTTTGGAATTCTTCCGTGTTTTCAAATACAGAAACATTGTCATTTAATAAATCTACTGCATTGTTATTTTTTTCTTCTGTTTTTGTTTCTGTAATACTTATGTCTGCATTTCCATCTAAAATTGGTTTTCTTCCAAATAATTTTTCATACATAGTACTAAAGTCTTCTGCTGGTACTTCATCATATTCTGCATTTTCTAATTTTTCTATTTCTTCTTGGATTTGTTCTAATTGTTGTTGCTTTTCTGATTTTTCTTCTTTTATATCATCTTGTAATTGTACTATTGGTTCTCCTACATCTTTTATATCATCTTTTAATTGTGCTATTGGTTCTTCTGCTTCTTTTGTCTCATCTTGTAATTGTGCTATTGATTCTTCTGCCTCTTTTATCTCATCTTGTATTTGCACTATTGGTTCTTCTGCCTCTTTTATCTCGTCTTGGATTTGCACTATTGGTTCTTCTGCTTCTTTTGTCTCATCTTGGATTTGTTCTATTGGTTCTTCTATATCTTTTGTCTCTTCTTGCATTTGTTCTATTTTTTCTTCTTCTGTTTTTTCTTGGATGTTATTTTTGTTTTCACTTTCTTCTGGTATTACGTCTTTTATTTCACTTTTTTGTTCAACTAATTCTTCTTCTAATTTTTGTTGTTTGTTTTTCATATCTACATAGTTTTGATTTAATTTTATACTAGGGTCATTTTCTATTTCTTGTTGTATATCTTGTTGTATTTTTTTCAATTGTTCTAATACACTTGCTGTGTTTACAGGCCCTCCATTTCCAAAATTAAAAGTATTATTTATTGTTTTTTGTTTTTCTGAGTCAAATATTTTATTTGATATATTAGCATTTTCTAAATTACTATTTGTTTTTATTTTGCTCTCTTCATTTGTATATTTTTCTATTTTTTCAGTCTCATTTTTTCTAAAATCAAATAGTCCTTTTGTTTCTTTGTTTGGTTCTTCTTTTTCTGTATTTGCAACTAATTCATTTTTTAATAATGTATCTTTTATTGCATGATAAATTGCTTGGAATACTTTGTTTTCTTCTTCAAATCTTACTTCTAATTTTGCTGGGTGCACATTTACATCAACTTTTGCTGGGTTCATTTCCATGTTTAAAATAACAAATCCAAATTTTCCTATTGGAATTAGCCCTTTAAATGCTTGTTCTGTTGCTGCTGACACTGTTTTATCTTTTATATATCTTTTGTTCACAAAAAACAATTGATTAGATCTATTTGACCTTGCTATTTCTGGTTTTCCTATTACTCCTGAAATTTTGATGTCATCATACTGATATTCTGTTGGTAAAATGCTTGTTGCTACATCTTTACCATATATACTGTAAATAACGCTTTTTATATCTCCATTTCCATTTGTTTGAATAACAGTTTTCCCTGTATTTATTAATCTAATTGCAATTTCTGGATGTACTAATGCAATTCTTGTAATAGCATCTTCTACATATCCTGACTCTGTATAATCTTTTTTTAGGAATTTATATCTTACTGGTGTATTAAAAAATAAATTTTTAACTGTAATTGATGTTCCTGTTTGACATCCCACTTCTTGTTTATCCAGTACATTTCCCGCTTCTACCACAATCTTATATCCTGTATCTTGATTAATAGTTTTAGATACCATCTCCACATTTGCAATTGCTGCAATACTTGCTAAAGCTTCTCCTCTAAACCCCATTGATGTTACTAAGTCTAAATCTTCTGCTTTTCTTATTTTGCTTGTGGCATGTCTTTCGAAAGCAATTTCTAAGTCATCTTGTGCAATTCCTTTTCCATTATCAGTTACTTTTATATATGAAATCCCACCATTTTTTATTTCTACTGTAATGTTATTTGCTCCTGCATCAATTGAATTTTCTACCATTTCTTTTATAACAGATGCTGGTCTTTCAATAACTTCACCAGCAGCAATTTTATTTATTGTTAAATCATCTAATAATACAATATTTCCCATTTTTAGCTCCTTACTTTCATCTTTAGAACAATGTGCAGAATAAATTTATAACATTTTGAATCAATCTTTATACTACATTTATTGTTTTGGTTATTATATCATAAAGATTTTTTATAGACAATGTTTTTATATTTTTTCTATCCATTCATATACATCTTTCCATACATCTGATTTTTGTTTTTCGTTTAAAATCTCATGTCTTAAATTTTTATACAGATTGTTTTCAATATCTTCATATCCTAATTTCTTTAAAAATTCTTGACTTTCCATCCATTTTTCTTTATTTATAATAACTGGGTCATCACTTCCTGCAATGAAGAAAATTGGTAATTTTTTATTTTTTACATTCCAATTTTTTTTGCTATAAATATCTTTCATTAGTGTAAATAGATTAATAAATCCATTTATTGTAAATGTAAATCCACATAGTTCGCTCTTATCATAATTAGATACAACTTTTTCATCACTGCAAATCCATCTATTTTTGGAATTTTGTTCTTTAAAACTTTTATGATAATTTCCAAATGCTAGTTTTTGTAATAGCTGGCTTCTATGATGTTCTCCTTGTATTATTTTCAATATCTTGCTTAAAAATATAGCAAAACCAGCTAATGTATTTCTGCTTGGAGAACCACAAACAATTAATCCATCTATTTTATCATCATATTTTTTTATATATTTTCTAACAATCATTGACCCCATACTATGTCCTAATAAAATTATCTTTTTATTAGGATATTTTTGTTTAATATATTCTGTTATTTGGTATAAGTCTTCTACTACATATTCAGCTTTTTCTTCGTAAAAATATCCTAAATCGTTTTTTTCTTTTACACTTCGACCATGCCCCCTGTGATCATGAATAATAGTAACAAATCCTTTTTGTGACAGGTATTCCATAAATGGTATATATCTTTCTTTATTTTCTGCCATACCATGTGATATTTGTATTATTCCTTTTATATCATTTTCTGGTTCTATGTAAAAAACATCTAGTAATAATCCATCTGAATTTGATTTTATTTTTATGTGTTCTTTTTTCATTTTTTGACTTCCTTTCCTCACTATCTAGTTTTATTAACACTTTATGTTTTAGATTATTTATTTTAAAAAAACTGTGCAATCAAAAATTTTAATTTTTGAATTTACACAGTTGGCTTTGAATATATTTTTATAATAAATATATTTTTATTTTTTAAATTTAATTTGTGTCATCTTAATTTTCTGTTTCTAGTTTTTTATCTTCTAAGTTCTTTTCAAATTTTTCTGTACAGATGTATGTTGATAGCATATATACTAATAATACCATTGGTATTGTGAATTTTCCGATTGGCATTCTTGTAATTGCCATAATTCCTAATAGTACCATTTGTGCTAATACTATAATTCCTACTGATTGTAGTAATACTTTAAATGAATTTAATTTGTGATATCTTATCATTAAATATCCTAGTATAATTATAGTTGTTATTGCAAAAGGTATTATATATGGTTTTATAATATCTCTTCCTCTTGTATGTGGTATGCTTTCAATTATTATATCTTCTGCTTTTAATTCTGTTTGGTATTTTTCATTTATTTTAGTTACTAATTTTTGTTTTTGTTCTTCTGTTATTTCTGTTGTTGTGATGCTAATTGCATCTTTGTATACTTCAATTGCTTGAATTATTACTGGTTGTTTTTCAAATATTTCATTTGTAATTTGTTTTACATCTTCTGTTTTAAATTCTTTACCTATATTTAATTCTACTTTTTTAGTATCTTGATATTTTAATTCAAAGGCTAATCCTTTTACCGCTATCATTGCAGTGCCTGCTACTAGAATAATAGCAATAAGAATAGTTAATATTATTGTACTTTTTTGTTTCATTTTTCTACCTCCTAGTTTTCTTCTATCGCTATTTTTAATAAAGCTTTTGTTACAATTGCATTATATATTGCTATTAATAATATTCCCCAAAATGCTATCATTCCAAAACTACTGATTGGTACCCATTTTACAAAGCAGAATGCTATTACCATAACACAAATTGGAATAATTTTTACAAAAAATTGTTTATATGTTGCTATAGTTGCTTTGTTTGTAATATCTTCTTTGTTTTCTTTTTCTATTTTGTTAATGTTTTCTAGTAGATTATGTGTAAATAAGTAATTTAATAATAAAACTGTTATAATTCCAAAAATTGATTCAATTGAAATTACTACATTTGTATAACGTACTAATAACATGTACACAGCAGATAGTCCAATATAAGAAATTCCTGCTAAAAGTCCTCTTGTTTTATATTTTACTACAAGTATTATCATTCCTATTAAAGCGATTATTGCTACTGCAACTTCTATTTTTACAATATCTTCTTTTGATATATCTGATAAGATATATTGATTTTTTTCTAAGTTGTATTTAATGTTTAAATTTCCACTGTCTAATACAGTTGCCATATTTCTGGCTTGCACTGCATATTGTTGTATAGTTTCTGTTGATGTTGAAGGCTGTCCAACAGATAATTGAATTTTTCCTGTTGTAATTGGTTCATCAAAGCTTGTTGTCATTATAGTTTCATCATCAATTTTCATTGTTATTTGTTTTTCTGTAGATGAGTTTTCTGATGTTGTATTATTTTCTGTTGTTTCATTTGTTTCACTTGTGTTTGTTTCTCCTGTTGTATTTGAAGTTGTATTGTTTTCTTGTTTTACATATGTTTTACTAATTTCTTCTAATTTTTCTTTTCCTTCTTTATTAAATGCAATTTCTAAATAAATTGTTGTACCATTTGATGTTGTATTATATAGTACATTTGATGATTTTATATTATCATTATTTAATAATACTTCTTTTGTATCATTATCAATTATTTCAAATTTTCCTACCATTGTTAAATTGCTAATTACTGCATCTGTTGCTAAATTTTCTGGTAATTCTATTGTCATTTCTCCATTTTGTTCATTTAATGCAATATTATAATTTTGAACTTCTAATTTTTTTAATCTTTTTTCTATTATTTGTTTTGCTTTTTTATAATTTTCGCTGTTTAATATGTCTTGACTATTATTTGGAACATTTTCTTTTGTGTATCCATTTTTTTGTATTTCTTCTTCTGTTGCACTTTCTACAATTTTTCCATCTTTATCTTTTATTACTTCTTTTGTGTCTGTATTTACTTGTAGTTTAATTGTTCTTGTTCCATTTATGTCCATTGCATATTGATAATCTTTTACATTATTGTTCATTTGGTTTTTATTTTGTGTATATATTCCAAAGAAACTAATCATTGTTATTAATATGATTGCTAAAATAATTGTTATTATTTTTATAGTCTTCATTTTATTTTTATTATCTGTTTTTTTCATTTCTCTTTTCCCTTTCTTTTTTGTCTTTTTTATATTTTATACTTTTATTATAGTAATTTTGTATCATTTATCATTAATTCAAACCATATTTTCAAATATTTTGCTGCATATTTGCTCATCATGGTTCTGTCCATAAAAATTTCAAAATAGTCTAATACTGGACATATTTGAGTATCAATATTAAGTTTTAACATAATTTTTCTTTCTTCTGCATTTAGGTCTAATTCAGCTTTTGTTACCGCATAATTTACTCTATCGTGAATATCAAATGTAGATAAATTAGTATTTGCTACTCTGTCTCTGTGTACATCTGATTTGTCCGCTAATATTATTGCTGCTGATATATCACTTATTGCATTTCCTGTTTTTTCATCATGATTTCCTATTGCCATCATAATTTCTGTTCTTTCTTCTACTGGCATACCCATATCTTTTAAAATGCTATATGCTAAGATTGCACCACTATGTGCATGGTCTACACGATTTATACAGTTTCCTATATCGTGCATATATCCAGCGATTCTAGTAAGTTCTACTGTTCTTTCTGGATAGCCTAATTTTTCTAATATATCTCCTGCTCTTTTTGATACAATTGAAATATGTCTATGTCCATGTTCTGTATATCCTAAAGCATTTAGTTGTTTTTGTGCTCCTCTTATTAAGGCATCCACTTCTGAATTTTCTTTAATATCTTTTAGAGTTATCATTTGTTTCCTCCTTTTTGTCTTTTTAGATTTTATATTAAATATATAAAAATATCAACTGTTTTTTATGAATTTATGATGTTTTTGTTTATTTTGAATTTTAACATAGTTGTATATTTTATGCAATATTTGTTTTTTTGTTATTTTTATGCTATTTTTTTAATAATATTACTAAAAAATAAATAAGCTAAGATTTAATTTAATCTTCGCTTATTCCCCTATTATTTAATACTTTTGTTAATACTGTAATCATATATAAAAAAAGTCATTTCTGCTTCTTTTCCTTTAATTATAAAATTTTGTGATTTTTCAGTGCATTTTTTCATTCCTTGATGCTCATAAAATCCATAGTTGCAACTTGTATCAGTATATAAGTAAAAATTATTAATTTTTTTTGATTTCATATATTCCAACATATCGTTAAACATTTTTTTACCTATTCCTTTTCCTCTAGCTTTACTAGATATTGCAAAAAAAGCAACTTCTCCTTCATATTCTTTTTTGCATTTATTTAAAAGTTCTTTATCAATTTCATTTACATTCGAAAAAATTCTTGATGTATTTCTTCCTTCTTTAGATAAATATAAAGATATAATAGCAAATGCTTGCTTTATCTTATATTTAAAAGGACATTTGTGTGACTTACTATCTTTTGCCATTATAACTCCAATTATTTCATTATTTAATAATGCTACTCTTGTATAAGTTTGATTTGTTAAGCAACTAGTTAAAAATACTTTTGCCATCTTATGAGCTGTTTTGGAAGAGCAAAGATCATTATACTTCCATGCTTCTATAATGATTTCTTCAATCATTTGTGAATCTTTCTCTTGAAATTCTCTAAATACTATTTCTTTTTCCATATAATACACTCCTTTTCTACTTTCAGTATAAAGTATACAGTAAGTGTAATGTCAAGATTATTCTTTTATTTTTATTAAAATTTGTGTAACATATTCATTTTTATCACTTATTGCAAAGTCATTTAATCCTTTTTCATAAGCGTATCCTGTTAATTGCAAATTACATTTTTCTGCATATTCTAACATTTTTTCATACATCATAGGTAAATTATCCCAATCACCTTTGATATATCCACATAAATATTTTCCTTTGTTTTTTATAAAGCTATCTTTATTTTTATTTAAACTTGGTGTAAATAACCCATCATATTCTTCAAAACTTTTATTTTTAATTTTCTCTAAAGAAATATAGCTACCTACTCCAGCTCTACATTGTTGTATTCCCCACGTTTCTTTCATATATGAAAATATTCTTTGCATATCTTCGTCTTTAAATGCAAATGGTGCTGTTAACAATTCTTCTTGTTCACATTGAATTATTTGTATTGTCATATTTTCTTTTTCTTCACTAAGCACAAGTTTCTCTTTTTTATCATAAAGTAAGTTTTTTATTCTTTCTAATTTTTTAATTTCTTCTTCTATTTCTTTAGACTTTTTATCTATAATTGTGATAAAATCTTTTGTATTTGGTTTTTTTACATACTCTTTAATTTCTTTTATACTCATATTTAATTCTTTAAACATGCGAATATATTCAAAATCTATACTTTGCAAAGCATCATAATATCTATAATTGTTTTCTCCTTTATTGTTAGGAGAAAATAATCCTATTTTATCATAATAATGAAGTGTACGTTTATTTACATTATGTAATTTTGCAAATTGAGCTGTAGTTAAACGAAATAACTCTTTATTCATAATATCTTCCTCTATTCATATATCAATAATTTTTTGTATTATAAAGTTCTAAATTATTATTATTTCCAAACTCTATCACAATTTCTTTCTTTTTCTTTGAATTCTTTAAAATATGTCAATCCAAACATTTAGCTTTTTCTCTTATCTCCATTTTGTGCTATTAAATAATAAGCATAACGTGTTTTATATCTTCAAATGTCTGATTTGTATAATTTTCTTTTTTAATTTGTTTTATTTATACCATAAAATTCTTATAAAAACAATTATTTTACAAATATTATTATTAAAATACAGCAAGGCTGTTACTTTCATATGTAACAACCTTTTATTCTTCTATCTTGTGCTTTTATTCCTTTTCTTTGTATTCATATCGAATATATACAAAAAATTAAATAACCCCTCTACTGCATTACTATTGCATTAATTTATATAAATAAAAGTTCTAAAACGCCTAATTTATAAGGTTTTTAGAACTTTTATTTTTGGTGGGCAGAGATGGATTCGAACCATCGTACTCAAATGAGAACAGATTTACAGTCTGCCGCCTTTAGCCACTCGGCCACCTACCCATATGAATTTTAGAAATACATTGTCGAGCTGTCGACATTAGTTATTATAATATCTTTATAGTTTTTTGTCAATATATTTCTAAAATTTTTTTTCATTTCTAAGATTTTATTTAAATTTTATATTAAAATTTAATTTTCCTGCTCTAGTAATATAGTTTTTTCCATACTTCTCATTAAGTTCATCTATTGTTTTATCTAATCTTTCTTGTTTTTGATGTTCTTTTGTATTTTGAAATAAAGAAATTTGTAATTCTTCTTTAGGAACTAGATTATCTACACGAATCCCTATTAATCTAATTGACATTCCATTTTTAAATCTTTCTATTAATAGCTGTTTTGCTTTATTCATAATTTCTTTTGTACTAGATGTTGAACAGTCTAATTTCGCTTGATGGGAAAAATCTTGAAAGTTCTTTGTTCTTAATTGTACACTAACCCTATTTGCTAACAACTCCTGTTTTCTTAGTCTATATGCTACCTGTTCAGTTAATGTTAATAGTACTTCTTCTAACTTTTCAATTTCTGTTAAGTCTGTTGGTAATGTTACTGAGTTTCCTATACTTTTTGGCTTTTCTTGCAAATAATGTACTTCTGAATCATCAATTCCATTTGCATATTCCCACATCATTTTACCATATTTTCCAAATTTCTTTATTAATAAATTTTGATTTGTATTTGCTAATTCTCCAATTGTTTTTATATTCATGTGGTATAATTTCGGAACTGTTTTCTTTCCTATCATGAATAACTCAGATATTGGAAGTTTCCACATTTTGGTCGAAACTTCATCTTCAAAAAGAGTATGTACTTTGTCTGGTTTAGTAAAGTCTGACGCCATTTTTGCTAGTAATTTATTATGTGCTACCCCAACATTCACAGTAAACCCTAATTCTTCTTTAATTCTTTTATTAATTTCTATTGCTTTATTTATTAATGAATCATTTCTCAAAAATTGCGTCATATCTAAAAAACATTCATCAATTGAAAATCGTTCTATTTTGTCTGTATATTCTGATAAAAGCTGAAATAACTTATTGGAATATTCTTTATAAATTTTGAAATCTCCTTGATATACTTGTAACCCTTTATATTTATTTCTAGCACTATATAGAGTTTCTCCTGTCACTATTCCAAATTGTTTTGCTTTTGAACTTTTTGCTAAAACAATTCCTGATCTTTTTGTTTCATCTCCCCCTATTACAGCAACTTCTTCTCTTATATCTATTTTTTCTCCATTATTTATTTTATATACTGCTAGCCACGATAAAAAAGCATTATTTACATCTACATGTAATATTTGTCTTTCCATATATTTTCACCATGCTTATTATAAAACATATGTTCTTTTGTGTCAAGGTTTTTATAATGCTTTCTATTTTTTCTTACTGTTCATTACTAATAATTTACTTCTTTTTATTTTATTGTAACATTTTGAATCGATGATTTTTTGCTCCTACCCCAAATTCATTGAATCGATGATTTTTTAACCCGACCCCAAATTCATCTTTTTAAATTTATTAAAAGAGGAATTTTTTATTTCCTCTTTTTTAGTTTTTCTTTTTATTTTTTTATTTTGAAGTGTAGGTCTCCTATTTTTTCTGTTGTTATATATCCTGGTTGTGCGTTTATTACGTCTGGTATTCTGTTTACTACTGTTCCACATGTTAGTTCTACTGTTGATGGTCTTTCTACTGTTATTGTTGTTGTTGGTTCTCCTTCTACTGTCCATATATTTTTGTCAAATTCATCTGGTGCATACACTTTTCCTATACATTCTGATTCTATTGTTATTCCTTCTTGTGTTTCTGTTGTGACAACAGCACTCATTCCAGTTGCTTCTCCTGCTTTTATTGTCATGTCTAGTGTTGATGAGTATATATCTTCTTTGTATGTTTGTGGTACACATTTTTGTGTTTGACTTATTACTGTTAATCCTAATTTTGAGCATAACCATCCATTTACATTCCACATATATGATGGTACAAATTCTCCGCTTTCTATTATTTTTTGTCTTTCTTCTGCTGATATTCTGTCTGCTGATGCAACTTTTTTGTCAAATTCTTCTAGTGTTAGTCCTGCTCCATGTGCTTCTGCTAATGCTATTCCATAGTCTTCTACATTGTAGCTTGAACTACCTTTTATTTTCTTTATTGTTTGTGTTGAACCTGCTATTGATGATATAAGTTGTCCCCAGTATATGTCTTGATATCCTGCTCCTGTAATTGTGCAATTATTCTTTTTTGCTAATTCGTCTATTTTTTGTGTTAATGTTGGGTTTGAATTTTGTGGGTAGAATGCTTCTTCACATGTTGTAATTGCATTTATTCCTAATTCTGCACATAGCATAAGTGGTTCTTCTGTTTCTGATAGTAAACTTCTTGTTGTTACTATACATATATCTGGTTTTGTATTTTGTAATACTTCTCTTGCTTGTTTCGTGTCTGTTACTGTTATGCCTAATTTTTCTTGACCTAGAATTTCTCCTATATCTTTTCCAATTACTTCTGGGTTTATATCAATTGCTCCTACAATTTCTATCCCCTTTTCTAGCATATATCTCATTGTATATATACTCATTTTTCCTACTCCATATTGTATGGCTTTAATTTTTTGTTCCATTACTAAAACCTCCTTTGTATTTTATTTTATATAATTTTTTTAATTATATACATGATTTTATTTTAAAAGGACAGTTACTATGTATTGTCTTGTCCCATAATAACTGCCCCATTTGTATATTGGTCTAAAATGTACTCTAAACTTTTTGCAAATTCGCTTAGCATAACATTTTTTATTGTTTGTCCTTTTCCTTCTAAGTAATCATCTATGACTTGTTTTAATTGTTTTATAGTCTTCATTTCTGGTTCTATTTCATTCTTGTATTTTTCTGCACGATTTAATAGTTTTTCTTTTATTAATACTATATCTTCATTACTAGCACAAGATATTCTTTGGAACATTTGGTAAACATCATAATATTTAAAAATTGGTATTTGCATACATTGTCTGTCGAATTTTTCATAGAATTCTTCCATTTTCATTGGAATACATCTAAATATATCTTCTGCTTTTTCCTTATACATTTTATCTAATAGTTGTGAGTTTAACATATCAAAATGTTTTATAATATCTTCCATGTCCTCTTCTACTTGTTCTATAGCTATTTTTGCTAATTCTTCTTCTACATTTGGACAATATTTTGATTTTAATGAAGCTAAGTTCATTCCATTAAAGAATACACTTTTTAATGTTTTTATATCATAATCTATTAGCCCTTTTCTTGAAAAATAACTAAAGTATGCGTATATTTTTACAATATCTATTAACTCCAAATTTCCTTCTTTGATGTCTTCTAAAACTGATTTAATTACTCTATCAAATTCGTCATCTGATATTTTCCAATATTCTTCTGTAAGTAATCTTTTATATGCTGGTAGATTTTCTGTATCAACTGTATTTCTAATTGTTTCCATATTTTGTTTAAATACTTTCATATCAAAGATTCTTGTTCTAACATAGTATTCAATAAATTTAAAAAAACGATATTCTGCTTTAAAGTTATAATAATAATTGTTATCAAATTCTTTTATATAAAATTGTCTATTGTCCATTAATGTTCTTGATGATACTATTATAGATTTATATTCTTCATTGTCTTTAATATTTACAAATTTATCTTTTGTTATTTTTCCTGCTTTGATTTCAAATGAAATGGCTATAGTAAATATTAATATTGTTTGCATTACACGATTATTTGTGTTAGGATAATTTTTTTCTATCATTTCGAAAATCTTTTGAAAATCATTTAACGCATGTTTTAAAATTCTTAAGTTTCTTGTACCGCTTCTTTCAAATGTTGTTATTATTAATCTTGTGTTTTCTCTTAAAAATCTAATTAAATCAGGATTACTTTCATATCTCATTAAAATTCCATTAATTATATAGTCAAATTTTGGAGCATATTCAAAAGTTTCTCCGATTAATTTTTCTTTTATTCTTTCATAATCATTTGCTTTGTCAAATACATGCTCTATTTTGCTTTGAATTTTTTCTACCATTGGTTTATCTGGATTGTTTAGTTCTCCTTGTTTGTCCAATAAGTAAGTGGCTATAAAAGTTTTCATTTCTAAGTTTGAACTTTTTAATTTAGTAGATAATTCTTTTTCATTACATATAATAATTGTTTTTATATGGTCATGTTCCACAAAATTATTTATATATCCTAATATGTCAATAACGTCTACATTTGCTCTTTCTAAGTCATCAAAACATAAAATTTTGTCATCTGTTGAAAAGAAATTTGCATAGTCTATTTTATCTCCATTTTGAGTTACTCCAAAGAAGTTTGCCATGTCAAGACCAGTTTTTGCATATTCCGGTATATTAGTTTGTCCATTTTCGCTCATAAATTTTTTTAGATTTTTATCCATAAGTTGTGTCGTTTCAATAAATATTTTTTTACTAATTTCTTCTAAATTAGAAATTCCATATAATGACATATAAATTGTGGTAAATCTTTTTCCATTTAGCTGCATAGACTCTATTTTTTTTCTTATTTTATTATTCCAAAAATGAGTTTTTCCAACTCCCCATTCTCCATTTATCATAACTGCATAATCAGTATAATCTGACCTTACATAATCTAAAATGCTTTCTACTAAATCTTCCATTTTTACCTCCATTTGGACATTTTAATCTTTTGCTAATACAAATATTCCCATTTGCTTTGGTTTTCCATTTTTTAATGTTTTACAACATTCATTTACTGTACTTCCTGTTGTATATATATCATCAACTAATAAAATTTTTTTATTGTATATTAGTTCTTTATTTTGTAATTCATAAGCTCCTCTAATATTTTCAGTTCTATCTTCTTTATTCAATTTACTTTGTTCTATTATATTTTTCGTTTTTATTAAGCAATTATTCAATATATCCAAATTTGTTTTTTCAGCTATTTTTTTGGATATTAGAAAGCTCTGATTGTATCCTCTTTCTTTTAATCTTTTTTTGCTTATCGGAACTGGTATAATTGTATCATAATTTTTTATATTTTCAAATATTTTTTTATTTTTTAACAAAAAATTCACAAATGTCATATATATGTATGATTTTTCGTTAAATTTATAGTCTAGTATTAACTTTCTTACTTGCCCCTCATATTTAAAAATGTATATCAGTTCATTAAAATATTTATCTTTAATTTCCTCTCCATTTTTTATTATTTTACTTTCCTCTTGTTTTTTTAACTCTATTTCACATTTTTTACATAGCGAATCCTTTGCTAGTTTTCCACATATTCCGCACGTTTGAGGATAAATTAGGTCAATGGGGACAGTCTTAATTTGTTCCATTATTTTGTCGAATTTTAGCATATTTTATAACCTTTCTATTTTTTTGAATATAAATATCTATATAATTGACTTCTACTAATATTAAATAATTTTGCTATTTCTGTTTTTGAAAAATTATATTTTTTTGATATTAAATAAGAAATGAATTTTTTAATTATTACACTATTTTGTTTGTTTATAAGTGATATTTTGTTTTCTTTAGCAAATTTATTAAACTCTTCTTTCAAGTTGGCTTTATCAATATTAAATTCCTTATATTCTGTGATTTTTAATTTTTCTATGTAATTTTCTTCTGAATTAAATATAGTAGTAAATATCTTTCTTTTTTCTAATTTTCCTTCATTCATATATTCTTTATATGATGAAAAACCGTACTCGTCTTCACTTTTTGTTATTTTTTCTTTTACTGGGTTCATATGAATATATTTTATACATTGATATAAATAGTTTTTTGAAATAATTTGTTTTGAACAAAATTTGTTTCTAAATACATGACCTACTCTGTTATTTATTTTATTGTAATATGTGGCATAATGTTCATTTACTAGTTTCATGAATAAGCTTATTTTGCTACTACTTTCCATATATGTTAAAATTTGTGCGTAATTATCCATAATACAATACGCAACAATCATAATATTAACTTCTTTAGCATATTTTCTAAGCAATTCGATATACTTTTTCTTTTCAATGTTTGTTTTAAATATCTGCTCTCTATTTACTCCTTGAGTAATATTGTACACTAAAACATCTCCCAAAAGTTCTTTTGGCATTTTATCATCTCCTTTTGATATTTTTTATTTATGATTAAAATTGTTCACTCTAATTCAATATTTTTTTGTTTAAAGTATTATTTTTTGGGTTTTCTTTTGATTGTTTTTAAAGAATTATTTTCCAATTCCCATATTTATAGTTTTTATTTAAATTGATTTTAATAAGATTTTAATATATTTAGATTTAAAAATAGTTGAATAAACAAATTGATTATTATTATATAATATTTTTATAATAATCTCAAATATTTTTTGTCGCAAATTTAAATATTTTTCTAGTATTTTCGACAGAGTTCTACAAAAAGTAAGAGACAAATTAAGACTGTCCCTATTGTCTTAATTGTCTCAGTTTATATTCTAATCCAGTATTTCTTTTTTTGCTGTCTACATTTTGAATCATGTAATTTATTACGTTTTCATTTCCTACTATGATTAATAATTTTTTGGCTCTTGTGATTCCTGTGTATAATAAGTTTCTGGTTAATAGCATTGGTGCTGATTGCGGTGCTAACATTATTACTACATCAAATTCACTTCCGTTGTGCTTTATGTATTGTTATTGCATAGCTATGTTCTATTTGTTCAAGGTCTGTGTATTCATACCATGCAATTTTTTCATCATCAAATTGGATTTTTATTGCTTTTTCTTTTTCGTCAATTTCAAGTATAGTTCCTATTTCTCCATTGAATACTCCTGTTCCTATTTCTACTTTTTCTTCTGATTTTGCTAAAACTGACGAATTTATATTTTCATTATCTATTTTTCCGCTTCGAAATATTTTTTCTCTTTCCCATGTGATGTCATAGTTATTCTTTATTTGCATTACCCTATCACCAATTCTATATGTTACTCCTCCACTTGTTTTTTCTGGTAGTTCTTCTAGGTTTGGATTTAATACTGCTTGTAATGCTTTGTTTAATTCTCTAGTTCCTAATGGTCCTTTTTTGGTTGGTGTTAATACCTGAATATTTTTAAAGAAATCATAATTTCCGAATTTTTCTAGCCTTCCTGTTGATAAACTTATTACTTCTTGCAATATTTTTTCTGTTGAATTTTGTTTTATGAAGAAGAAGTCCTCTTTTGTGTCTTCTTCTAAATTTTCATCTTCTTTTTGAATAAACCCTTGTCCATTGTTTACTCTATGTGCATTTAATATAATTTTGCTCTTTGCTGCTTGTCTAAAGATTTTATCTAGTTTGACAGTATTTATTGTTTCTGAAGATATTATATCTTTTAATATGTTTCCTGGACCAACAGATGGCAATTGGTCTATATCTCCTACTAATACTAATTTTGTTCCTAAATATACACATTTTAGCAAGTAATTCATTAAAAACATATCTACCATTGATAGTTCGTCTACAACTATTACATCTGCATCAATAGGTGCTCCTTCGTAATCACTATTTCTTGCAAAAATCCCTTCATCATCTAATTTGCCTATTCCTAATAGTCTGTGTAAGGTTGAAGCTTCTTCTTCTGTCGCCTCTGTCATTTTTTTTGCTGCTCTTCCTGTTGGGGCAGCTAGTACTACTTTTTTATTTTTTGTTTCATATAAGTCTATTATTGTCTTTATTATTGTGGTTTTTCCTGTTCCAGGCCCTCCTGTAATTACTGTTACATTACTTTCATTTATTGCTTTTATTGCTTCTTTTTGTTTTTCAGATAATTCTATTTTAGATTTTTTTTCTATTTTTTGTAGTTCTGATTTTATATTTTCTATTTTTTTTACATTTTTACTTTTATCTAGTCTTAATAGTCTTGTAGCAATTTCTTTTTCTACTTGATAAAAATTATATAAATAAATCCATTTGTTATTTTCTCTTTCTTCTATTACAATTTCTTCTTTTGCTTTTAAGTCTATTAAGCTATCTTCTATACATTCTGACGTTACATCTAATAAAGATATAACAAATTCAATTAAGTTTTCTTTTATAACACATGAATGACCATTATAAGTAGCTTTTATTAATCCATATTTAATTCCGCTTTCTACTCTCTTTTGATTATCATAGTTTATACCAAGCTTTAAAGCCATTTGGTCAATTTGCCTAAAATCAACTCCTCTTGTAATATCAATCAATATATATGGATTTGCTTCAATTTGTTCTATTGCATTTATTCCTAATAAGTTATATACTTTTTTGGCATTTTCTGCTCCTATTCCAAACCTCTCTAGGAATCCTACTATTTGCCATACTTCCCAATTTTCTATAAAGCTTTCTGACATTTCTTTTGCTTTTGTTTCTGATATTCCTTTTATTTGTGCTAATTTTTCTGGTTCGAATTTAAATACACTTATTGTATCTTCTCCAAATTTTTTAATAATTTTCTTTGCTGTTGTTGGGCCAATTCCTTTGATGTTTCCATTTGCTAAATATTTTTCTAATGCTCCTAATGTTTCTGGCATTAATTTTTCAAATGTATCTATTTTAAATTGCATTCCATATTCTTTATGTTCTACATATTTTCCTACTAATTTAAGTGTATCTCCACTTGTTACAAATGGCAAATATCCTACTATTGTAATTTCCTCTTCTTCTGTTTCAAATACTGCTATTGTGTAACTATTTATTTCATTTTGATATATTATGTCTGTTACTTCTCCTTTGATTTCCAATGTTTCTTCTCCTTGTTTTTGTTTTGTTTAGTTTATCATAAAAATATCTAAAAAACAATAGAAAAAGGGTAACTCTGAGTGAACTGAACCCAAAAAGTTAGACCCTTTTTGATTAATTTTATATTAGGCTATTCTTTGGTAATGAATTCTGTAATTTACAAGACTCATTACTTTTAATTTTCATTAATATTATCGATTATATCTTTACATTCCTTCCAACTTGTAACTTTTAAAATCTCATAGTCTTTTTCTAATTTTTTTGCTATTTCTTTTGTATTATCATTTGATTGTAAATCTGCAACTATTATATTTTTTAAGTATTCTTCTCTTCCATATAATATTTTAAATATTATAGATCGTAGAAATCCTTCTATTTTTTCTTCTTGATTTTTCACTGCTATAATCACATATATCCCATCAGATTTGAATTTTGTATATGTACTAATATATATAATATTTTTTATAATCTCAAATAGACCATAAATGGCTAATGTCCAAAAAATTGTGTTTAATACAAAATCTAACATTTTAATGCCTCCTATGGTCTATTATATGTTTTTTTATATTTTTCGTGAGTTATTTTGTTACGTTTTTAAGCATCCAAATTATTTTTGAATATTCTAATATATATTCATCTATTAATGAAGATGTTGAATATTCTTTTTGATTTTCTGCCTCTTCTTTTATTTCAATTGATTTTTTTAATAAGTTTTCATAATCTGAAAGTAAAATATTATATATTTCTTCTGATTGTATATTTTTACTTTCAGTTTCTTTGATATTTGAAATCTCTATATAATCTTTTAGTCTTCCTAAAGGCTGTTCTCCTAAAATCAAGATATGTTCTGCTATTTCATCTATTTGTTTACTTATGTTATCATACATTTCTTCTAATTTTGCATGTGTTTGAAAAAATTCTTTTCCTTCTACATTCCAATGATAATTTTGTAGTTTACAATGAAGTACATTTAAATCTGCTAAGAATTCATTTAATTTTGTTTTTAAATCCATAATAATACCTCTCTTTCTGTATTATTATTAACTAGTATTCTTTTTTTATTCTATTTGAATTCCTTTTTTATTTGTTTGTAGTCTGGCATATATTTTTGTACTAAATTCCAAAATTCTTTTGAATGATTCATATATTTTAAATGACATAGTTCGTGTAATATAACATATCTAATGGCTTTTTCGCTATATTTTATAAGTTCTAAATTTATTGTTATATTTTTTTTACTTGAGCAACTTCCCCAGGCATATTTTATTTGTTTTATTGTTATTTTATTAGGAGTTAATCCTGTTTTTTCTATAAGTTCATTTGCGTTTTTTTCTATTATTTGTTTGAATTCTTCTTTAGTGTATTGTTGCTTTTTTTCTAGCTTTTTACTCTCTTTTTCTAAACTTTTTTGTATCCATTCTGCTTTTTCTTTTATTATTCTGTCTAGTTCTTTTTGTGGTGTTTTTATTGGTGCTTTTATTGTTACTTTTCCGTTTTTTATTTGTATATATATGTTTTTTATTTTTGAATATTTTATTTCATAATTTAAATTTTGCATTTCTATGTCCTTATTTTTTTGCTTATTTTAGCATATGAATTATTATTTTACAAGTGTTATTTCATATAACATATCATTTTCATAACCAGAATTTGTATATGGTATAATACTTTTTGTTTTCTCTAAGATTGTTCCTGTTGCTTCTTGCACAATTTTATTTCCTTTTACAGGCAAATACCATAATAGTGCGGAATATTCATATTTTTCCTTTGAGAATGCGTTTACTGTTCTAGTATTATCATTTTCAAACCATTTTGCTTTTATTTCCATTCCAATTGTACTATCATCTACAAGTAATGTTTGACCACTTTCCAAAGTTGTATAAGTATTCCAGTCTCCATCATATGCTTCTCGTTGTAAAGCATCTTTTGCAGTACATTCATATGATAAGTCTTTCTTATATTTTTTTATAATTCTACTATCTGACTCAAAATCTGTATTTCCCTTGCATACAGATTTTAGCATAACTTTTGTATTTTCTACATATTCAAATTCTACTTCTGACTTATATTCATTCCATGTTTCTCCACCATTAATACTATAATAATATATTAAATCTTTTACTTCCTTAGATATTATTTTTAATTTTACTTTTTCCCCTATTTTTGGTATTACCTCACAATTATTTATACCATTATAATTCAATATTGGGTATTCTAATGCTACTACAGAAGCTCCATTTTCATTAAAAGCTATCTCCCCTACTGGTGCTTTTGGAGTTGTTAATGTTTTAACATTAATTACTTCAGAATCTAAATAATTTCCAGCTCTATCATATGCTCTTACATATACATTATATGTAGTATTTAATGTTAATCCAGTAAATTCAAATACAGAATTATTTGATTCATATTTTATATATTCACTTAAACTTATTGGTCTTATAAAATATTCATATTTTTGAATTCCACTACATGAATTATTCTCATTTTTTTCTGCATCAATTGCATTTACTTCAATATTAAAACATGTAATAGATATCTCTTTTGCTTTTATATCTACATTTAATGGCTTTAATTTATCTATTTGATCTATTAATATATTTTTTTCTACTTTTTTATTCGTATTATCTACTACTTTAAATGTATATGTTCCATTTGCTGTTACATCATAATCAAATTTTATTTCTGTTTGACCTTCTCCTTGTATTTTTTCTCCATTCGGTTTTTCTATGATTTGTATTCCTTTTGGATTAATTACTGTAATTGATATTTTTACTTTATTCTGATTTGTATATCCTTTTGGTTCTGTTGTATATGTCACTACTGTTCCATCTACATCTATTATATTAAAATTTTTATCTATTAAAAAAGTTCTTGTTATTCCTGACTTTTCCATTCTTATTGTTTTTCCACTTGGTTCTGTACTAATTCCTACAACTGGATTATATTCTGCTAATTTATCATTCGCCCATTCTTGTGTTATATCATCTAATGTTGCTTCTGCTAATTTCTCTGCTTGTAAGTCTTGTAGTGCCATAATTAAAGCCTCTTCCATTTCTGCCCCTATATATGATTCCTTTGCTTCTTTTGATCTTGCAAATAGTCCATTTTCTCCTGTTAATGTTGCAATTGTTATTCCTGCTAGAATAAGTAAAATTATTATAGTTATTACTAATGCAATTAATGTTATAGCACCTTCTTTTTTCATATTTAATAATTTTTCCATGAAAATCCCTCCCAATTTTTCTTTTGTTCTATTTTAGAACAATTTTATCATAACTATAGTATAAAATCAATAAAAAATGTTCATTTTTGGAACATTTTAGCTAATTTTTAAACATATTAGTTTTATTTTTTGTATATACTTTTATTTTTTGTTGGAGGATATATAAATGTATAGTTTTTATAGTTTAAATGTTGCCAATATTACTGGAAAAAATATTAAGAAATTTAGAAAAAAGCAAAAAATAACACAAGAAGATCTCTGTGCTAGAATGCAAGTCATGGGATTTAAAATAAGCCGTTCTGATATTTCCAAACTAGAAACCGGAAAACGTTTTATTACAGATGTTGAAGTTGTTGGTTTTTCTAATGCGTTAAAAGTTGATATAATGGAATTATATCAAAATTTATAATGACAAAAAAGATGTCTACATATCAAAGTAGTACATCTTTTTATAATTATTATCATATTAATATATTTAATTTATTTTGAAAAATATTACTATATTAATTGTAAAATAGCAACTTCTGCAGCGTCTCCTCTTCTTGGACCTGCTTTTACTATTCTTGTATATCCACCTACATTTTTACCAGCATATTTAGGTGCAATTTCATTAAATAATTTAGCTGGAACGTCTATGTTTTTACCATCACTATCTTTTACTTTGTTTAATTTTCTCATCATTTTTCTTCTTGCATTTAATCTTGATGGCATATCTTTTTGTCTTTTTTCAGTAGTTTCTTCTTTTACTACTTTTAAAAATTCTTTTCCGTTTTTGCTTTTTACTAGTTCTGTTACTTTATTACCTTTTGAGTCTAATTTAGCTTTTACAACTTTCATTTCTACTTCTTCAAAGTTGTCTTTTTCTTTTATTGCAAGTGATATTAAACTATCAGCTATTGCTTTTACTTCTTTAGCTCTAGGTAATGTTGTTTCTATTTTTCCATATACTAAAAGGTCTGTTGTTAAGTTTTTTAACATTGCCATTCTAATATCTGTAGTTCTACCTAATTTTCTATTTGTAGCCAATTTTTTTCACCTTTCCTTTCACTTTGTTCACTATTCTTCTTTGTACTAAATGATTTCTATTATTTTATCTTATTATTCATCTTCTTGTGCAAAGTCTAAGCCTAATGAATGTAATTTTGCTGTAACTTCATCAAAAGATTTTTTACCTAAGTTTCTAACTTTCATCATTTCTGTTTCTGATTTACTAATTAAATCTTCTACAGTTGATATGTTAGCTCTTTTTAAACAATTATAAGATCTTACTGATAGTTCTAATTCTTCAATTGACATTTCTAATACTTTTTCTTTTTTAGATTCTTCTTTTTCTACCATAACTTGTGTGTTTTTTGTAGTTTCAGATAAATCTATAAATAATTCTAAATGTCCTACCATTACTTTTGCAGCTAAGCTTAATGCTTCATGTGCTTTTAAACTTCCATCTGTCCATACTTCTATTGTTAATTTGTCATAGTCAACCATTTGACCAACTCTTGTATTTTCAACTTGATAATTTACTTTTTTAACTGGTGTGTAAATTGAATCAATTGGAAGTACAGAAATATCTTGATTTAACTTTTTATTTTTGTCAGATGAATTATATCCTCTTCCTTTATCTGCTGTCATTTCTAATATAAGACTTCCGTCTTTAGAAACTGTCGCAATATGTAAGTCCGGATTTAGTATTTCTACTGTTCCATCTGTTTCTATATCAGCTGCTGTAACTTCTCCTTCTCCTTTGAAGTTAACTCTTAATATTTTTTCTTCATTTCCGTCAAATTTTAATCTAATATTTTTTAAATTAACTATTAGTTCTGGTACGTCTTCTACAACATTTGGTATTGTAGAAAATTCATGTAATACGCCTTCAATTTTAACATTTGTTATTGCACATCCTGGAAGTGATGAAAGTAAAATTCTTCTTAATGAATTTCCTATTGTTACCCCATATCCTCTTTCTAATGGTTCACATACAAATTTTGCATAATTATTTG
>CAUWIY010000012.1:0-50549 GCA_963559065.1 uncultured Clostridia bacterium
TCTTTTCAATATTTTATTTTCAATATACTTGTGACATATCTATTTTAAACCTATACTTTTGATTAAATGGAATCTGTTTACCTCTTAATATATTTTCATATAAATCATCTAATGTTTTAAGTCCCTGCTTAATATCTCCACTATTAGGAATAAATCCATCAATAAATAAAAAAATTGTCAAAAAAAGTAAAGCATCATCAGAAATTTTATCAGCCACCTCTATTGCTTTATTGGTTGCTGCAACTATAGTAAAATCATCTTTCTTATTAGCTCTATGTACCAGTATCTCAGAAAGCATTTTATAACAATGTTTACTATCTGTACACATTGCTGTTTTTTCAACATTTCTAAAGAAAAACTGAATTGCTGGTTCACTAAAGCATTCAAGTAAGTTCGATTTTATTAATTGTGGTAAAAATATATTAGAAAATTCAGTTAGACGACTTCTTGCTTTGTCTTCAGCAACTAATGAATTTTCTTTCAATGCAATAGTTATTTCATTTTTCACTATTTGAGTTACTGTTTCTAATGATACGCCATTATTATATTCGATTTTTTCAACTTGAATTTGAGTTGCATTATTTCCTGCTTTTTGCATTTGCTTATTCTCTACCACTAATATCACCTACTTGAATTTGAGTTGCATTATTTCTGGCATTTTGTTTTTGTTTAATTTTTTTATTGCACCCTATAAAATACCCAATTAATCCTGATATTATTGTAGCAATAGCACCTATTATTGATGCAATTATAGTACTATCCATATTTTTTTACTCCTTTATTTCTTTTCTTTACTTTTTTCATAAATTTTAATTAATTTTAACACTATTAAACTCATTTACCTTATTTTTCGTTATTTTCACTTTTTTCTAATTGTTGTATCTCAAATATTGCTTTTTGACTTTCAATTTCTGCTTTTAGTTGTTCTTCTGTTGGCAAATATGTTTTATATTTTGTTGCAAAAAGTTGCTCATTTCCATGTAAAACTGAATATCTCGCTACATCTGCATCTGTATCAGTACAAAGTAAGATTCCTATTGTTGGATTATCATCTTTGGCTTTCTTTAGTTCATCATACATTCTTACATACATGTCCATTTGTCCTATGTCTTGATGTGTTACTTGATTAGTTTTTAAATCTATCAATACAAAACATTTTAGAATATAGTTATAAAAGACTAAATCTATGAAATAATCCCCCTTTTCTGTACGAATGTGTTGTTGCCTTTCAACAAAAGCATAACCTTTTCCGAAGTTCCATTAAAAATTTTTGTAAATTATTTATAATACTTGTTTCTAATTCTGTTTCTGTATATGTATCTTCTAATGAAAAACCTAAAAATTCTGCTATTAATGGATTTTTGATAAATTCTAGTTTTTCCATTAAATAATGTTCTTTGTTTTTTTCTTTCATTTCTTCAATTACAGGTTCTTTAACTTGTGATTTTAATAACCTATAATAATATTGTGATGATATATTTCGTTGTAAAGTTCTTACACTCCAAGTCTGTTCAGCTGTTTCTTTTGCATACCATTCTCTTGCTTTTACATCTTCAACTTGTAATAAAGTTTTATAATGAGTCCATGAAAGTAGCATATTAGATTTTGCATTCACTGAGTGCAAAATGTTTGGAAAAGTTTTGTAAAATTGTAAAAAATAGTATAAATTTCTTAATTCAAAACCTTTTCCATATTCTTTCTTTAACTCTTTAGACAACTTTTTTAATATTTCTGTACCATAATTCGCTCGATTTTCGCCTTTTAATTCTTCTTCAGCAATTCTATATCCTATAAACCAATTTCTTTCTACTAATGCAATATTAACGGATTGATATGCATAATCTCGTGCTGATTCAATAATAGAACATATATCTTCTACTACATTATCTGTATTTTGATATTTAATAATCATGGAATTATTATCTTTCTTTTCTAAATCCATTATTTACCTACTTTCTTCTTTTAAATTAAATTTGTTTATCATTTCTTTAGTTGCAAATCCATTATGTTCTTTTACTCTTTCTAAAAATACGATTCCATCTAAATGGTCGCACTCATGTTGCACATCTCTTGCTGTAAATCCTTTTAACTGTTTTATAACCTTTTCTCCATTTTCATTATAATATGTTACTTCTATACTTGTGTATCTTTCTACTTTTCCCCTGATAGAAGGAACACTTAAACAACCTTCAAATTCACTTTCTGTTTCTTCTGATAATTTTCTCCATGTTGGATTTATCATTACTGTAGTTGAAACTTCTTCGCAATCTTTATATGTACATTTTTCTTTATTTACTTGAATAATTACTATTCTTCTATTAATTCCTGCTTGTGGTGCTGCAATTCCAAACCCTTCTGTAAAGTTTAGTGTCTCCTTTAAATCTTCAATTTCCTCTAGTATTTCTTGGTTAATGTTTTTTACATCTACTTCTTTACATTTTATAGATAGAATAGGATCTCCAACTTCTCTTACCTTTAATACTTTTCCCATATTAATTTTTCCTCCAAACTATAATATATTTTCTTTTAATTTTACTGATTTATCCACTCTTCTATTATTTCTTTTGAAATATTCAAATTTCCTTCTCCAACTCCAATTTCTACATTAGGCTTTTTATGTCCATGATAATCACTTCCACCACTAATATATAAATTACTCTTTTTAGCATATTCTACCAAAACATCAATTTCATCTTCATTAGCAGATGGATGAAAACACTCTATTCCATCTAATTCTTTTTCTTTTCGAAGCTCATCTATAAAGCCTATTGTATCATCAAATCTATATTCAAATGGGTGTGCTAGAAAAGCTAATCCTCCTGCTTTATGTATCACATCTATAACATCTTTATACATTGGCTTTGGTACATTATCTGAACCTGTATAATATTCGCTATCTGGATTCATTAATCCCTTTCTAATAAAAACATTTAGTGACTCTGCAAATTCTCCAAGAATTTCATGATTCTCCTCATGTCGCATTAATTCTTTATAAATATAAATTGTTATATAATCTGTTACTGGAATATTTTTTTCTATTTTGTTTTCATCATAAATAAGCCCTTTTTTATCACATATATATAATAATTTTTTCTTTGCATCTTCTTGTTGTCTCTTTAATACTTCTTCTGAAAAAAACTTTTGAGACCATTCTTCTATTATCTTAGGTTCTTTTATATTATAGCCTAAAACTTCAATTTTTTTATTTTGAAATGTTGCATTCATTTCAACACCTTTTATTATTTTTCCACCAAAAATATTATTGTTTTTTATATTTTTATCTTCATATTCAGCACATGTATTATGATCAGTTATTGAAATATATTCTAATTTTCTATCTTCACACAACTTTAATATTTCTGCTATTGTCTTATCTCCATCTGAATACATTGTATGCATATGCAAATCTATCATATTTTGCTTCTCCAATCTATATTATTATGTGTCAATTATATCAGCAATATTGACTTTTTTCAATTGATTTTTTGGATTTTATTTACATTTACATAAAAAGATGATATATAATAGATGTATTTATAGTACACTGAAAAATTAATAGACACGAAACACTGATTAGTAAGGAATACAATAAAATATTTTCTATCTTCTCCTAAAATGAAAATTAATGTTTGTAGAAAACTTACTAATCCAATGCGGTGAAATATATTTTGGCTGGTTTAGAATGAATAGTATGTAAAATGTCCAGCAGTGGTTAAGACCGATTAGCATGTTTCAAGTAAAACTCACTACTTTGCAAAAAAATTGCAATATTGGTAGTTTTATTTGTTGTGCCTAATAGGTCTTTTTGTTATGCTAAAAAAACTATATAGGTATTGCTCTATATTCTCACAAAGCATAGCAGAAAGATACTGAAAAAATTTTATGCTAGGTAGCACAAAAATTTTTCAGTAGCCAAAATAATATTTGAATGAAAATGAAAAATATTATTTTGATTTGGCGTAGCCAAACATAAAATATCTATCGTAAGATTAGATATTTTATGAGCCCTCCGCTAGGAGCCCACGACATCTTTGCAAAACGAAGTTTTGAAAGTGTCATAGTGGGTTACATACTTTCGAAGAAAGTTATGTAACAGCTCCCTTTGGTCGCTTCTTGCTACCTGCAAGAAAGGATATTTAAATGGACAAAACAAACTATTCGATAGCTAGAGTAGAAACTTATACTAGAGCAAGTATTGTAAAGGCAGAGAGACATAATGAACGAAAAAACAAATCTTACTCTAATATGAATGTTGACTTAGCTCAAACACCAAACAATGTGCATTACAAAAAATGCAAAGGCACTTATAACGAAAGATTAAAAGAAATGATTAATAATGGAGAAATATCACTTAGAGGACTAAGAGATAATGCTAAAATATTTGATGAAATTATATTTGATATTAACTCCGACTATTTCGAGAAAAATGGTGGTTATGAATTTGCAAAAGGCTTTTATGAAAAGGCATTTCACTTTGCTGAAAAGGAAATGGGTGCTGATAATATTATATCAGCAGTAATGCACGCAGATGAACTAAATACAGCTTTAACAGAAGAATACGGAAAACCGATATATCATTACCATTTGCATGTTATAGCAATTCCTATTGTAGAAAAAGAAATAAGATGGACAAAAAGGTGTAAAGATAAATCTCTAATAGGAACTACAAAAGAAATAATCAACCAAGTGAGCCATAGTAAGAAATGGAAATCAGAACAATTAACTGATAACTTTGGTAATCCTGTATATGATGAAAATGGAAAAGCAAAACTCGTAAAATCATATAGCCTATTACAAGACAGATTTTTTCAATATATGTCTGATAGTGGTTATAGAGGATTTATTCGTGGTATAAAAGGTAGTACTAAAGAACATTTATCTGATTTAGAATTTAAAATTAAGAAAGAAACTGAAAAACTTGAAAAAATAACAAATAGTGTTGATGAAAAACAATCTAATTTTGATAACTATATGCAATACGATAAAAAGGTTTAAGATATTTCAAACCTAGGTAAACAAAAGAAGTTCTCAAAGAAAATTGAATTAGATCCAAAAGATTATGAAACACTAACCCAATATGCTAAAAAAGGAATTGTAGCAGATAAAGAAATTTATGAACGTGATGCTAGAATTAAAAATTTAAGGAACACCGTAAATAGATGGATAGAAAAATATGATGGTTTAGTAGAAAAAACAAAAGACTACTTCCATGCTCTAAAACTTGCACCACAAAAAGTTGCAGATTTCTTTAAAAGTTTATTTGATAAGGAAAAACAAGATGAATTAGAAAGACAAAGAACTGAACAAGAAAAAATACAAGCTGAAAGAAAAGCTCGTGAAGAAGCAAAAGAAAAAGCTAGATTAGAAAAGCAAAAACAAAAGAAATCTCCTGAATACAAGAAAAGGAGGGCTAGTTATGAACGATAATAATGAAAAATATAGAATTGAACTCTCTAATGAAGAATATGAATATGTTGAAAACTTGAAACAAGAATATTATAAAAAATTAGAAAATATGACTAAAGATGAAAGATTACAATATTTTAGAGATAATATTGCAATAGAAAATAAATTGAACTTTGAAAAAGAAATAAACGGCACAGTATACAAAGTAAATACTTACTTTGATAAAAATGCTGAAGAAAGCTTATTAAATAAAATTTTTAGACTAACAAAAAAATCATAAGAACCACTTGCACTATAAAAACGAATATGGTATTATGTGAACACTACAAATTGAAATTGTAACAATTTATATCATCTTCGGCTGTCTAAAAGAAAGGAGTTTTTATGGGACAGTCAAATAACGAAAAAATAACTGCTTTATATTGCCGTTTATCAAGAGATGATGAACAGCTAGGAGAAAGCAATAGTATTAAAAATCAAAAATCAATTTTAAGTAAATATGCTAAAGATAATAATTTTATCAATACTAAATTCTTTGTAGATGATGGTTATTCTGGAACGAGTTTTACAAGACCTGCTTTTATGGAATTAATGGAACTTGCAGAACAAGGTAAAATTGGAACAATTATAGTAAAAGACCATTCAAGACTTGGCAGAAATAGACTTATAGTTGGTCAATTATTAGAAGAAGATTTTGTAAGGCTTAATGTTAGGTATATTGCAATAATGGACAATATTGATACTAATGAAGGACTTAATGACTTCTTGCCTATTCAAGATTGGTTTAATGAAATGCATGCCAAAAATACAAGTCAAAAAGTTAGAGCAGTAATGAAAAATAAAGGTAATTCTGGTATACCTTTAACAACAAACCCACCTTTTGGATATAAAAAAGATGAGAATGATAAAAATAAATGGATTATTGATGAGCCTGCTGCGAAAATTATAAAAAGAGTATTTGCTTTATTTATACAAGGATTTAGTCCTTCTCAAATAGCTAAAAAATTTACAGAAGAAGGAATAATGAATCCAACAGAGTATCATCAAAGTTTAGGTATGAAAACACAAAATCCACCAACAGAAGTAAAACATTATTGGTATCCAATAACAGTAACCAAAATATTAGATAGGCAGGAATATATAGGAGATACAATAAATTTTAGATATACCACTCGTTCTTTTAAAGATAAAACTAAAATAAAACTCCCAAAAGAACAATGGAAAATATTTAAAAATACCCACGAAGCTATTATTGATGAAGAAACTTGGAATACAGCCCAAAAACTTAGAAGTAATAAACAAAGACCTACTAAGACAGGTAAAATAAGCATATTTTCTAGACATCTATTTTGTAAAGATTGTGGAGCTAAACTTTATTATTGTACTTCTAGTAAATTTACACCAGACAAAGATTTTTATAGATGTTCTAATTACAAGAATAATTCTACACATTCTTGTACTAGCCATAATATAAAAGATATAGCATTAAGAGAATTGGTATTAGATAATATTAAACAAGTAATATCTTATATTTCATCTTATGAAGATTTATTTATAAAAGAAAAACTAGCAACTTCATTAGAAGAACAACGAAAAGAAGATATTTCAAATAAAAAACTTTTATCTCAATATGAAAAAAGAGTAAAAGATATTGATAATTTAATACAGCATATTTATGAAGATAACATTTCTGGAAAAATTACTGATGATAGATTTGCAACTTTATCATTAAATTATGAAAGAGAACAAAAAAACTTAAAAGAAAAAATTAGTCATCTAGCTAATACTATCGATAAAACTAAACAAGAACAAATAGATTTAACTACTTTTATTGATAAAGTTAAAAAATATACTGAAATCAAAGAATTAACACCAGAAATTGTAAATGAACTAATTGATAAAATATATGTATATCAACAAACAAAGCTGAATGGTAAGAAATATCAACAAATAGATATATATTATACAGGAGTTGGAATAATTGCTATACCATTAAATGAATATGAACTGGAAAATGCATTTCAGCGAAGTATTAAAAATATAAAAACAGCATAGTATTTAAACTATACTGTAAAACCCAAAGGAGTACTTTTCAATAAATGTCCTTATTGAAAGTACTCCTTGCAAATGATTTTTACGCTACTATTCAAAACAAATTTTATTATGCCATAACAAATGAAACGGCAGCAGAAATAATTTATCATAGAGCAAACAGTAAAAAAGAACATATGGGATTGACTTCTTGGAAACACTCTCCAGAAGGAAAAATATTAAAAAGTGATGTTAGTATTGCAAAAAACTATTTAACAAATAAAGAGCTAGATTTCTTACAAGATATTGTTAATATGTATTTGGATATAGCTGAAAACCGTGCTAAGAGACAAATACCTATGAAAATGAAAGATTGGGTAGAAGAACTAGATACGATGCTAAAAACAAATAGATATGAAATTTTAGATAACAAAGGAAGTATATCATCTGAACAGGCAAAAGAATTTGCAGAAAATGAATTTGAGAAATTTAGAGTTGAGCAAGATAAAAAATATATTTCTGATTTTGATAAAATAATTGATGAGTGTAAAAAAAGCAAATAAAATTTTGTCACATTTTTATACATATGTATTAGCTTTTTGTTACATTTTTGTCACATATAAAATCATTGTATACGTTTTCAATCTCTGAAACTATTGAAAACACTGCTTTCTTATTTTTAACATAAAAACATATAAAAAATCGATAAAACATTTATATATCAACGTTTTATCGACTTTTTGATGGAGGCGCCTATCGGAGTCGGACCGATCATCAGAGTTTTGCAGACTCGTGCCTTACCGCTTGGCTAAGGCGCCACATTCAATTGGAGCAGGTAGCGGGAATCGGACCCGCGAATTAACCTTGGCAAGGTTACATTTTACCACTAAATTATACCTGCGTCTTTCTTAATTAATTATATTCAAGAGCAATTAATATGATACCAAAATTCAGAAATATTGTCAATAGATTTTTTTCAAATTCATTCAAAATGCGTACCACAAGAGCTTTTAAGTAAAAATATCTTTAAAAATTTTTAAAGATATTTCTACTTATTAACTATTGCTATATAGAAATTATTTCTTTTTATTTTTAGTTTTTACTTTTTTAGCTGTTTTAGTTGTTTCTTTTTTTATTTCCTCTGCATCTTCTGGATTCCATTTTTCTCCTTTTTGTGGTTTGTTCCATGAAATATAATCACATGAGTCTGGATTATTTTCACATATATAGTATTTTCTTTTTCTTTTAGTTTTTCTAACTTGTACAACTCCTTCACACTTTGGACATGGGACATCTATTGTTTCTATAATAGGTTTTGTGTTTTTACATTCTGGATATCCTGGACACGCTAGAAATTTTCCATATCTTCCGAATTTATATACCATCATTCTTCCACATTTTTCACATTGTACATCAGATACTTCATCAACTAATTCTACATGTTCTAGTTCTTTTTCTACCTTTTCTATTTCTTTTTCGAATGGTTCATAGAATTCTCTTATCATTTGTTTCCATTGCTCTTTACCTTCTGCAATTTCATCAAACTCATTTTCAATTTTTGCAGTAAATTCTACATTAACTATGTCTGAAAAGTTTTCTGTTAATAATTTGTTTACTATTTTTCCTAGCTCTGTTGGCACTAATTGTTTTTGCTCTTTTTCTATATATCTTCTTTCTAAAATTGTTGTAATTGTTGGTGAATATGTACTTGGGCGTCCTATTCCTTTTTCTTCTAGTGTCTTTACAAGGCTTGCTTCTGTATATCTTGCTGGCGGTTCTGTAAAGCTTTGTTTTGGGTTTAATTTTAATAATTTTACTTCTTGATTTTCTTTTAATTCTGGTAGAATTCCTTCCTCTTTTTCTTCTTTTTCGTCTGTTCCTTCTACATATAAAATCATAAATCCTTTAAATTTTAAACTTTGTCCATTTGCCTTAAAGTCATATTTATCTGCTTTTATATTTACAGCCATTGTATCATAAACAGCTGGCTTCATTTGGCTTGCCATAAATCTATTATATATTAATTTATATAGTTTATATTGGTCTTTTGTTAATTCATCTTTTATATTATCTGGTTCAATATCTGCATATGTTGGTCTTATACCCTCATGAGCATCTTGTGCGTCTTTGTTTGTTTTGTAATATCTATTTTCGTAATATTCTTCTCCATATGTGCTTATAATTTGTGCTTTTGCCGCATGTCTTGCTTCTTCTGATATTCTTGTTGAGTCTGTTCTCATATATGTAATTAAACCAATTGTTCCTTTTTCTGATATTTTAACTCCTTCATATAGCCCTTGTGCTATTGACATTGTTTTCTTAAGTGTAAAACCTAATTTTCTTGATGCTTCTTGTTGCATTGTACTTGTTGTAAATGGTGGTGCTGGATTTCTCTTTTTCTCGCCTTTTTTTACATCTGATACTACATATGTTGCCTTTTCAATATTTTTTATAATTTCATCAATTTCCTCTTTTGAATGAATTTCTATTTTCTTTCCATCTTTTCCATAAAATCTTGCTTCAAATTCCTTTTTTGATTGTTCATCTTTTAAATTAGCATAAATATTCCAATATTCTTCTGGTATAAAGCTTTCAATTTCATTTTCTCTATCTACAATTAATTTTACAGCAACTGATTGAACTCTTCCTGCTGATAGCCCTCTTTTTACTTTTTTCCATAATACTGGACTCATTTTATATCCAACAATTCTATCTAGCACTCTTCTTGCTTGTTGTGCATCAACTGTGTTCATATCTATATCTCTTGGTTCTTTTATTGCTTTTTGAACTGCTGATTTTGTTATTTCATTAAATGTTACTCTTGTTATTTTTTTCTTATCTTCTTCTAAAATTTTAGATAAGTGCCATGCAATTGCTTCTCCTTCACGGTCAGGGTCAGTTGCTAAGTATACTGTTTTAGCTTTTTTTGCATCTGTTTTTAAAGACTTTATTAAATCTCCTTTTCCTCTGATGTTTATATATTGTGGTTCAAAATCATTTTCTATGTCTATTCCCATTTTAGATTTTGGTAAGTCTCTTATATGTCCCATTGAAGCTACTACTTTTGTACTTCCACCTAAAAATTTTTTTATTGTATTTGCCTTAGCAGGCGATTCTACTATTATTAATTTATCTGCCATATGTTCTCCTCTTCAATATCTATATTTATATCTTGTATCTGGTATCTTCATCTCTACTTTTAGTATTCTAGAACAAATTATTGCTTTTTGCAAGTCTTTTTTATAAATAAGAGAAAACTGTTTTTAATATATATTTTTAAATAAATCATTTATTACTTCTTCGGAATTTATTGGTGTAACTTGACTTTCTTTAAATGTATTTAAAATTCTTTCTTCTTGTATTTCATCATTTGTTAAATATTTTATTTCTTTTGTTTTTGTATTTATATTTCCATTTATATATTCTGTTTGTATAATTACAATTCCATATTTTGCTTTGTCTTTTTCATTTATTTCATCTTCGTTTATTTGCTTATAATATTCTAATTTTATTGGATAGTCAATTCCTGCATCATCTAATGTTTCTTTATTAATAAATGTACCTCCGTAAAACGTCTTCAAAAAATATCCCCTCCCTTATGCCAATATAGACATGTTTTGTATTGTACTACTAAAACCTTAGAGGCGCAACATCTTTTCGTCGCATTATTTGACACTTTCTGTATATATTTTTTAATATGTTCTTAAATAGGACATTTTTCTTTTTGCTTCGACTTTATATTTTTATTTTTTTCCTAATATTTATGTATTTCTTCTATTTTTATTAAAAAATTTCATTATAAACCTTTTTTCGATGGATTTCGACTATTACTTTATGATATATTGAATTTAGATAATGTAAAAAATATTTTAATTATCACTTTTTTGTTATATATTTGATCTTTTTTTATTTTTATTTTTCATTCAAAATAGCAATAATATGTTTTTTTATTCTATATTATTGCTATTTTATTATTATCTTATAAAGTTTGTTTTTATTATTTTTTCATTTTCTGGTTCTTTAATTCCAGATTTTTTCCCTGCTTCTATACATTTTAAAAGCCACGCCATATTATTGCCTAATGTTCTCATTGTTTGTAGTCCTTCTTCATCTTTTAGCACATCTTCTGGAGAGCTTCCATGCACCATATTCCAATATTGTGATGTTACTATAGGCATATTATTCATAGCAAAGTATTTATTCATTTGATCAAATGTTGAAGTTGCCCCTCCTCTTCTACAACTAACTATTGTTGCTGCAACTTTATTTTGAAATAATTTTCTTCTTCCATAAAATACTCTATCCATAAATGATGTTATCATTCCACTTCCTGACGCAAAATGTACAGGTGTTCCAAATATAAATCCGTCTGTTTCTTCGATTTTATTTAGAAACTCATTTACTTTGTCTTCTATTATACATTGATTTGTTTCTAAACAACGACCACACCCTAAACATCCTGAAATTGGTTTATTTCCAACCCAAAACATTTCTGTTTGTATATCATTTTTTTCTAATACATTTTTTATTTCTAATAGTGCTGTATTTGTACATCCATTTTCATGTGGACTTCCATTTACTAAAATGACCTTCATCTTTTTACCTCCATTTTAAATTAAAATTTCCGGATGTTTGTTTTAATCAGCATTCTATTGTTATATTATATTTAATTACTTAATATTCTTTTTTTACTATCTCATTTTGGTTTTTGTATATACTATTTTGTGGTACTACTTTTCTTACTGATGATAATGGGTAAATATTTGTCTTTTTTCCAATAACTGTTCCTGGATTTAAGACAGACCCACATCCTACTTCTACTTCGTCTCCAATCATTGCTCCAAATTTTTTAAGTCCTGTTTCTATTTGTTCTTTTTCGCCTTTTACAATTACTAATTTTTTATCTGATTTAACATTTGAAGTAATTGAGCCTGCTCCCATGTGTGCTTTATATCCTAAAATTGAATCTCCTACATAATTATAATGTGGCACTTGTACTTTGTTAAAAAGAATAACATTTTTTAATTCTGTTGAATTTCCAACAACAGCTCCTTCTCCTACAATTGCGTTTCCTCTTATAAATGCACAATGTCTTATTTCTGCATTTTTTCCTACTATTGTTGGTCCTTTTATATATGCTGTAGGTGCTACTTGTGCTGATTTTGCAATCCAAACATCTTCTCCTATTTTATCATATTCATCTTTATTTAGTGAATTTCCTAATTCTACTATAAAGTTTCCTATTTTTGGTAGTATTTCCCATGGATATTCTACACCTTCAAATATTTTTCTTGCAATTGTTTCTTCTAGATTATATAAATTTTTTATTTTACATTCTTCCATATTTATTCTTCCTTTCTTTTTAGATTTTATTATTTTTAGGTATTTTATATTCCAATCTAAATTGATTAATATTTTATAATTCTACCATACGGTATTATTTTTTACAATAGAATTTCTAATTGGTATTAAATCTTTTGAGTTCCGATTTTTCATCACTTGTCATACTATGATGTTATAATTCATGATGTATATTTAAATTGAATGAGTTTTAAAATTTGTTATTGCTTATTCTTGAGGAATGTTCACGGATACAATGAATATAGTTATATTTTGATAATTTTCTCGGTTCAATACACAACATAAGAAATTCTAAAATAATTTTATGGCACCCTTCCACTAAAAGTGAACTCTTTCCATAAAATTATTTAAAAATTTCTAATATTGCTCCAATCACATTCGAAAAGTTATAAAAATATAACTATATTCATTGTAAGCCTGAGTGAAAGAGGCTCAAGATAAACAATTACAAATTTTTAACGAATGAAATGAACAAATACATCATGAATTATAACATCATAGTATGACAAGTGATGAAAAAACGAAACTTAAATATTAAATCTAATTTGATTTTGAATTAGAAATTTGTTATACTTATTTTATTATGAATAATGAAGAAAGATATAATCATTTAAACAAATATTTAAAAGAGAAATTTGGTGAAAGAACATTAAAAATATGTATTGATGGTGGATTTACTTGTCCAAATAGAGACGGAAGTTGTGGAACAGGTGGATGTATTTTCTGTAGTGAAAAGGGTTCTGGAGACTTAATTAATTATGACGAAAATATTGGCAATCAAGTAAAAAACTATTTTTTAAGCTATCGTAGCAAACGTGCCAATAAATTTATTGCATATTTTCAAAATTTCACTAATACTTATGATACTATAGACAATTTAAAATCAAAATATGATGCGGCATTAATTGATAATAGAATTGTTGGGTTGGAGGTTGCAACTAGACCTGATTGTATTACTGAAGATATTGCTAGTTTGCTTAGTTCTTATAAAAAAACTCATTATGTGTGTGTTGAATTGGGTTTGCAGACTTCTAATGATTCAATAGGTCACTTCATAAATCGTGGATATTCTTCTGTTCAATTTACAAATGCTGTTAATATTTTACGCAAATATGGAATTGACATAGTTTGTCATATGATGGTAGGCCTTCCTGGAGAGACTTTTGATGATATTAAAAATACTGTTAATTTTATTAATACTCACCAAATTCAAGGTATAAAAATACATTCTACTTATGTTGTAAAAAACACGAAATTAGCCAAATTGTATTTTGATGGTAAATATATACCTATTTCACTAGAGTATTATTTAAACTGTTTAACATATATAATTACACATTTAAATCCCAATATTGTTATTCATAGAATTTCTGCAGATGCACCTAAAGATTTATTGGTTGCTCCTGATTGGAATTTGCATAAAAAATGGGTTTTAAATGGATTTAACAAAATTTTAATAAATGAAAATTTATGGCAAGGAAAATATTATACCGAACCTTAATAGATAATTTTTATCATTAGTATTTATATTATAGAACCGTATTTTAACTCCAAAATATTGGTTCTTTTTCTATAATTCCATATTTATTTATATTTTCTTGTATCATTTCTTTACTCATGATAAATTCATTAAATCCCATATTTTTTAATTTTTTGTATGCTTCTATTACTTCTTGTGGTACATCTTGTTTTATTTGCCACCCAAATTGAGGAAAAATTATCATTCTTTGTATATCTCCAACTATTGATGATATAATTTTTATTATTCTATTTTCTTCTCTATTTTGTAATCTTTCCATAAATTCTTTAAAAGATACATTTGCTGATGTAATGTGTAGTTCTTTGCCTTTTATTATAGCTTTTGCAGAACTTAATGTCCTTCTTTCTGAAAACCTATTATGAACTATCAGAATTTTTCTTATTTCCCAGTTTTCTTTTTCTATTATTTGTTTAGAAAATCTAAAATTATCTCCTGTATTTGTTGACTTGTTTTCTATCCAAATTTTTTCTTCTGGTATCCCTTCTTTCATAGCAATTTCTTTATATATCTCTGCCTCTGGCTTTTTGAAACTATTTTTTGTTATTTTGCCTAACCCTCCTGCAAAAATTATTTTGTCTGCAAATCCCTGTTTATATAAATTAGCACATGTAATAGGAATAGTTAGGCTTTGACATCCACACCCTATTATTAAATCACTCTTTTTTATTGGTTCATTAAGAACCATATAATTCCATATTGTTTCTAACTCTTTTTCTATATTTTTTAAATTCATTTTATACCTTTCTATATATAACAATTATTATCGTTTTATCCTCAATACTATTTAAGTCTTTTAGTCTGTATATACAAATTCTTGTAATATACTTCCATCTAAATCTTTTAAAATAATTTTACTTTCGTCTATAATTATATAGCTGTGTTTTGTATTACATTTTGGTAAAGAAATTGAACCTGGATTTGCAAAAATAAATTCTTCTTTTTTCTGAATGAATCCTTGATGTATATGTCCATATATCATTATGTCAAAATTATCATATGGTATATTTTCTATATTATATTTATTTCCATGTGTAAAATAAAAGTTTTTTCCATTTATTTCTTTTAAAATGTGATCATTAAACTTAAATTCTGATATAGTTTCATCAACATCTGCATCACAATTTCCTTTTACTACTAACAATTTATATTTTAATGAATTTAATATTGTTGCTACTTTCATTGGATTGTATTCTTGACTTAGTTCATTTCTTGGTCCATGATAATATAAATCTCCTAATAATATTATTTTTTCTGGTTTTTCTCTTTCATCTATTTCCTTTATTTTTTCTCCATAATATCCCGAACCGTGTATATCTGATATTACTAATATTTTCATGCCTTTTCTCCTTTTTATATTTTTATATTATTAACAATTTTATTATACTACAAACTACTTAATTGTAAAATATTTTTGTTTTATTTATTTGTAACATTTTAAAATTTTTTATTCATTTTTCTAATTATTTTATCCAAAATGCAGTTTTTATTTGATTAACACAATACATATTTCCATGTAATTTAATTTCTATAATGTCAAATCTAATTGGAATATTATATATTTTATTTATATATATGTAATATTTTGCACATTGATATATATGCTTTTGCTTAATTTTATTTACCGCTTCTGCTGCATTCCCAAACTTTTTACTAGTTCTAGTTTTTACTTCTAAAAATACTAATTCTTTTTGTTTGTTATCTTTTGCTATAATGTCTATTTCTCCTTGTCTACATGTAAAATTTCTTTCTATTATTGTATAACCCTGTTCTTGCAAAAATTTTTCTGCTAGTTCTTCTCCTCTATTCCCTATCTTTTTGTTAACATACATTATTTTCTCCCTTTCTTTTTATTAAATACATTTGTACCCACCTTCTACTTTTTTTATATATCCTTCTATTTCCATCATTAATAAATCTTGATTTATTTCTCCAATTGTTCTTCCCGTTTTTCTTACAATTTCATTTATTCCACATATTTTATTTTCTATTATTTTATAAATTTCATTATATTGTTTATTATCAAATTTTTTATACAGCCCTTCTGCCTTTTGGCTAGATTTTATTTCTTTTTTATTTTCTGTTTCTTCATATTTATTGCTATTTTTTTCCTCTAGTATTTCTATCTTGCCATTTATTTTAATTTCTTTTTTATTTTTATATTCTAAATTTTCTAAATTATTTATAATATCTTCTGTGCTAGTAATTATTGTTGCTCCTTCTTTTAGCAATTTATTTGTTCCTTTTCCATTTATGTCCCAAATTTCATGTGGTAGCACAAATACTTTCCTTTCTTGTTCTTTGGCAAGTTTTGCTGTTACACTTGTACCACTTCTGAATTTAGCTTCTATTACCAATATTCCTATTGAGATTCCACTTACAATTCTGTTTCTTTCTAAAAATTTTCTTGAATCTGCTTTAGTTTCAGGTGGATATTCACTTATAACAGCCCCTCCTTTTTTTATTATTTCTTTGTATAATGATATATTTTGTGGAGGAAATATATTGTCAAATCCATTTCCTAGTACTGCTATAGTTTTTCCGTCTACATTTAGTGTTGCTTTATGTGAACATGTATCTATTCCGTTCTGCTAACCCGCTTGCTATTGTTATATTTTGTTCTACCAATTCTTGTGCAAATTTCGTCGCTAATTTTTCTCCATTCTTTGAACATTTTCTAGTTCCAATAATTGCAATTATGTTATTTTGTAATATCTCCTTGTTTCCTTCTATATATATCTGTGTTGGTGGATTTTTTATTTTTCTTAAATTTTGTGGATAATATTTATCTTGAATTTTTATTACTTCTATTTATTTTCCTTCTTTCTTTTACTATTTTTATTTATTATTTATATTATTTTTTGTATTTTCTCTTTTTTACACTTACTTTTTTTATTTTTCTATATTTTTCTGTCTAATGTTCTGTATTGAATTGCTTCTGCTAAGTGCTTTTGCTCTATATTATCCGATTTATCTAAATCTGCTATTGTTCTTGCTACTTTTAATATTCTTCCATATGCTCTTGCACTAAGCCCTAATTTTTCAAAAGCTAATTTCAAAATGTTTTGGCATGAATTATCCAATTTGCAAAACTTTTCTAACATCTTTGGTGTTAATTCTGAATTTGAGTAAATATTATATTTTTTGTATCTTTCTACTTGAATTTTTCTTGCTTCATTTACCCTTTTTCTAATCGTCTTTGAATCTTCTATTTTTTCATTACTTTGCAATTTATTGTATTTTACACCTTTTACCTCTACATGAATATCAATTCTATCTAATAAAGGTCCACTAATTTTATTTTGATATTTTTTTATTTGTTCTGGTCTGCAACAACATTCTTTTTCTTCTGCCCCATAATATCCACATGGACATGGATTCATACTAGCAATTAACATGAAATTGCATGGATACATTATACTTGCATTCAATCTACTTATGGTTACATTTCTATCTTCTAATGGGCCTCTTAGCACCTCTAATGTATTTTTATTAAACTCTGGTAATTCATCTAAAAATAGTACTCCATAATGTGCAAGACTTATTTCTCCGTGGTTTTGGATTTTTTCCTCCTCCAATAAGTGAAACTGGAGTTATTGTGTGATGTGGACTTCTAAATGGTCTTTGTAAAACTAACGGATTTTCTTTAGATGTTAGTCCTGTTATACTGTATATCTTGGTTATTTCTAACGATTCTTCAAAACTCAGATTTGGTAATATACTTGGCAATCTTCTTGCCAGCATTGTTTTTCCAGAACCTGGATTACCGTATCATAAGGCAATTATGTCCACCAGCAGCTGATATTTCTAATGCTCTTTTGACATTTTCTTGCCCTTTTACCTCTGAAAAATCTACATTATAATTAATATCCTCCTCCAGAAAATTGATATTATTTTCTTTTTTTATTTCAGTCTCTTTATTTAAATATTTTATTACTTCCTCTAAGTTTTCGACTGGTAATATTTCTATATTGTTTACATATGAGGCTTCTTTAGCATTTTCTTTTGGTAATATAATTTTTTTAATTCCTTGCTTTTTTGCTTCTATACAAATTGGTAAAATTCCATTTACCTTCTCAATTTTTCCATCAAGAGATAATTCTCCTATTAAAATTGTGTCTTTTAATAGTTCTTCTTGACTATGTAAATTAATATTATGACTAGCTATTAATACTCCTACCGCTATTGCCAAATCTAAACTTGACCCTTCTTTTCTTATATTTGCAGGTGCTAAATTAACTATAATTTTTCTACTTAAAAACTCAATATGTAAGTTCTTTATTGCTGTTTTTATTCTTTCTTTTGACTCTTTTATGCTAGTATCTGCAAGTCCTACAATTTCGAAATAAGGCATTCCTGCAGATATGTCTACTTGAATGGATATTATGTATCCTTTTAGCCCATTTAAGGCCATACTTTTTGTAATTGCTAACATTTTTTCCTTTCCTGCTAACGCATTTTATATTTCTATTATTTTTATGTTTCTATTATTTTTGGGATTTTATTAGAATTAAAATTCCTGAATTTTTTTGCAATTTTATATTTTGCATTTGATTTTAATTTTGTTTTGTTGATTTAAAAATGTAATAATAAATTATATTTTGAATAAATTATTAATTTTATAATATTTTATTAAACGAATAGAAAAAGTTTGCTCTTTCTATTCATTTAATAAGTTGTGTATTTAGTTCATTATTTTATATTTTTCCATTCTTCCTCTTTAAATCCTATAAATATTCCTTTGTCTGATATAAATAGTGGTCTTTTAATTAGCATTCCATCACTTGTTAGTAATTTTATTTTTTCCATTTCTGTCATAGAATCTAATTTGTCTTTTAATTTTAGTTCTTTATATTTTAGTCCACTTGTATTGAACCATTTTTTTATTTCTTTTTTACTTATTTTAATCCACTTTTCTAGTTCTTGAGCTGTTGGAGTTTCTTCAATTATGTGTCTGTCTTCAAATTGAATTTTGTTTTCCTCTAACCATTTTTTTGCTTTTTTACATGTTGAACATTTTGGATATTCTATAAAAATATTATTCATTTTTTCTCTCCTCTTTTCATATAATTTAATTTATGTTTTGTATATTTTTTATAACATATCATATTTTTAAATTTTATTCTATTGTTTTTTATTTCTCTTTTATTTTTATATTTTAATTACATTATTTTGTTAATTTCTGTTGTTATATCTGGGTTATATACATATTCTTCATTTATTTTTTCGTATACCTCTCCAACTTTTATGTTTTTTGGCAAGTCAATTTCATTAATTGAGAATGCTCCACCATCTCCATCTTCTGATATACAAACAGAATCTTCATCCATAACCCACGCCAGTGCATTACCTTTTCTGCTCTTATTATCTAAAAATATTTTCTTTTTCTCATATATATTATATTCGTTTAATTCATTGATATTTTCACTTTTGTTTTGTTTTTCGTCAATTGTTTCACTTAATGCACTTTTTAATTCTTCTATAAAATTATCTATAATATCGTTTTCCTCGTTTTTGTTTTTAAATAGATTTAAGTCCAATATTTTCCTCCTATTCTGCTAATTTGCTTTCTCCAGTTGTATAATCAATCTCTATTCCTTCTTGGGCATTATATACATATACATTAAATTGAAGTTTTCCGTTATCTTCAATTGAATATGCTTCTATATTTACACCATTTGCTAAGTTGTTATTATCTTCAAAGTATGGTGTAACTCTATATAATACATTATTTTTTTGATTTTCTTTTAAATAATTATATACCTTATCTTCAAATTGCTTCATTCCTTTTACATTAAAGCTTTGAGTTCCTGTTATTAAATTTCTTTTGTCTACATCTATTCCTCCTAGCTTCCACGCAATTACATGACATCTATGATATAAGTATCCCCCTGGAACAATGCTTGTTGCATATTTTTTTTGTTTAAAACCAGTTGGCATGATTGAAGAGTAGTCATCTTTTTCTTCGTCTGCATTTGCTTTTTTCCAATTAGTTTTTATCATAGCCATTCCGTGCTTTTCCATCTTGCAATGTCGAATAATAGTCCTCTTCTAAGTTCATATCATCACTAGTAAATTTAGGTATATTATTATTTATTTCAACGTATATTTCTCCTTTTTGCTTTGGTATATTTGATATTTCATAAGAAATTGTGTTGTTATTTACATTATTTTCTATAGATTTTTCTTGTTTTGAATTAATGTATGAAGTTACAGATATCATTGCAATAAATAACAATGTTACTACGATTTTTTCTAATTTTTTCATTTTCTTTTTCATATGTTTCACCCATATATTTAATACCATATTAATGTTTTTTTTGCAATATCGGTATAAATACAAAATCTGAATAAAGTTTTTGTTTATTTTAGAAAATTTGGATAAATTTAAGAATTTAATATTAATTAATTTGTTGAATAAAAATCAGAAAAGTTTATGAGATAATTTGTTAGTTAATTTGTGAATTCAATTTTGTATTTGAAAATAATTTTTTAATTATACAACTTGTACATATTTATAACATGTTTTTTATATATTTTCAATAGTAATAACTAATTTTATGTTAAATTTTATTTTTGTCTTATTTAATTTCATATTCCCATAAACTTAATCTTCCTTTTGCTTCTATTGGTTCATCAAATTTTTCTATATTTTCTAATTGCCATCCATAGTTTTCTTTAAATGTGCTATCTGTATATATGTCTTTGTTTTCTTTTAGTAAAATTTCTTTAAAATCTGGTGACATCTTTATGCAATCTACTAATATTACTTTTCCCAATATTTGTCCTGTTGGCATATCTTTTGGTATATATTTTTCCAGCCTTCTCATAGCTTCTTTGTCTATTCCTTTTCCTGCATGTATTAATAGTTCTCCTCTGTATTTTGTTTTCCAACTTCTGAATTCAAATCTTTTGTGTCCATCCATTATTAATGTTGCCCATGGTTGTTTTATTGTTAGTACTTTCAATGTCTTTTCCTGCCTTTTTATATTTTATTTAACTCTATTTTTTCTTTGCTATTATATCAAATATGTGCCAATGCTTCATTTTTCCCAGTCCAGTTAATGCCTCTTTTTCTGTTTCTTTAAATCTTATTATTTCAAAATCCTTAAATAGCTCTATTACTTGTTCTTTAGACAAAAATGTCATTTCTGCTTTTTCTCCATTCCAGTCATCATTTAATCCAAAAAAATTTCCTACAAAATATCCTTCACTCGTTATACTTGCTTTGATTTTGTTCCATAACTCCCCCAATTTATCTTTCTTGCAAAATGGTAGACTGTAATTTGCAACAATTAATTTGCTATTTTCTAATTTAATATCTTCAAATTCTTGTTGTTGAAATGAAAATTTACTTAATTCTTCTTTATTTATTCTTCTAATAATTCTTTCTTTGGTATCTTCTTTATCTATTGATAGTACATTCCATTTATTTTTTATTAAATAGATTGTGTCATTCCCAGCACCACAACCTAATTCTATGGCTTTACTTGGATTACATTTTACTTTTTCAATGAAGTATTGTACATTTTTTCTAGGTTCTTCTGTTTGTGTATTATTATAATATTTTTCTATATTTCTCATTATTTTACCTTTATTTTAAATTATCATTTATTTTATGTACTGGCAAATTATCTTCTTTTAGGATGTCTTTTATTGCTTCTGGCAATAATGGGTATCTGTCTATTTTATCTATATCTATCCATTCGTATTGTAGATAATCTTTTCCTTCTATATTTTTCATTGTATATTCTATATTTTTGTCTTCTTCGTTTGTAAATTCTATTTTATGTACAAACATTATCTCATGATATTTTTTGCCTTTCATCTCAAAAAAGTTTTCAATTGTTGATACATATCCTGTTATTTCAATTTCTTTTCCGAGTTCTTCTTTGACTTCTCTTTTTATTGTATCAGCTGAATTTTCTCCTATTTTAACTCTTCCTCCAATCAAAGCATAGTGGTCATAACGAATGTCTTTATGAGTTAGGATTTTGCCATTATGTATTATTATTCCTGCTGTTCTTACATTTAATTTATAGTCTTCTACATCAAGTGTTATGTCCATATAAATCTCTCCTTTCTTTTTTTGTGATTATATTATTATATTTTTATTTTTCTTGTTTTTTTCTAAGATTCCTTCTTGTTACTTTTATTACAAATTGTATAAAATTGTTACTAATTTATTACGCTTTTTTATATGTCTTATATCCCCAGTAAGTTCCTCCACCTAATAAGCCTAATGTTATGATTCCAGGTAATATATTTGAACCTTCTTCATCATCTGTTATTGTAGTGTTATTGCTAATATTGTTTTTGCTAGTTGCTGTTGTCTTTATTATAACACTATTTTCTATTTTATGTTCTTTTTTTATATTTATTTTTATTGTATTTGTTTTACCATTGGAACTAGTTGCACTTATTTCAACTGTTCCTCCATTTTTTGCTATAATTTTTCCACTAGAATTAACAGTAGCAATGTTATCATCACTTGATTTCCATATGATGCTTTTATCTGTTGCATTTTCTGGTATTATTGTAGCAGTTAATTGCTCACTTTCTCCTTCTTTAATACTAGTTATATTTTCATTTATTTTAATATCTGTTACTAATATTTTAGTCGGTGTTGTAGATGTTTTTTTCGTACTTGATGTTGAAGAATTGGATTTTGAAGAACTTGATGTACTCCCTTTACTTGATGATGAATTAGGTGAATATGGACAAACTCCATTAGTATGTAAATGAGCTGGATGTCCCCCACAATGATAATGATAACTTCCTAGTCCACTTTTATTTTTGTTATCTTTATGTCCTCCATTTGCATCTGTTCTTCCAGAATGGCTGTATGTGTTAATTCCTATTGATATTATGCTTAAAATGATTAATGAAATTGATACTATTTTTGCTTTGTTTTTTCTCATATATATTCCCCTTGAGTATTATATCAACTTTTAATTGTAAAATTTGTCGAATGTTGTAAATGCAATATATTTTTCGACAAATTTACTAATGTTATATAAAAATAGTATAGACCTTGTTGCATTCTCTTTGGTAATACTTTATTTTTATATTTGCTTATTTTTTCGTTTTATTTATCTATTCTACTTTCTATATTATTGTATAATTTAGTAAATTTTCTATGCTTCTACAGAATTTATCTCTTCTGATAATGTTGTAAAGTTTTTTTAGTGCTATGGTTTTAACATATACCTTTGGATTATTAATTCTGTTTCTGCTTTATTTTTCATATTTGTTAAAAATTTATTCATACTGTATGTTAGTCAATTGTAAATTTTCTGTGTCCATTATTGATATTACATTATCAAAATAGTATAATTAACTAATATCTAAATATAAGGAGGATTATACCTTGTCATACATTGAATTTAAAAATATTTGTAAAGAATATAAAATGGGAGAAGTTGCTATTAAAGCTTTAAATAGTACTAATTTTAGTATAGAAAAAGGCGAATTAGTGGTTATTGTCGGTCCATCTGGTGCTGGGAAAACAACCGCTTTAAATATTTTAGGTGGTATGGATACAGCTACTTCTGGAGAAGTAATTGTTGATGGAAAAATAATTACAAATTTAAAAAATAAAGATTTAATAAAATATAGAAGAAATGATATTGGATTTGTGTTTCAATTTTACAATTTAGTCCAAAATTTGACAGCCAAAGAAAATGTAGAACTTGCTACAGAAATTTGTAAAGACTCTTTAGATCCTACAGAAGTTCTTGAAAAAGTAGGGTTAAAAGATAGATTAAATAACTTTCCCTCTCAACTTTCAGGTGGAGAACAGCAAAGAGTAGCAATTGCAAGAGCTATTGCTAAAAACCCAAAACTACTTCTTTGTGATGAGCCAACTGGAGCACTGGATTACAAAACAGGTAAACAAATTTTAAAATTATTACAAGATACTGCAAGAAAAGAAAATATGACTGTTTTAATTATTACTCACAATGGTGCTTTAGCTCCAATGGCAGATAAAGTTATACACTTTAAAAATGGTACAGCTGAAAATATTGTAATTAATAAAAACCCTCTTCCTGTTGAACAAATAGAATGGTAAAGTTTATTTAAATATTTCTAAATATAATATTTGTATTAATTTTTTAGATAAACAGTATATCATTTTAATATATATGAGGTGAACTGTTGAAAAATATCAAAGATAAATTTACATGAAAAATTTGTGCCTTCTGAAGACGAAACTTTAGTGAAGGCAAGGAAGGAATGAGATTAAAATATGAAAAAATCTCTTATTAAAGATAGTTTACGCGAAATCAAAAAAACTTATAAAAGATTTATATCCATTTTATTAATGGCTTTTTTAGGTGTAGGCTTTTTTGCTGGTATTAGAGCCTCCTCTCCAGATATGATAGATACAATTGATACATATTATAAAAATCAAAATGTTTATGATATTCAAGTTGTCTCTACACTTGGTCTTACAAAAGAGGATGTTGATGCTATATCTAAAATTGAAAATGTAGAAAATGTAAGTGGTACTTTTGAAACAGATGGACAAATTGAAATAGAAAATAAAGAAGTTGTAGCTAAAGTCATGTCTCTAAGTGATTTTAATAAACCAGTTTTATTAGAAGGAAAACTCCCTACAAGTAATAATGAATGTGTAGTAGAGCCAAGTTTTTTAACGGCAAATAATAAAAAAATTGGTGATACAATTGAATTAAAAATAGAAGACATTCAAAATGATAATGGCGAAAATGTTCCTTATTTATATGAAAATATTTTAACTATAACTGGTACTGTTCAAAGTCCTATGTATATATCTTTTGACAGGGGATCTAGTACCTTAGGAGCAGGAAAAGTAAATTATTATATGTATATTCCTGAAAGTAATGTTAGAGCAAATAGTATATATACAAATATCTATGTTAAAGTAAAAGATTCTAACAAATATACAACATCTACAAATGAATATGAAGATTGCATTGGCGAAGTTGTAGATAGTATTGAAAATATTAAAGAAGAAAGACAAAATGCTAGATATGATGTTTTAGTAAATACTGCTACTAAAAAAGTAGAAGATGCAGAAAGTGAATTAAATACTCAAAAAAATGATGCACAAAAACAAATTGATGATTCTTATAAAAAACTTGAAGACGGAAAAAAACAAATAAAAAGTGCTGAATCAGAATTAGCTTCTGGAAGAGTTAAAGCAGATAATGAGTTTTCTAAAGCATATCGCCAACTGATTACCGCTAAAGAAACCATAGAAAAAAATGAAAAGACTCTAAACGAAAAAGAAAATGAAGCAAAAAAAGAATTTGAAAAGTTAGAAAAACAAAAAAGCAATCTTAATATTCAGTTATCTACCATAAATAATGGTATCAGTGAATTAGAAAAAAATATCATTTCTATTAATAACGCTTTAAAAAATCCTCAATTATCAGAAGAGGAAAAAACTAAATTAGAAGCAACAAAAATAGAACTTGAGAAAAAACTTACAAATTTAAAAGACAATAAATCTAAGATAACTAGTGCAATTGAAAAAATAGAAACTGGTATAAACAATGGTAAATTAGAAATTGAGAATGCAAAAAAACAATTGCAATCTGCAAAAAACGAACTAAAAAACAATGAAAATAAATATTATTCTAACAAAAATTCAACATATGCTAAATTAAATAGTGCAGAAAACAATTTAAATAAATTGAAACAAGAAATTTCAGATGGAGAAAACGAACTTAAAAATAGTCAAAACGAGTTTAACAAAAAAATTGATGATGCTGAAAATAAATTAAATGATGCTAAAGCAAAAATAGCTGAAATAGAAAATCCAACTTGGTATGTTTTAGATAGAAATGGCAATTCTGGATATGTAGGTTTTATTCAAGATACTGAAAGCATTGCCAATATAGGAAAAGTATTCCCTGTTATATTTTTTATTGTTGCAGCTCTAATTTCATTAACATCTATGACTAGAATGGTGGAAGAACAAAGAACTCAAATAGGCACTTTAAAAGCTTTAGGTTATAATAAATTTCAAATTACTAGTAAATATGTTATTTATGCTAGTTTAGCTTGTATAATAGGAAGTATTATTGGTATGAGCATAGGATTTATTTTGTTACCTTCTATTGTATGGAAAATGTATAGTATGATGTACCAGATAAGTACTAATATTGAAACAAGTTTTAATTTTGAAATTGGAAGTTTAGGATTTATATTAATTATTATAAGCATACTTGGTGCAACTATATATGCAGTAATAAGAGAACTTTCTCAATCTCCAGCTACTTTGATGAGACCAAAATCTCCTAAATCTGGAAAAAGAGTTTTATTAGAAAAAATACCTTTCATTTGGAAAAGATTATCTTTTAGTAAAAAAGTAACTGTAAGAAATATATTCAGATATAAAAAGAGATTTTTAATGACAATTATAGGTATAATGGGTTGTACTTCTTTAATTGTTGCTGGTTTTGGAATACGTAATTCTATAACAGCAATAATGCCAGATCAATATGCAAAAGTTTTTAATTATGATTTACAAATAAATTTAAAAGCAGGATTAGAGCAAGAACAGAAACAAGATTTTATAAACTCTTTAAAAAATGATGAAAAAATAGAAAAAATATGTGAAACATATATGTCTGCTAGTACAGCTATAAACGGCGAAAATGAAGAAGCTGTCCAAATAATAGTTCCAAATAGTAATTCTAATTTTAATAGTTTAATTAATTTAGCAGATGTAAAAACCAAAGATATATTAGAATTACCTACTGATGGAATCTTCCTAACAGATAAAGCTGCTCAATTATTAAATGTTAAAGTCGGAGATACAATTACTTTAAAAGATATTGATAATAATGAAACACAAGTAAAAGTTTCTAATATTGTTGAAAACTATATTTCTCATTATGTTTATATGTCAAAAGACATGTATGAAAGCTTATATAACAAAGATTTTGCTAGTAATGTAATTCTAACTAAAGATAAAGATGTAAATAGTGAAAATGAGGATACTTTTGTAAAAAATCTGATGGAAGAACCTGAAGTTGCTTCTGTTACTAGAATTTCAACTGCTATGAATATGATGAATGATACTATGAAGTCTTTAAATTATGTTGTAGTTATACTAATTGTATCTGCTGGATTGCTTGCTTTTGTAGTATTATATAATTTATCAAATGTTAATATTAGCGAAAGAATTCGAGAACTTGCAACAATAAAGGTTTTAGGATTTTACGATAAAGAAGTGTATTTATATGTTACTAGAGAGACCATTATTTTAACTGCTATAGGTATATTACTCGGATTAGTTGCAGGATATTTTTTAGATTTCTTTATAATGGAAACTTGTGAAATTAATATCTTAAGATTTTCTAAGGTGGTTGCTCCAATGAGTTATGTATTTGCTGCTTTGATAACAATATTATTTACATTAATAGTAAATATAGTAACCTATTTTGCATTGAAGAAAATTAATATGATAGAAAGTTTAAAAAGTGTGGAGTAATGGCATGTGTGATATCGTAATTGCATAGAAAGCAATTACGATATCACATTTTTTACAATTTTTCTACATTTCCTTGTTACTTTATACAATTTCTTGTATAATATACTCAAAGGAGAATATTATGGATAATTTACCTTATATAAGAAGTTCGAAAGAATCAATAGTTAAATATGCACTTAATCTAAAAGAAAAAACATTTAAAGATATTTTATTAAATGACCCTAATATTATAGATAAAGATTGTTCTGCATTCTTTGAACACTACAATAACCCTAGATTAAAAGGATCATTAGGTCAATTAATAGAAAAACATTTTTTCTTCTATGATATAAATAGTAATTCTGAAGCAGATTTTAATGAAGCTGGAGTTGAATTAAAAGTTACTCCATATACTATAAAATCTAATGGTGACTTAAGAGCAAAAGAAAGGCTTGTACTTACTATTATTAACTACATGAAAGATTATAAAGAAGAAGACTTTCTAAAAAGCCACGTATATGAAAAATGTGCCTTAATGCTTTTAATTTATTATTTATACGAACCAAATAAAGAAAGATTAGATTATTTAATAAATTACGTTAAACTATTTCAATTTCCAGAAGAAGATTTAGAAATAATAAAAAATGATTATAAAATAATTATTGATAAAATAAAAAATGGTAAGGCAGAAGAAATTTCTGAAGGAGATACAAACTATTTAGGTGCTTGTACTAAGGGTTCTAGTGCAAACGATTTAATAGAACAACCTTTTAGTAATGAAAAAGCAATGCGAAGAGCTTTTTGTTTAAAAAATTCTTATATGTCTTATATTTTAAACCACTATATTGTAAATAAAACTGAAGAATATGAGTCTGTTATAAAAGATGCTAATATTTTAAAAGAACAAACTCTAGAACAATATATTATTAGTAAACTGGAACCCTATTATAATCAAGATATAGAGTTCTTAAAGCATAAATTTAATATTCCCTATCAGGTAACTAATAAATCTTTTACATATTTACTAGCAAAAGGAATGTTGGAAGTAGTAAATGAAAAAATTGAAGAATTTGAAAAAGCTAACATAAAAATAAAAGCTATTAGATTAAGACCTGATGGTATGCCAAAAGAATCTATGTCTTTTCCGACTTTTAAATATACTGAGATTGTTAAAGAAACATGGTTAAATTCTGAACTATATGAAACTTTTTCAACTACTAAATATTTATTTATGATATATCAGTATGTTGATGAAGACACTTTAATTTTCAAGAAAGCTATGTTTTGGAATGTACCAGAAAAAGATTTAAATACCGAAATAAAAAGCGTCTGGGAAGATACTATTGAAAAAATAAAAAATAATGAATATGACAATTTGCCAAGAATATCAGAGAATCCTATATTACATGTTAGACCTCATGCTAGAAATGCTCAAGACACTTATCCAACATTGGATGGTAAACAAGCAATAAAAAAATGTTTTTGGTTAAATGCAAGTTATATAAAACAACAAATAGAGTCTGAAAATTAATATTCAGACTCTATTTATTTAATTTTTTAATAAATTTCTTATATTAGCACTCATTGTTGAAATGATATTATCCATTATAATTAATTTTTCTTCATCATCTGCCATATATTGAATTTGAGCAGAAGCCAAAGTATAAATTAAAAAGTCTGCAAATCTAACTACATTTTCATTTGCAACATTTTCAGCTATAAACTTTTTATAAAAGACATGATCTATATTCCACGAAATAATAATTTTTTTACCTACTTGACTAGTTTCAAAAATGTTTCCAGTCTCTCCCATATGTTTTAATTCAAATTCAGCAACTGCATTTATATTTTCTGTCTTTATAGGTGTACGAGTTCTTTCATTTTTCTGATTATCTTTGTTATCTTTCTTCACTTCATTTTTTTCTTCTTTTGGTTCTCTAATTTCTTTTTTAACTTTAGGTAATGTCAATGTATTTGACATCTTATTTATTATTTTTTGTGCAAGTGTATGTTCTTCTTTTTCTTCGTCTGATGTTTCTGTTGCTATTTCATATTTTTTTCTTACTGTCTTTATTTGTGGTGAAATTTGAACTCTTAACGAATTATCTATAGAGTCTACCATATCAATACCATTTTTTCTAAAATTTACTCCCATTGCAAAGTCCATATCAGAAGAAAATGATATTTCACCTCTAAATCGGTTTAAATCATTATGCCTTACTATTCCTTCCCAATCAGGTAAATATCCAAAAAGAATTTCTCTATTATTTCTTAGTACTGAAAAACCTTGATTTTTCATATTCATTCCCAATTTATTAGATACTGGTCTTGGGCATTCTGGTAAAGAAGCAATTTTTATATGTACAGTTCCTTGTTTTTCTGTTCCATCTATATCCTTCCATTTTACATCATAATCGTCTTCACTAATTAATGTTCCTGAGAATTCCTCATATCCTATTCTTAACGGATCATCTGGCTCTATTTTCGTGTCATTAATCCAAAATTCAGTTCTATCCATGAATTTTCTAAAAATTCTTGATAAATTTTTTATTATTTTACCTTTTAATGTGGAAAATTCATTCTGTTTTATTCCTATACAATCTTCTAAAATTACAATTGTTCCACTTTCATAATTCACAAGATGTTCAAAATTAATTCTATCTAATTCATCAGCCTGACAAAGTAATTTAACAAACGCATTTTCTTTTTTTATAACATTAACATCTGTCATACTTTTATATACAATATTTTCATCTACATTTCTAGTAAATACTGTTGTCTTATTAGCTAATGCAAGTCCAGCTGTACTTAATCCCATTCCAAATTTTCCTAAATCCGAAATTCCATCATGTAACGTATCTGATCCTAATTTTAATGCTTGGTCTAAGGTTTCTCTTGTCATTCCTTTTCCATTGTCTATAATCATTATTTTCAACCCTTCTTTTTCCTTTTCAAGTTGAATTTGTATTTTTGTTGCACCAGCATCAATACTGTTATCTACAATATCTGTTATAGCAGAAATATTGTCATAACCAATATTTTGTAATGCGTCTATTAGAATAGCTGCATTTGGTTCATTTGGCACCATGTTTTCTTTTGTAATTTCTACTTTTTCTTCTTTCATAATAAACCTCCAATAAAAAAATCTATCTGACACCAGATAGACCTTATTGCAAGAATAAGCACAAAATTATATCATTTTGTGAGTATTATAATTATATAAAATTAATCTTGCAGATAAGGTACTATACCGAATCTAACAAGATTGTACATCATTCGTGGTTATTTGTCAAATTCTAACTTTCTTTTTCAAAAATTTCATTTAATCTTATTCCCATTTTTTCTATAAGTCCAACCACTAAGGCATTTCCCATACAAAAATATCTAAAACTTTGTGGCATTCCCGTATCAGTCCAATTATCCGGAAATCCGTTTATCCTTTCTGCTTCTAATGGTGTTAAAATTCTATAACATTTACTCTTTGGATCTTCTATTACATGAGTACTTCTATTTAAACTTCCTTCACTCGTTAACATAGTTCTCGCTGGTTTTTCCAAAGAATCTGGAAAAGCTATTGCTCCCTCCCTAAAATGATATTCATGTGGTGTTCCAGCTTTTCTTAATATATCTTTTGCCCCCTTTAGATAATTCCACTTTTCTAAATTATCGCCTAAGTAATATTTATCTTCAACTCCATCTTTTTCAATAATTTTATTTAATGCTGTATATTTTACTTCTACAGGATTTACATTTTCAGTATAGATCTTTCCATTTTTCATTACTCCAGCATTCTTAAAATCCATTTTAAAATGTTCTGAAACATCATAAATATCATCATATTCAAAATCATATTCTTTTCCATCTATATTACTATCTATGTTAAATTGCTTTATAAAAAAACCGATTTTTATGGATTATATCTTCTAAATCTTCATTTTCAATTTCATTATAATATCTTGTTGTATTTTTACAAGCAAAGATAAATGTTCTTCTTCTTCTTTGAGCAAAACCATATTCTGCAGCATTGATTACTCTCCATTCAACTGTATATCCTAAATCATTAAAACATGCTAATATTACTCCAAAATCACGACCTCTTTGACTTGATGGTGATTTTAATAATCTATCTACATTTTCAAGGAGAACAAACTTCGGTGATTTTTCTTCTAAAATATCTCTTATTTGCCACCAAAGTACACCTTTTTTCCCTTCCATCCCTTTTGCTCCAGTTCTAGCTACTGAATAATCTTGGCAAGGAAATCCTCCTACTAGTAAATTATGATTTGGAATATCTTTTTTATTTATACTTGCAATATCTTCATTTATATAATTTTTACTTTTTCCGAAATGTGATACATAACAATCAAATGCATATTGACTTTTCTTTCCAGGTTCCCATTGATTAGCCCAAACTGTATTCCAATTAGAATCTGCTTTTTCTAATCCAATTCTAAATCCTCCAACTCCTGCAAATAATTCGCATACTGTTTTATCCATTTTGCACGTCCTTTCTACTTTTGCTATTATATATTTTTTTGATTATTTTGTAAAGATCTTTTTCTATATTTATTATAAAATATTTTAATAGAAAGATCAACATTTTTTACAAATTTTATAAATAAATTTTACTTTTTCTATGATATACAACATTTTTACAAAGTCATTCAACTCCTTTAATAGAAATAATAACCTTACTATCAACAAAAAATTTTATATTCTTCAAATCCTCTATCACACATTTTCTTTATATCTTTTCTCTCTGAATCTGCATAAACAGTTCTTACCCCCTTCGTTTAATGTATATAAAGATAAAGTAACATGGCATTCATGCTTTATTCAGAATTTTATTGACATCTGTTTTATAATGTACTATATTGTCATTAATAATATTTTAGTCGAATTATAATTGTTAACTCGTAAGTATCCAAGATTTATTTGTTGTTTTTGATAAAACTTTAAATTTCAACGTTAACATTTAAAATTGTTAAGGAGATGAAAGTATTGATATTTTTTTCTTAATTGCCTTTATAGATAAATAGAAAATATAAAAACAAATTTCTTAAGATTAAATCATTTGCTTATAAACCTAATTCAATACAAAATTTTCAACCTGTACTAACTAGTGATAAAGTTAAAATAAAAGAAGAAGTTTTAAAATTACTCAATGGTTTTAAAAAAATTTTTATTTCTAAAGAATATTGCTTAAATAAATGTGGAAAAACTCCTAATTATGTAGGTGCAATAAAATATATCGGTCAAAAAATATAAATAATGAGATATTCTAATGGAGGCAATATGCTAAAAATATATAATATACAAGAAAAACAAGAATTTCTAACAGAAGTTGCTATACTTACTCAAAAAGAATGGGGCGATAAAACAAATTCAGAAGAAGAATTTGAGTCAAAGATAAATAAAAAAATATATAAAATTATTAATAACTTCAGTAATCCTTTATATTGCAAATTACTTTTATTGGATGATAATATTTTAATAGGCTTTATATCTATATTTCCAACCGATGGAGATGAAAGAAAAGATTTATCTCCATGGTATGCCACTATGTATGTAAAAGAAGAATTTAGAGGAAAAGGATATTCTAAAATACTAAATACTGTAATTTTAGAAGAAGCTAAAAAACGAGGTTTTAAGAAATTATATCTAAAAACAGACTTAATTAATTATTACGAAAAATTTGGTGCTATATTTTTAGAAAATTTAACTAGCGGAGAAAAATTATATTATTTTTCAATCTAAAATTCAAAATAAGTAAAATTAAAATAGGTAATCAAATCGAATTTTCTAAATTACCTAATTTACAATAAACTATCCTTGTAGATGTATTAGATTTATATAGAGATAGCACATTTGAAAACTTGTTTAAAAAATTACTTGACGATGAAGAAAAAATAAAAAGAAAAATATCTTCAATGTATCAATATTATAGCCCTGATTAAGAAAAACAATATGGTGTTGTTGGAATAAAAATATCTTTAATTAGTAATGGATTTAGATATACATATAATAAGCTAGTTAGAGATAAAATCCCTAAAAACATAGATAGTGAACCTGGTAGAAAAAGTAAATATAGAATTCTTGATGATAAGGAGTATTTATCTGAATTAAACAAAAAAGTTCTAGAAGAAGCTAATGAATTTATAGAAGATAACAGTATTGAAGAGCTTGGTGATTTATTGGAAGTTATAAATGCTATAATGAAATTAAAAGGTTACAAAATGGATGAAGTATATAAAGTTATGAAAGAAAAGGCAGATAAAAAAGGAGCTTTTAATAATAGAATTTATTTAGAGTATTTTGATGAAGAAAAAAGGAACTTAGAAGAAGAAAAAGAATTAAACAAGAAATTTAGAAAGTAAAAAGAATTACGGAGCAGAATATGAGAAAGTTAAATTTAATAGTTGTATTTAATGTAGATTTAAGTAAAGTACTTTTCTGCATTAGAGCTAAAGAACCATTCAAAGGAAAGTATAACTTTGTTGGTGGTAAAGTTGAAAAAGGCGAAACCAATGATGAAGCAGCATATAGAGAACTATTTGAAGAAACAGGAATAAGTAAAAACAATATTAAATTAGACCATTTTATGGACTTAAATTATTTCAAATATGATAATAATCTACAAGTCTATTATGGAATTTTAACCAACGATGTGGATTTAGTTGAAGAAAAAAATAAATTAGAGTGGGTGGAACTTAATGGAGAATTGTTAAACAATAATAAATTTGGAGGAAATTATAATATTCCTCACATAATAACACAAATTAAAGTGTTCTTAAAAAGTGGAACAGGACCTGGAAAATATTAAAATTAAATATAAAAAATAATAAAAGGAGTTTTTATTTTATGGACAAATTTAAAGAAATAAGACCAATAGCCTTAGGTCTTGCTATCAAAAACAATAAGCTATTAGTTTCAGAAGGTTTTGACAAAGTAAAGAATGAAACTTTTTACAGATGTTTAGGTGGAGGTATTGAATTTCTAGAAAAGAGCGAAGAAGCTCTAAAACGTGAATTTTTTGAAGAAATTAATATTGATATTGCAGTTAAAGATTTTTTAGGATTATCAGAAAATATCTTTACATATCAAGGTAAAAAAGCTCATGAATTAATTTTATTTTATTCAATTGATATTTCTGATGAAGATTATCAAGAATACTATAAAGTAATAGACGATCATGGCGAAACTATTGCAAAATGGATTGATATTGATGAGTTTAAGAATAAGAACAAAATACTGTATCCTGAAGAAGTTTTTAAATATATTTAATTTATATTTATTCCCTACCACATGAAATGAGGTGATTGAGGTTTGGTAGGAAATATAGAAAAGCGTGGAGAGAATTCATATAGATTAAGAGTTTCTGGTGGATATACAGGAGAAGGTAAAAGAATTATCTATAAAAAAACAGTTCCAGCAAAAAATAAAAATGAAGCTAGAAAAGAATTAGCATTATTTATATCAGAAATAGAAACTGGTCAAGCTTTATCTGCTAAAAAGATGCGTTTTAGAGATTATGCTGATTTTTGGATTGACCATTATGCAATTCCAAATTTGTCTCCTAAAACCTATGAAAGATATAAAAGTATGTTAAGGTCAAGAATTCTCCCCTATCTCGGCAACATGTATTTAGACAAAATTCAACCAATGCAATTAATGTATTTATACCAAGAATTAAGTGAGGCAACTTATATTAGAAAAAATATCAAACATAAGTTATCTCCTAAAACTGTATTAGAACATCATAGATTATTACATTCAATGTTACAACAAGCAGTATATTGGCAAATGATTCCATATAATCCCGCATCAAGAGTACGACCACCTAAGGCAAAAAAGCCAAATATTAATTTCTATGATGATGTACAAACAATAGCATTAATTAAAGCATTGGAAGGTGAAGAATTAAAGTTTCGAGTCATTATTCTATTAACAATTTTTACAGGATTAAGGCGTGGCGAAGTTTTAGGATTAGAATAGCAAGATGTAGACTTTAAAAATTCTTCAATCACTGTAAGACAGGCTAGTCAATATGTTTCTTCTATTGGTATTTATACAAAAGATCCCAAAACAGAAACATCAAACAGGGTTATTAGTATCCCTATCTCAATTACTAAACTTTTAAAAGATTACAAAAGAAAACAGTTAGAACAAAGATTAAAATTAAGAGACAAATGGCAAAACACAAATCGATTATTTGTGCAATGGGATGGCTCTCCTATGCATCCAGACACAATTACAAAATGGTTTAGGCAGTTCCTGGAAGATAAAAACTTGCCACATATTACATTTCATGGCTTACGCCATACACATGCAACTTTGCTTATTGCACAAGGATTAGATGTTAAAACTGTTAGTCATAGACTTGGACATGCTCAAACATCTACAACATTAAATATCTATGCCCATGCATTTGCGAAAATGGACAGAGAGGCATCAGATAAACTTGATAATCTTCTTTATAGAGAAGATACAAAAAAATATTTTAAAGCCAATTAGAGGCTTATCACATAAATTTAAACAAAAAATTGAAAGGAAGAAATTCTATGAAAAATTATAATAATAAAGAAGTAAATCAAGACATACTATTTTCTGCTTAAATACTTTTAATTAATTTCACAATTTAATATTTTATAATTTAAGCAGAAACTTTTTTATTTTATTTCAAATAGAATTTAATCAAATATATTTATAAATATCGAAAATTCAAGGTTTACCAAAAACCTTTTTATATAGATTCGTGCCAAAATGGCGCCAATTTTTTTATGTAAATTAAAATGAGTGAAAGAATAAAAGTCCATAATCTCTTGCGTCTATAATAAAATCTTTAGTTTCAGTGGTAAGACTCGAACTTACAACCTTCGGGTTATGAGCGACGGTTGACGGCTTTTTGTACCTTTGTGAAAATTGGAGTTTTTGTTGGTATTTCAGTAAATTTATTGATTTTGGTTTTGAGAACATTTGTGCATTTTTAGGACATTTTTTGAGGGTTTATTACCCAATTTTTTCCCAATAGGTAATGTACGTGTGTTCGTATCTAGAATTAATATTTGCTGAATTTTTGAAAAGCATTTTTTGCTATTAAGATTTTAATTTTTATGGAGGTTTTTATTTATGAATAATTTTAGAGAAGTAAATGATGATATTTTGAAGGAATGGCTAATGTTTAGAGAGGATGACTTAGCATCATTAAAATGTGATGAAGATAGAAAACATTTTGTTTATTTTGATGAGATTAGTGCAAATATTTTAAGAAATGTTCCTAAAGAGAATAAAAAGTATGTACAGAAACAATTAAGTAAATTGGATGAAAATTTTATGGATTATATTTTTTATTGGAATGAGAAGTATTATAGAAATGGTTTTGTTGATGGAGTGCAGCTGATTGGTGGATGTTTTGAAAATTAATTGTATTCCAATATACATTTTTTAAGAGTTTTAATATACATTTTTTAAAGTGCAAAATTTGCACTTTAAAATCTTAAAATTACACTTTGACAATACTCTATAATAAAACAGTGTGAAATTTGACTCTTTTACTCAAATGTCATTTTTCACACTTTTTATTTAAGCTATTTATTCTTTATTATTTTCTTCTAAAAACTTATAAATAATATTTGAAGGTAACGGTATTCTATAATTTCTTGCTGTAATAAATAATATTGGGAGTGAATCATATTTATAAAAATTATATTCATCTATTTTATTATTATCATGTATTTTTTTTATTGCAGTTTTTACGTCCATTATTTTCTCTCCATAATCCAATACATATGATATTATTGAATCATATATATTTCCTTCAAAATAGTAATTTTCAGATTTTAAATCTATTTGAAGTGTATTAAGAGTTAAATTAGGGAATTTTTTCTTCAGATATTCTACAACATCATCTATACCTTTTTGATTTTTAAAAACATACATCCATTCTAATAAATTTGTAATCAATACACTTGCATTAAATTCATCTACTTCTTCATTAAATTCAATTTGTAATGCTTTGTCATAATTTTCATATTCAACAGGATAATATTTTGATATATTCATTCTATATATCATTTTATTTATCAGAACATTTACTAAAGCTTCTGCCTGTTTATTTCCAATCTCTTTTAATAAAAAAATTAATGTGTTTATCTCTATAGAATTTAAATCAAATACAGGATAGAAAAAGCCAGCATTATTATTAATAATTGTTATTAATATATTAACATTTTCTATAACTTGATTTATATTGCCATAATAATAATATAAATAATATGTATATGATGAAATAAATCCTATCACTTCATAAATTGTAATTCTATATTCTAATGGACTATAAATTGGAAAACTTGGGCTATAATTATATACCTTTTTTATTTCTTCTAAATAGTTTTCACAACAATTTTCATATTGTTTATATAGCATAATTAATGTATCAATTTCTTCAATTTTTTCATATAAATTATTTTTTATTATAAAATTCCAGAAAACAATTAATGCTTTTTCAGACATTTTTTCTGCCAACTTAATGTTTTTCTCTGATGCATATGCAATGCACATTTTATTAATTAGCAAATACACTATTAAATATTTTTTATATATCTTTTTTCTTCTATCTGATATGTTAATCTTTAATATTAATTTTTCTAATAATTTTTTGTAATATACAAAATTAACATCTTCCTCATAAAAGTACAAACTTCTTCGTAAATCGCTTTTTATATCATCTTCAAATAAATATTCATTTAGCAAAACTTGTTCTGTCATAGATGTAAGTTCATCTATTCCCCAGAATAAATACTTTGTATTGTCCGTAGAATTTCTATTTATATAACCATTCCAAACTGCTTGAACATTTTGTTTTATAATCCCATTTGTACAAACTACAATATTTATTTTACTATTAGGATCTTTTATTCTATCTTGTATATAAACATCTTGTATTTCATCTAATGTTGGCCTAACAGCATTGTTTCCTGCATTCCAGTTATTTTTATCTATATCTTTTTGTTTTAATACAAATAAATATATTATTCCATCTTTCTTTGCACTAAAGTCAACTCCGTGTTGAGTTACTCCTTTTTGTGGTCGTACAATATCCTTAAAATCATTCATTATTAATATATTCTCTAACAAAGTTTCTAATTCTATCTCTTCTTTTAATGTTTCGATATAATCTTTCAGTATTAATCTCATTCTATTTACCTCTTCCTAGATTTTTTAACGAATTTATTTTTTCTATATATTCTACGGGATCAACTAAGTATTCTATTGGATACGGATATTCATATTTAAATTCATGCAAACTTCCTACAGATATTTCTTTGCTGTCTTTTGTTGCAACAGCTAATCCATATTTTCTTCCATATAATATTGTATTTGACTTAAATAAATTTCCGAATATAGATTTTTTACTAGCTAGTTTATTGATTTCTTTGTTTTGTTTAAATTGAAATTTTCTATACTCAATCATTCTTTTTGTATCTGGTTTAAAAATTTCCATATCATACTTTATTTTTTCTTCTTTATCATGTTGTTCTACTTTAATCTTTAAATTTTTTATAAATATCGTTTTTGAGTTATAATCTTTATTTTCTTCAATAAATGTCTTACAAACGCTTGGATAATTTGAAAAAAAAGCATCTAAAAAAAAGCTGATTTCACCTGAATTTAATTTATATTCATTGCTTATACAATAAAAGAATTTTAAAACATTTTTTACATTTATTGTCATTATGTAATTTATTTTCTTACATACTTCAATTAAACTCTTTTTATCTATTTTCAAATTTTTAATATATTTTTCATCATACTTGTCTAATAATCTTGTTATAATTTTAATATCATAATGTATACTTTTTGGCAGCTCTTTAGAAAAATCTTCAAATACGCTTACTATTGCTTTTTCCGAATCATCTAATAATCTGTCCTTAATTTCATCATTCCATGTTCCATCAATATTTTTTATTGCATTAATATTTATTATTTCTTTATAATAATCATAGTCATATTGTATAAACATAATTATCTCCATACATGCTCTATCTATTATATCTTCATTCTTGGAATTATTTATAATTTCTTTGCATATAATCTTTGCATCATTTTCTGGGAATCTACTAATTCTTGATAATATTTTATAATAATTATCCTCGTCTTCCGAATTAATAAATTCTTTAATCTTTTCATAGGTAATATCTTGTTCTAATAATATTTTATCTAACTCCATACTTGCTTCCTTCTTTTAGTATTTTAAATAATATTCTATCATTTTAATATACTGATCTTGTGCATTTAAGCATGTATCAGTTAAATATCCTTTTTCACTTTTGTATTCTTTCAATCCTCTATAATAGAATAATTTATCTGCATCTTGTATAATAAATGGAACAATATTGTTTTTCAAGCATTCCTTAAACATAATAATTCTTCCTATTCTACCATTACCGTCTTGAAATGGATGTATACTCTCAAATCTATAATGAAATTCAATTATATCTTTTATAGTAACATTTTTAAGTGAATTATACCAATCAATTAATTTTGACATTTCTTTTTCAACATTATTAGGTGATGTTGTCTTAATTCCACTTCCTATTGTATTAGCTCTTTGTTTATATTCTCCAACATTAAACCATTCCACCCTACTATCTGAAGTACCATCTTTTAAAATCTTATGAAATTCTTTTATCAGCTTTTCTGTTAGTTTTTTATCTGCTACATCTAACATATAATCAACTAATTTAAAGTGATTAGCTGTTTCTAATATATCATCTACTTTTGCAATTGTATCACCTTCAAATAAAATAGTATTTGTTTCAAAAATATATCTTGTTTGGTCTTCAGTTAATGTACTTCCTTCAATGTGATTTGTATTATATGCAAACGAAACCTGAGTTCGATGATATAAATTTCCTTTTAATTTCATTTCTTTTTGTTCTCTAAGTATATCTAATACATTTATTTTTGAAATATCAAATTTATCTTCTTCATCATTTAATAACTCATCAATTGATATTTCAAACAATTCAGCTAATCTTTTTAAAGACTCAATATTTGGTTCTAAAGCACCTGACTCATATTTTGAAACTGTAGCTGGACTTACATCTAGTATATTAGCAATTTCATTTTGAGTCATTTTTTTATTCTCTCTATATAATTTAATTTTATCTCCTAACATATAAAAAACTCTCCTTTTTAGATTATAATACTATTATATCATATTATTTCCAAAAAAGAAAGTTTTTATTAAATTTATTGCAATTTGTTTCTAAAAAAGATTTTAGTTGTATTAATCTATTATAAAAATAATTATCTCATGCCATAGCTTCAAAAAAGTCTTCTATATTTATTTAGCTTTTAATCATCTTGTTTAAACAATATTCTTATTCTTTTAATAATAATCATTATTGTTAAAAAAGTAATTAATAATATATAAGAAATAATAGCTGTAAAAATCGTTCTAAAAATACTATTATCTATTGCTACATAAATCAACATGAAAAATACTAAAATAATATTAATAAGAACCGTAAAATTTATCGAAGCGTTTGTTTCTTCTAATATTACTTTTTTTCTTCCTTCATTTTTATTTGACTCTATGTTTAATATTCCTCCCTGAAATGATAATAATGCTGATATTACAACTGAAATAACAACCATTATAGCTTCAACCATAGAATCAGAAAATGTATATAATATTGATATCCCTATTGCAGTAAGTACAGGAACAAAGTAAAGTACTATTATATGTTTTTTTGCTCCATCGAATATTTTGAAATGATCTGTTACTATTTTAAATATATTTATAAAATTATTATTTCTCTTTATTCCATAAATAAATAATATAACTAAACTTAATATAATCAAAGAAAAAGCTATATTTAATTTCATAATTCACCTCTTATATTTTGTTATAAACCATATGTTCTAAATATTCTTTAGTAACCTTAATAAAATGCTCTTTTAGTTTTTGATCATCTATATCTCCAAAACTGTTTGTTATTTCATCCGGAATACCTTCAATAATACTTAGATTATTTATATTATTTATATTTATAGTCCTTGTTCTTCCATATATAGATGTAACAAATTTTACTCCACTATAATCTATGTCTTCGAATTCATATATTCTACTGTTACCATTAAAATACCCTGAAATCATTTCTTTCCATTTTTTAATATTTGAAAATCCAGCTATTATTCGTTCTTCTTTACCATATCCCATAGTATCTGTATCAGCTTTGTCATTTGAAATATTATTTCTTGTGTATATAATTTTCATCAATCCATTATTATCCAAGAGCTTTTTTACAAAAACTTGAGGGCAAATATTTCCTGTAGTGGTATATAAATTCAATTCATCATTAATAAATTTTCTTAAATAATCTGTAGTTATTGTTTTTATTCCATATTGTCCAATATTTTGAAATATAATAATACCTTTACATGTATCATCACCTTTTGGCACAGCAAAAAATACTCTAAAATGTATAGTCTCTGCGTGTTCTTTTTTTCTAGTATACAAAATTTTATTAGTCTTTGTATTCACAATATTAGCTTCTATTCCATAACCTCCAGAATTAATATCAATATATGTATATCTAAATTTTTCATTTTCTTCTACAATTATATTATCTGTTTCTACTTTAAACATTTTTTGCTCATAATCATTTAAGACAAATTTCCTACTATATTTTTCACAAAAATCTTTTAATAAGTCAAAGAAATCATCATATTCCTTTTTTTTACCCTTAATTTTTTTATTTAAATTTACTATATTTACAGTATTCTTTTTACTAGGATTTTTTTCCCTTATCCATATACTGCATGCTGTTAAACTTAGATTATTCATTATAATCCCCCAATTTTTACCTCATCTATGCTAATTCTTTAGCATTCTCATTTATGTTTTCAATATCTTTCCTTATTTCCATAAATGTACTATATTTATCTTCAAATAGTTCTCCAACTTCCCCTACAGCTCTAAATGGATCTTCTGTTAATGCAATCATATCAATTGTTCCATTCTTTATAACATAATCAATTAATAATTTAACAAATTGAATTTGTCTCATATTTAATTGATTCTCATTTATATATTTTGAGAAAATTTCACTTGCTGTCGCTGGATCTAATCCAACAATATTTCTGACGACTTCTACTACATTTTTATCTCCATAGGCATTTTCAAATTCTTTGTTAGTACCAAGTTCTTCAAATAGTATTCTTTCTAAATCTTTCTTTTCTACTTCATTTATTTTTTCATTATGTCTTATTTTCCAAACAATTATATTATCTAGATTACTATTGAAATATTTGCTTATCTTTTTCTTATAATTAGTAAAATCATTTCCACTGCTCAAATATACATACTCTTCGCTTACTTCCATTAATGTATCTTCAAAATCCGAATATACTGGTGGTCTCATATATGGATCTATGTACTGAATTAAATTTCTTAATTCTTCTCTTACTTTTTCAATATCAAAGAAACCTGCTCTACTTAAATAATCTGTTTCAGCTACCTTTATAATTAATTCTTGTTTTTCTACTACTTTTGGAACTGTTCCTAATTTTTCAAGTTCAGCTACCAAACTAGAAATATTTTCTTCTATTCTATTTGTTTTTTGATTATTCATCCTTTTTACTTGTAACCCATATAATAAGTTGTCAAACTTCTTTGCATCTTCATTTTCTTCTGATGCAAGTAAAATAGGTGTAATATTTTCTTTTATATTTGTTGCATCTAATATAGATAAGTAATTCCAATTTTCTTTCTTAGAAAATTGATCAATATAATATAGTTTTGCTTTTACCATAAATCTATCTTTATTAAGCTTAGCAATTTCTTCAATAAATTCATTAATTAAAGATTCTCTATATTGTTTAAATTCTTCTTGTGCTTGGTATTTCATATGTTGTAATTCAACAATTAAGTCAAGTTTATAGTTAAATATTTTTTCTGTAAGACTAACTTGAGATGATGTTTCTATCCCTTTTGAATTTACAGAAAAGAACTCAAAATTCTTGCAATAATCAAAAATGTAAAATTCTTTTTTATCTTGTCCTATTCCAAATAAATCTTTGCAAAGTCTTGTTCCTCTTCCTATCATTTGCCAGAACTTGATTTTAGATTTTACGGGTTTAAAGAAAACTAAATTTACTACTTCTGGAACATCTACTCCTGTATCGAGCATATCAACTGATATTGCTATTTGAGGGAAATCATCTTTCTTTGAAAAGTCATCTATTATAGTATCATTGTATTTTACTTGATTATCTATTAATTTTGCAAATTCGCCTCTATATGATGGATATAATTCATTAAATACATCTTCTATTTTTTGTGCATGTCTGTGGTTTTTAGCAAATATAATTGTTTTTCCTAGCTTATCTCCACCCTCAACTTTTATTCCTTTTTCCATTAGTAATTCTATAAGTTTCTTAATAGTATCTCTATTAAATAGCCAACTATTTATCGCAGCTGCATTTATTTCTTCAGGCGCTTCATCCTCTTCAAACAAGTTCTCATATTCTTCTTTTTCTTCATCGGATAACTCATCATATTTAATTCCTCTATCCATAAAATCGGTACTTGTAGATATAGAATGGTATTCTACTAAATATCCATCTTTTACAGCTTGTTCGTATTCATAAGCATATGTAGGGACATTATTTTCTATTTCAAAAAATCTATATGTATTTCTATCAACATCACTTCTAGGAGTTGCTGTAAGTCCTACAACTAAGCCATCAAAGTATTCAAATATTGCTTGATATCTGTTATATATACTTCTATGTGCTTCATCAACAATTATCAAATCGAAATGTCCAGGAGTAAATAATTTATTTCCAGTTTTAGATTTTATATCATCAATTGCATTCATCATAGTTTGATATGTTGAAAATACAATTCTTGATTCTTCTGGATTATCCTTTGAACTTAATAAATTACAGCCTGACATATTAGGTAATAATTTATTAAAGTTATTTTTTGCTTGTTTTACAAGCACTGTTCTATCTGCTAAAAATAATATATTTTTAGCCCAATTTTGCTCTGTTAATATTTTAGCTATTGATATTGCTGTTCTTGTTTTTCCTGTACCAGTAGCCATAACAAGAAGTGCTTTTCTATGACCTTCTTCAAAAGTTTCACATACACTTTTTATAGCTTCTAATTGATACTCTCTTCCTGCAATATTTGGGTCTATATAAACATGCTCTAAACTTTGTTTGTTTTTTCTTCTATCTATAAGCAACTGTAATTCATCTTGTGTATAGAAACCACTAACTCTTCTTGGTGCATATTCTTTATCATCCCACATATATATTTCATATCCATTGGTATAATATATAACTGGTCTTTGATGGTGCTCTGCTTCAATACAATCTGCATATAGTTTAGCTTGATTTTGTCCAACTCTTGCATCTACACTTGTTTTCTTTGCCTCTACTACTGCAAGTGGTAATCCATTTTCTCCAAATAATACATAATCGACATATCCTGTTCCTTCATTATTTGGCATTCCTGATACAGGTAGTTCTGCTGTCATGTTTGTATCAAAATCCCATCCAGCAAGCTTTAATTCTAAATCTATATATCTCTTTCTTGTTTCTGCCTCTGATATGTTTTCTACTTTAAAATCATAAACCTTTTTCTTGTTTTCTCTATTTTCAGTTATTTGTTTTCTTAATTCATTGTTTTCTCTTATTGCTTCTTCTAATTTTTTATCTCTTTTGCTTAATTCTTCGTATAAGTTTTCTTTTTCTTTAACAGCTAAAATATTAGCATTCTCTTTTGGTAAAATACTTTCGTCAAACTTTAATTCTTGATAATCTTGTCCGTAACAATAAGATATCCATTGCATAAAATTAAATAGATATCTTAAAGACATTACTGCCTCTTGTCTTGTTATTTTCCTGTTGTTATGGACAGCAAAATTGCCAAGTTTTATAATATATTTAATTTGTGGAAATAGTTTTGCATCTAATATATTTCTAAATGAAATTTCATGTATTAATGTTGATATGTTATCTTGATATGGCATTTTTAAGTCCATATCATTAGCATATAACCATTTTACTGCAAGTTCTAATGCTCGCCTACTTAATATACTACATGTTACTGTATTTAATACTATTCCATTTTCTGCTTCTATTGAAGCGTCTGCAAAACTTCTAAATATTCCTGTTTGCTTTAAAAAATCAAAGTTTGACATATTTTACTCCTTATCTTCGTTATCAATATCATTTCCATCTGTTAATAAAAGTTTTTTATTTTCTTCTAGATATTTGATTTTCAAATTATCCTTCAATTCATGTATTTCACTATTTACTTTAATTTTCGCACTTTTACTAGCTATATTTACTAAATTTTTAGTTGAACATATGAATGCTTTTTGTATATCAGCTTTTGAATCATCAACTTCATATCCCATCTTCTTTAAAGTCTCCGCCATTTCTAAGGAATCTTTTATTGCACTATTGATTCCCTGTTGTCTTGATAATTTTCCTTCTATTGTAAATTTATTAAAAATTAAGTCTATTGTCTTATTTAAAAATTTTGCTAAGGCTGATAAAATATTTTCATTTCCAAATAGTATACTCCAAATTGAACCAGATTCAATCTTTACAATTTTTAACTTTTCATATTGTGTTCCTCCAATATTGGGATACATTATATTTCCTAGCTCATAGTACACTTTGTTTATCGAATCTAATACAGAATTAAATTCATCTAAATCAAATTCTACATCCAATAATTGAATCTCTATGGTTTTTTGACTTTCTGCTTCTTCATTATCAGTATATAAACTTAAAAAATTTTCGTACACATTTTTACATGTTGAAAAAATATTCTCATATTTGGTAATTTGCTCTCCTAGTCTTATTGCATGCTCTTTGCTTTTTAGATTTTGTATCCACTCTTGATATACCTCTAACATATAGTCAGTATGACCAAAGAATTCCTCTATGTAATCCGCTCCAATTTTATTTTCAGCTTTATATGTTTCTATTTCTTTTTTTATTGCACCATATTTAATAGTAACTGTTATTGCATTAAAACTTTTCTGTAACTCTTCCATCACTTCATCAAAACTTTTTACAATTCCACCGTTTTGTATAATATAATGTGTTTCATTCCCTGAAGAAGTCGTTTTAGATGTTAATATCTTATTCAAAATATGTTCACATTTATCATTATATTTTTCTTTCCAATCAAACAATATATTAAAGACTTTATTCATTTCTTCTAATTTATCATTTACAAAAGAATAATAATTATATATTTCATATGATAACATTTTTATTTCTCCTATCCAAAATATTTATTCATTAAACTTTCTTGTAACTTTTGTGTTTCTTCTAAACTCTTTTGTATTTCAAATTTCTGTTTATCGATTTGCTTAACAACTTCTGCAAATTTGTTTTGTAATTCTATTGGTGCATCTGGAATCTTTAAGTCTGAAATGTTTTTAAGGCTTAAGTTTTCCCTTGCTCCACCTTTTTTCATATCAGTATACATTTTAATAGCTTGTTCACTATTCAAGTATTGCAACAAATATATATTATTTACATTCTTTGTTCTTACTAATGCTACTGCTTGGTTTATATTTGCCAAATAATCATAATCATATTTTGCAGCCCTACCAATAGATGCGCCAACAATATTAATTAAAATATCATCTCTTTTTAGTACAGATCTTGGTAGTATTTCATTAATTTTATCATCTAAATATTTAGGCTTACTAATATCTATATAGCCTTCTCTAACATTTTCACTTGTAATAAATAATGTTCCTTCGTTTTTATAATCTATTCCTTGCCATTTTGGAGAAGCCCCCTTAGTAATTAGTATTGAATATTCTTCTAGTCTTTTATAAGAATTTATATTTCCAAACATCTCGATAAACTGAGATTTGATTAATTCATCTAATTCCTGTATTTGTTTTTTTCTAAAATCTATTATCTCTTGAACTTTGTCTAATTGATTTGCAATTTCAATTTGTTCTACATTATCATAATTATAAAACTCAAATTCTTCTATTTGCTTACTACTTATATTAGGCTGTGCACATCCAAAAGCATTATTTAATATAAATTTTTCAAATAAAGGTGATTGTAATAAAAAATATAAATACCTTTTTTCTAATTTTTCTGTAACAATAAAATTTCCAACACGTTGGTTTAATAGAGCTTTAGTATCATTTTGATATTTTCCTATTTTTCCAACAGTTGCTCCAGACATAGCTATCAATATATCTCCATATTTTATTTCAAATTCTGGATGTTTATTTAAAAATTCCTTTGTAAAACATACATTATAATCAATCTCCACTTCATTATCTTGAATATTTCCTATTCTTATAATTGGAATACTATCTTTTTGGAATTCCTTACTCTTAAATGCATATCCTCCTTGTACTTTGCAAACATCTCCTAACTTTACTTTTTCCATTATAACAATTCCTCCAACTCTTTTAATTTCTGTTGAAGTTCGTTCTCCATATCGATTACTCTTTTTAAAATAACTTTTGGTTCTTCATATTCTTTCTTTTCTACTACTATTTCTTTATATTTGTTAATAGATAAGTCGTAATCATTTTCTACAATCTCTTCTTTAGGTACAAAGAAAGATTTTTCTGTTCTTGCTCTTTCCTGTTCCTCTTTAGAATTCCTATTATCAAATCTTTTTATAATATCGGGTATATCATTTTCTTTTACAGGTTGTCTTTGATCATCTAAACTAAATCCATCTGCTGTCATATCATAAAACCATACTTTATCTGTTCCACCATCACTTGTTTTAGTAAATATCATAATAGCAGTTGAAACTCCAGCATAAGGTTTAAATACGCCACTTGGCATTGATATTATTGCTTCCAATTTATGCTTTTCAATAATTTCTTTTCTTATTGCTTTATGAGCATTTGAACTTCCAAATAGCACTCCATCTGGAACTATTGAAGCAGCTCGTCCCCCTGTTCTTAATATTCTTAAGAACAATGCTAAAAATAATAATTCTGTCTTTTTTGTTTTTGTAACATTTAATAAATCTTTTGAAGTTCTCTCACTATCAATAGAACCTTTAAAAGGTGGATTTGCAAGTACTAATGTATATTTGCTATTATCTTCATTATCTTCTGATAAAGAATCTTTATATGATATATTTGGATTTTCAATACCATGTTGCATTAAATTCATAGCACCAATTCTAAGCATTGTCCTATCCATATCAAATCCATAAAACATTGTATTATTAAAATGCTCTTTTAAATTTTCTGTTAAAAATAAATCATTTCGATTATTTCTTAAATATTCTCCTGCTTCTACTAAAAATCCCGCACTTCCAGCAGCTGGATCAACAATTATGTCCTCTGGAGTAGGTTTCATTAATTCTACCATCATCTTAATAATATGTCTTGGTGTTCTAAATTGTCCATTTGTACCAGCTGTAGATAATTTTGAAAGAAGGTATTCATATACATCACCTTTTGTGTCTCTGTCTTTCATTTTAAGTTTGTCTATTGCTGTTACAACTCTTTGTAACATAATAGGTGTTGGTATGATAAATATAGCATCATTCATATATTTTGCATATCCAGAATTTTTATTATTACTTAATGACTTTATAAATGGAAATACATCTTCTCCAACTATTCTATACATTTTTTCAGCTGGATAGTTTTTAAATATACTCCATCTACATTCCTGATGTTTTTCATCAAAAATTCTTTTTGTTTTTATTCCTAACATATGATCACTTTTTTCATGTGCTATATCTATATCATCTAATCCTTTTATAAATAAAAGGTATGTTATTTGCTCAATTACTGTTAATGGGTTTGTTACTCCACCTTCCCAAAAGTTTGTCCAAATTCTATCTATAATACTTTTTGTTTCTTGTTCCATCTTTTCCTCCAATAGTTACATTATTACATGATGTATTCTATCACAAAACGACATTTTTCTCAACAGGTACTTCTAAATATTTACAATTAATTTCTATGAAAAAAATGATCATATATATAGCCTGCCTTTATATACTTCTCCGTCAATTCCATTTTCTTCTTTTCTAATAATTCCAAATACTTTTGTTTAAAAACATTTTTACAAATCCATTCAACACCTTTACTAGAAACAACAACTTTGCCATCAACTAAAAATTTATATTGCTCAAATCCATTATCACACATTTTTTTAACTGCTTTTCTAACAGTAATATCTCTTCTATCAAAATACTCACATAGTTGTTTTATATCCATATCTTCATTCAACCAATTTTCATTATGTTCTATTTTTAATAATTCTTCATATTGCCTAATTCTATCTTCAAAAAAATCTATATCAGCATCTGTTAATGATTTTTCTTTTTGAAAATACACATTTAGCAACCAATAATACCCTTCAATTAAAACAAAATATTTTCTACTTCTTACTTTTTCACTTCTCCATCTGCAAGTTGGATGTTTTTTTAGCATAACTTCTATAGCTTTTCTTAAATCCTCATGTGTTATTTCTTTTCCATATTTAGTAGTAACACCTAGCAACTGAAATCTCTTTAAGATTTTATTATATGATAAGAAAATACTATCTAAAGCTTGCTCCGAACTCCTCCACATTTTCATCACTTCCTTATTATAAAAATTTATTAATGCTAGTTTACGTAGTATTAATACTTAGCAAAATCCATTTTGCTCGAATATAGGTAGTATTTTTTAGTACCTAATATTCGCCAGCGTGGTG
>CAUWIY010000013.1:0-49718 GCA_963559065.1 uncultured Clostridia bacterium
TTGTCTCCGACCCCAAAATCACCTTGTCTCTGACCCCGAAATCATCTCCAACCCCAAAACCACCAAAATCATCTAAAACTACGAAAATATCTTAAGGAGGGAAAATAGTTGGTAGAAATTAGTCAACAAGAATTTGAAAATTGCATAAAAGATTTAATAAATAAGAAAACAACAAAAGTAGAACTAGCGAAAAAATTAAAGACAGATATTAGAACATTAGCAAATAAAATATATGAAATAGATAATAAAGAACTATTAAATCAATATATAAAAATGTATCCATATAAACCAGCTAAAAATGAAAATATAGACTATGAAGCATTAATAATAGAAATAGTTAAAACAAACGAAAGTGTAATGAATATGCAAGAAAAGTATGATATTGCTGAAAGAACTTATAGAAGAAATATAAATAAAATACAATATAAAAACAGAGTGTTATATACAATTTATAAAAACTATATAAGTGGAAAGATGACAGAGGAAGATAAACGATATATTGATACACTTGAAAGAAGAAAAGTAAGTTATTCAAATTGTGTAGAAGATAGAAAAGCACAACTAATGCAACTATTTTTGATATATGAAAAATTAATAGAAAAAGGATTAACAGAAAAACAAGCAATGACAGAATTAGGAGAAAACACAAAAAGCTTAAAAAGAAAAAGCGATGAATTGAAAAAAATTTTAGAATGTGAGAAAATGAACAAAACAAGTGAAGCAAAATCATATAGAGAATCATTAAAAACAGATGTACCAAAATTAGAACATCAAACAAAAAACAATGAATGTAATCAAGAATTAACAGAAGAACTAGATGAATACTCAAAAGGAGATGAAAAATAATTATGGCAGAATTTTCACCAATGATGCAAAAATACCTTGAAACAAAAGAACAATACAAAGACTGCATCTTGTTTTACAGATTAGGAGATTTTTATGAAATGTTTTTTGATGATGCAATAACAGCATCAAGAGAACTAGAACTTACTTTAACAGGAAAAGATTGTGGACAAGAAAACAGAGCACCAATGTGTGGAATACCACATCATGCGGCAGAAATTTATGTTTCAAGATTAATTGCAAAAGGATATAAAGTTGCAATATGTGAACAATTAGAAGATCCAAAAGAAGCTAAAGGAATAGTAAAAAGAGGAGTTATAAGAGTAGTAACACCAGGAACTTTAGTTGAAAGCAACATGCTAGAAGAAAGAAAAAACAATTTCATAATGTCAATATTCAAGTCTGGAATATATTTTGGGATAAGTGTATGTGATATTTCAACAGGAGAATTCTATTCAGCCGAAATAAAAGACAACCAAAATTTTCCGTTAGTATTAGATGAAATTGCAAGATATACTCCATCAGAACTTGTAATAAACAGTATGATGGCAAACTGTACAGAAGAAATGAGCCAAATTAAAGAAAGATTTGAATCTTACATAACAATTTTTAATGATAAATTTTTTGTAGATGACATAGAAAAAATAAAATATAGATTTAGCTTTGAAGATAACAATCATAAAGAAATAGAAAACATAGAAGATAAAACTTTAGTAATATGCTCAATAAACGCATTAATTGAATATATTGAACAAACGCAAATGACAACATTGGAACATATAAACAAAATTATAATATATAATATTTCAAAATATATGTCATTAGATATAAATGCCAGAAGAAATCTTGAAATAACAGAAAAAATGCGTGATAAATCAAAAAAAGGAACACTTTTATGGGTATTAGATAAAACATCAACATCAATGGGAGGAAGAGCTTTAAGAAGATGGTTGAATGACCCATTAATAGACACAACAGAAATAAATAGAAGATTAGAAGCAGTTAAAGAACTAAAAGATGATATTATTTTAAGAGGAGACATTGTAGAAAATTTAAAAAAAGTTTATGACATAGAAAGACTTGCCGGAAAAATGGCATATGGAAATGCGAATGCAAGAGATATGATTACTTTAAGAAACTCTTTAGAAAAACTACCTGAACTAAAAAAAGTATTATCAAATTGTAAAGTAAATATGCTAAAAGAATTATATGAAGGTTTAGACGAATTACAAGATATTTATAATTTAATACAAAAAGCTATAGTGGATGACCCACCAATGACAATTAAAGATGGGGGAATTATAAAACTTGGGTATGACGAAGAAATAGATAAACTAAAAACAGCAACAACAGAAGGTAAAAACTGGATTATAAAATTAGAAGCAGAAGAAAGAGAAAAAACAGGAATTAAAAACTTAAAAGTAGGATTTAATAAAGTTTTTGGATATTATATTGAAGTAACAAAATCTGGATTAGAGCAAGTACCAGATAGATTTATAAGAAAACAAACATTGACAAATGCAGAAAGATTTATAACAGAAGATTTGAAAAATTTAGAAAATCAAATTTTAGGAGCAGAAGAAAAAGTAATAAACTTAGAATATAATGCTTTTGTAAAAATAAGAGAAGAAATTGCGAAAAATGTAAAAAGATTACAAAAAACATCAAATATTGTATCAACATTAGATGTACTTACATCATTTGCGATAGTTGCAGAAGATATGAACTACTGCATGCCACAAGTTGATGATTCTGGAACAATAGATATTAAAGGTGGAAGACATCCAGTAATTGAAAAAATGTTAGGAACAGGGGCTTTTGTTGAAAATGATACATATCTTGATAAAGAAGAAAATCGATTATCAATAATAACAGGACCTAATATGGCAGGTAAATCTACATACATGAGACAAGTAGCATTAATTACTTTAATGGCACAAGTGGGCTCATTTGTACCAGCAATAGAAGCACATATTGGAGTTGTAGATAAAATCTTTACAAGAGTAGGAGCTTCAGATGATTTAAGTATGGGGCAAAGTACATTTATGGTAGAAATGATGGAAGTTGCAACTATTTTAAAAGAAGCAACATCAAATAGCTTAATAATTTTAGACGAAATAGGAAGAGGAACATCAACATATGATGGACTTTCTATTGCATGGGCTGTAGCAGAATATATAGCAAATAAAGAAAAATGCGGAGCAAAAACATTATTTGCAACACATTACCATGAATTAACAGAATTAGAAGAAAAACTTGATGGAGTTAAAAATTATAACATAGCAGTTAAAGAAAAAGGAGAAGATATAATCTTTTTAAGAAAAATATTAAGAGGTGGAACAGACGAAAGCTATGGAATACATGTAGCTCGCTTAGCAGGAGTACCAAAAGTTGTAACACAAAAAGCAGATGAAATTTTAAGAGGGCTAGAAAGAAAAAATATATTAACTGGAAAGAAACAAGAAAACAAAAAAACAGTAGAAGGGCAATTTGATATGTTTAACTACAAATTGGCAGAAATAGCACATGAAATTGACAAAATAAACTTAAATGAATTAACACCAATAGACGCACTAAATACTCTAGTTAAAATAAAAGAAAAAATGAAAAATTAGCCAAAAAATATTGCGAAATTTAAGAAAATTTATGAAAGTGGTAAAAGGCTATATTAATAAAATGTGAAATAATAAAACCTAAATAATAAAAGTTTTAAATTATAGAAAAAATTATAAAAATTAAAAATTATATCAAATAAATTATGAAGATGGAAAAAGAAGAAAAATAATAAAATTTTCTTCTTTTTTCTTAAATTGTTGGCATAGGGACAATCTGAAGGATAATTACTAATTTGTTTATATTAGATTTAGTAGGGTATGGTTATAAAAGTTCATTTAAAGAAAGTTCAGAGTTTCTGGAACAATTTCTTTAACTTAATTAAGAAAATTATTAATAAAAGTGAAGCTAAGTTTTATATATTAAGGAGTTACATTCAATGTTTTATTATTTGTATAAATAACCATTCCAGGTTTAGAACCAGAAGGCTTTTTGACATATTTTACTTCACAATAATCAACAGGAACATTTGAAGAATTTTTAGCCTTACTGTGTCTAGCAGCAATTTCAGCAACTTTTATCAAAATATCATTATCAGGATAAGGCAAATTATTATCTATTTTTAATATTGTATGGCTTCCATGGAAATCCTTAGTATGAAACCAAATATCATTTTTACTTGCATATTTTAAAGTTAAATAGTCATTTTCTTTATTATTTCTACCAACTAAAATAGTATAACTATCAATAGTATATTTTATTGGATTAAAACTAACATCTTTATTTTTTGTAAGTTTAGACTTTTTAATTTTTGATTTTTGTTTCGAATTTACAGACTTAGATGTTTTTTCTTTAAAAATATCATTTTCAGAAATTTCTTCAAATATAACTGTAATTTCTTCTAATGTAGATGCACTTTCTAATTCATAAACAACACTTTCTATATAATCTAAATCTTTCAAAGTTTCTTCCTTCTGAACAGAAACAACTTCCAAAGCATTTTTTAATTTGCTATATTTTTTGAAATACCTTTTGGCATTTATATTCGGAAGATACTTCTTATCAAGAGGAATAATAAGCTTATTATTATTATCATAATAATTTTCTACTTCGATATTATCTAAATTTACATTAGGAATACGATATAAATTAGCTGTAATTAATTCTCCATATATTCTATATTTATCCATATTTTCACATTCAGATAATTTTTCATCAATATTATAAAGACGTTTTTTATATTTCTTTAATATTTCTAGCACAAGCTTTAATAAAGTATTCCTACTATTTTTTAACTGCTCATTTGTTTCTTTAAAATAATAAAAGTCATCTATAAAAAAGTTTAAATCATATGGGTGATTAGACCTTTGTAAGATTAAAGAATAATCTTTCAGAACTCCATTAAAATTATAAACCTTTTCAAAAGACAATCCATCTGTTCCAATATTAGAAATAACTTCATTTATATAATTAAAAACAATTTCTAAATTTTGCTTTGTAAATTCAGTAATATTAAATTTATTAATAACAAAAGAAACAAAATTTTTACTAATACCATTAAACTTATTTGAAATTTCAATTGGCAAATCGAGCAAAGAAGAGACATTTAACATATTATAAAACTCATCAAAACCTTGCAAATTTAAAAAATTATATTTTTCTGTAGAAGGAAAAACATATTTTGTATGAGGCAAAATATCCCTATAACATTCATCAACCTCTTTAATATGTCTTAAACTATCAACAATTATATTATTCTCATCTAATAAAATAATGTTACTATGTTTACCCATAAGCTCAATAACTAACTTTTTAGAAATTATATCATCAACATCATCAAAACCTTCTACCTCTAAAATAACCAATCTCTCCAAATCAAGAGAATAAATATTTTTTAAACGAAGACCAACAAGATTTTTTCTTAAAAGCATACAAAAATTAGGAGCAACCATAGGATTTTGCCTTGAATGAGTTGTTAAATTTACTCTACAATTTTGAGCCTCTATACAAATATTTAATAAATAATTTAAACCATTTTGATACATACCCAAAACAATAGTATTCTTATCAGGTTGAAAAACCTTATCAATTCTTGAATCACAAAGTTTAGAAACCTCTGCAATAATTGCCTTTGTAACAATACCATCAAAAGCCATATTTATCAGTCCTTTCTCATATTATTAATATTACCATAATAAAAAAAAACAGACAAGGGGGACAGTCCTAATTCGTTCCATTTTTTGTGTCGAAATTTGTAAAACTATGATTAAAAATTTGTAATTGTCTATCTTGAGCCCATTTCGTCCAGGCTTACAATGAATATAGTTATATTTTTATAACTTTTCGAATGTGATTGGAGCAATATTAGAAATTTTTAAATAATTTTATGGAAAGAGTTCACTTTTAGTGGAAGGGTGCCATAAAATTATTTTAGAATTTCTTATGTTGTGTATTGAACCGAGAAAATTATCAAAATATAACTATATTCATTGTATCCGTGAACATTACTCAAGATAAACAATAACAAATTTTAAAACTCATTCCATTTAAAACTACATCATGAATTATAATATCATAGTAGAACAAGTTATGAAAAAACGAAACTTAAATTAAAAATATCGTTGATATTTAAACTTAAGTATAGTAAAATCAATTTGAAAATAAAAAATAAAGGGGGAAAAATAGTGAAGAAAACTAAAAAAACACTATATTTAATATTGTTAAGCTTCTTTTTTATTTTATTAGGAACAATAAAATCCAATGCGGGAAGCTTATACCTAAACAACCTAGAATTTGAGGCACAAATCAATGCAGATGGGAGCATGAATGTAACAGAAACATGGGATATTAATGTAACAAATACAAATACATTATATAAAACCTTTAAAACAGACGCTTCTAAATATTCAGCAATAACAGATGTTAAAGTAAAAGAGATAATTTCAACAAATAATGAAAAAACGTTTTTAAAGACAGAAACATGGGCATATCATGTGGCTAAAGGATCATATTATGGAACAAAAAATCAAGACGGAGATTTTGAAATTGGATGGGGCGTTGGATTAGATAGTGAAAGAGCAACTAAAAAATATAAAATATCTTATAAAGTTGAAGACGCAATAACCAAATACAATGATTGTGCAGAACTATATTGGCAATTTATTGGAAAAGACTTTGAAGTAAGTGCAAAAAAAATAAAAGGAACAATATATCTTCCTTCAAATGTACAAAATAAAGATGATATAAGAGTATGGGGACACACAGAAGGATTAAATGGAACAATTTATGCAACAGACACAAATAAAATTGAATTTAATTTAAATAATTTTAATAGTGGAAGATTTGTAGAAGTAAGAACATTATTCCCATCAGACCTTATTACAACTACTGGAAGAGTAAAAAACACATCAATACTAGACAAAGCAGTTAAAGAAGAAACAAAATTAGCAGATAAAGCAAATGCTAAAAGAAAAAGAAGCGAATGGTGGGAAAAAAATAAAATTATCATATCTCTAGGTATTTATTTTGGAATAGATTTAATTCTTGCAATAATATTCGTTAGAAAAACTATTAAATACTTAAAAAAGAACAAGGAAATAAAAAAATATCAACCAGAAACAAATTTAGAATATTTTAGAGAATTGCCAAATGAAGAAGCAACACCAGGAGAAGCTTTTAGAATACTTAATGTAAAACTAGAAAAATACACGCCTAAAACTTTTGGAAACATATTCTCAGCAACAATGCTAGACTTAACATTAAAAGGATATATGGAAATAAAACAAGAAAAAGATTCAAAAGGAAAAGAAATCACAAATATAAATATATTAAAAGAGGCTGATGAAAATTTAAAACCAGAAGAGAAAGCTATTTTTGAATTTATTAAGAAAACTAAAAAAGAAGAATGGTCTTTTACACTAAAAGATTTAGAAAAATATATAAAAGGACATTCCTCAGAAACAGAAAGCTTATTAAACAATAGTTTTAGAAGAGCAGAAAGCCAATTAATTAAAGAAGAAATCATAGACGAAAACATACAAAAAGAATATAAAAAATACAAAAATGGTCAAGCAGGATATATATTTGCAATTATATTTGCTATTTTTCTATTCTTTTATATGAGAGTACCTGTATTTATGATTCCATCTATAATATGTATTATAAATATTATTATATGTGGAAATGTAATAAAAAAATTAAATATACTAACTCAAAAAGGAGTAAATCAAAAAGAAGAGTGGAATGGACTAAAAAAATATATGGAAGACTTTTCTTTATTAAATGAAAAGAATGTTCCAGAACTAGTAATATGGGAAAAATACTTGGTGTTTGCAACAGCATTTGATATTGCAGATAAAGTAATAAAACAATTAAAAATTGTATATCCTAATTTTGAAGAAATATCAAATGGTATTGTAACATACAGTTATATGAACATTATGATGAGCACAAACTTTAGTAACAGTTTTTCAAGGTCAATTAGTTCATCAATTAATTCATCTATAGCTTCAACACATTCATCAGGTTCAGGCTATGGAGGTGGATTCTCTGGAGGCGGCGGATTCGGTGGCGGCCGGAGGCCGGAGGTGGAGGAAGATAATTTGAAATATTCTATTACTAACATAGTTTTATCATATTAATGCTGACTAGTTAGTAATAGAATGATAAATTATTTCTTGCTTTTTAAAGAACGTTATAGTAAAATATCTATATAAAAATTGTAAACTGAATATAAACACATAACATATAAACATTGAACTAAAATTAATGACAAAAATATTCATATATAGAAGGGAGGATATGTTAATCATTGTATTAACATAAAACATAAAATGCCAAAACCAATTGTAGCAATTATAGGAAAACCAAATGTAGGAAAATCAACCTTCTTCAACTATTTAGCAGGAAGCAGAATATCAATTGTACAAGACACACCAGGTGTAACAAGAGATAGAATTTATGCAGAATCAAATTGGAGAGGAAGACAATTCACATTAGTAGATACAGGTGGAATTGAACCAGATTCAGAAGACATAATTTTATCTCAAATGAGAGAACAAGCAAATTTAGCTATTACAATGGCTGATGTTATAATCTTTTTAACAGACATAAAACAAGGTGTTACAGCAGCAGATAAAGAAATTGCATTAATGCTTAAAAAATCTGGAAAACCAATAGTACTTGTATGTAATAAAGCAGACAATTATGATAGAGATAGTCAAGAAGCATATGAATTTTATAATTTAGGGATGGGTGAACCATATCCAATATCAGCAACAAATGCTTTAGGAATAGGAGATGTTTTAGACGCAATTTATGAACATTTTCCAGCAAAAACAGAAGATGAAGATGTAGATGATACAATAAAAGTTGCAGTTATAGGAAAACCAAATGTAGGAAAATCATCTTTAATTAATAAAATATTAGGAGAAAAAAGAACAATTGTAAGTAATATTGCTGGAACAACAAGAGACGCAATAGATACTCCATTTGAAAATGAACATGGAAAATATGTTTTAATAGATACAGCAGGAGTTAGAAAGAAAAACAAAGTAAATGAAACAATCGAGAAATATAGTGTTATGAGAACAATGCTTGCAATAGAAAGAGCAGATGTATGTTTAATGATGATAGATGCAAATGATGGAGTTACTGACCAAGATGCTAAAATTGCAGGAGAAGCACATGAATCTGGAAAAGGAGTAATAATTGTTGTTAATAAATGGGATGAATATGAAAAAACAACAGGAACTTTAGAAAAATATCAAAAAGAAATTTACAACAAACTATCATATTTATCATATGCACCTACAATCTTCATATCAGCAAAAACAGGACAAAGAGTAGAAAAATTATTTGATATGATAAATGATGTTGCAAGACAAAACTCAATGAGAATACCAACATCAACACTAAATCAAGTAATAAATGAAGCAATAGCAATGGTTCAACCACCAACAGATAAAGGAAAAAGACTAAAAATTTACTATGGTACACAAGTAGCAACAAAACCACCAACATTTGTAATATTTGTAAACAATAAAGAACTATTCCATTTTTCATATCAAAGATATCTAATAAATCAAATAAGAAAAGAATTTGGATTAGAAGGAACACCAGTAAGAATGATGGCAAGAGAAAAAATCGAAAAATAAAAAAGTAGGCACATACAAAAAGGAGGAATAAAAATGGTAGCATATATAATGATGGCTATAATAGCATATTTAATTGGAAGCATAAATTTTTCTGTTATTATTACTAAAAAAATGGCAGGATTTGATGTTAGAGAAAAAGGCAGTGGAAATGCAGGTAGCACAAATGTTTTACGTACAGTTGGAAAAAAAGCCGCAGCATTAACTCTAGTTTGTGATATTTTAAAAGGAGTTATTTCAATATTATTAGCAATGTTTATTGGCCAAATAATAAAAGACTTAAACAAAGAATTATTAGTTCAAATCGCAGGTATAGCATCTGTATTAGGACATACTTTTCCAATATTTTTTGGATTCAAGGGAGGAAAAGGTGTTGCAACTTCATTAGGCGTTTTACTGATGAGTAATTGGCAAATTGGATTAATATGTTTAGTATTTGCACTTGTTCTAATGGTTTTAACAAGAATGGTATCTTTAGGTTCATGTGGTGCAGCTGTATTATTCCCAGTATTAACTTTATTCATTAATGACAATTATACTGTATTATCAGATGGAAAAAGTGGAAGCACATATTTTATATATAGTGTAATATTAGCAGTAATTGTGCTATATAATCATAGAAGTAATATAAAAAGAATTTTAAATGGAACAGAAAATAAATTAAGCTTAAGAAACAAATAATAGCATTATATAAAAAGTTTGCTGTAAGAAAGGAATAGATAAAATGAAAAAAGTTGCGATTATAGGAAGTGGAAGCTGGGGAGTAGCTCTAGCAGTACACCTAGTAAGTGTAGGTAATGAAGTAAAAATATGGTCTTTTATGGAAGAAGAAAGAGACATAATAAACAATGAAAAAAGATGTAAATTCTTACCAGGATTAGTTTTACCAGAAGGGATTTACTGTTCAACTAATTTTGAAGAAGTAATAAAAGATACTGATTTCGTTTTACATGTCACACCATCAAAATTTACAAGAAATATTTTTAAACAATATAAACAATTTGTTAAAGATAAGCCTGTAATAATTTGTTCTAAAGGATTTGAAAAAGAGACATTAAAAACACTAGATGAAGTGATTTTAGAAGAAATGCCAAATCAAAAAATAGGAGTACTTTCAGGTCCTAGCCATGCAGAAGAAGTTTCTATTGGAATTCCTACAGCATTAGTAGTTGCCTCTAAAGATGATGATGTACTAGAACTAGTACAAGAAACATTTATGTCAGAAAAAATGAGAATATATACATCAAAAGACATAAAAGGAGTAGAATTAGGTGGAGCATTAAAAAACATAATTGCATTTTGTGCAGGTGTAGCAGCTGGAATCGATTTAGGAGATAATTCATTTGCAGCATTAATTACAAGAGGACTAAAAGAAATTTCAAGATTAGGTGTTAAATTAGGAGGCAATATAGATTCTTTTTATGGATTAAGTGGATTGGGTGATTTGATTGTAACATGCTTAAGTGAACACAGTAGAAACAGAAGAGCAGGAAAATTAATCGGACAAGGAAAAACATTGGAAGAAACTAAAAAAGAAGTTGGTATGGTAATAGAAAGTATTGATAATATTGATGTTGCATACCAATTAGGAAAAATACATAATGTAGAAATGCCAATAGTAAATGCAGTTTATCAAGTTATATATGAAAATTTAAATCCAAAAGTAGCAGTAAATAATCTAATGACAAGAGACAAAAAAACAGAATAAAATATAATAAATTTGGTATAATAAAAATAAAAAATGGAGGAATTAATATGGATTTTTTTGATAAATTAGGTAAAAAAGCAAGTGAAGCATACAAAGTAACAGCAGATAAAACAGGAAAATTAGCAAAAGAAGCAAAACTAAAAATGAAAATGAATGAATTAAAATCACAAATAAATGATTTATATAAAGAAATTGGAGAAACTATATACCAAAAACATATAAGAGAAGAAGAATACAATATTGATGAAAAGCTAGAAGAACATTGTACTAACATAGATGTATTAAGTACTGAAATTGATTCAATTTTAAAAGAATGTTTAGAATTAAAAGACAAAAAAATATGCCAAAAATGTTTTAAAGAAATTGATAAAAACGTTAAATTTTGCCCAGAGTGTGGAGAAAAACAAGAAGAAACTGCAAAAGAAGTAGAAGTTATAGAAAAAACAGAAAATAAAGAACAAACCACAGAAGATAAAAAAGAACAAAAAGAAAATGTAGAAAAATGTGAAAACAATAAACAAGAAGAAAATAATTTAGAAAGAACAGTAGAAGTAGAATCTAATCCAAACTTAGAAGAAAACAAAACTGTTCAAGAAATTTCTTATACAGAAGCAGACGAAGTAGAAGACTAGTTCTTATGTAGATAAGATTAATCATATATATTTAGATGAAAAATAACAAAAAATAAATGCCGAATTATACATTAATGTTGCAAATTCGGCATTATTTTATTTTCAAAATAAAAATAGAAGATTTTACCTATTCAATAAAACAACAACATTGCACAATTTCTTACATAAAAAATTCAATATGGATACCTTTCGTACAAATATTTAATAAGACTATTAGCATTTTCTTCTGTTACATGTATATATAATCCCTTATCCAAAGTAATCCACATCATTAAATTAAATCTATCTAAATTATCAATAAAAACCCCAATTAATTCAGCAATTTCAACAGGATTATCATAACTGTGATTCCAATTTAAACCATTTATATCAAAAGAAGAATTATAAAAAGAATTTAAAAAATTTTCAATTTCTCTTGAATTTTCACTATATAAATTTACTGACGCCATATAAAATAAATCCTTTCTATAGAAAAAATTAATGTATATATTTGTCTAAACAAAATATAAGATAAAAATTAAAAATATATTAAAATTTTCATTAATTTAAATATATTATATTTAAATTTAAACAAAAATATTCATAAGAATATTTTAACTAAAATTAGTAAATACTAAAAATAAAATATTCTTATTTGGAGGTTATTTTGAAAAAATATAAAAAAATAGCATATTTATTTTTAATATTAATAATTGTTAGTTCAGCATTTGCAATATATAAAGTTTCTGGAAAAGACGAAAACATAAATATAGAAAGCAAAGCAAAATCAGAAACCCAATATATAAATGCTAAATTAATAAACTTATTTAATGAACTAAACAATATAAAATTTGATGGATATACAATATCATCTACTAACATTAATCAAGATAATACAGACACACAAAGTTCAGAACAGGGCTCATCTTCTTCTGGTGGCTCAGCAACAGGAAAATCTAAAGAAAGTTCGCAAAATGGACAACAAAGTGGTCAAGAAAGCTCAAGTTCAAAACAAAAAAATCAACAATATCTTTTGGAATCAACAGGGATATTAAATAAAAAAGATGAAATTAATTGGGAACAAATAAAAAAACAAGTAGAAGATATTTATCCAATATTATCTTCATTAACATTAGACCTATATAAAACAAATATAAAACAGCAAGACATTTTAGATTTTAACTCAGAATATGATAATCTTATTAAAGCCGTTAAAAATGAAAACAAAGAAGAAACTTTAAATGAGCTATCAAAATTATATGAATATATACCAAAATTTGCAGAAGGATGTTCAAGTGAAAACAAAGAAATTTGCATTTACAAAACGAAAAACTATTTATTCAAAGCATACAGTATTTTAGATAGTGAAGATTGGGGGCGAATTGAAACTAATATAAATCAAGCAACACAAGAATTTACAAAACTACTTACTAATATAGAAAAACAAGACAACAAAAATCAATATAATATTAATAAAGCATACATCATGATAAATGAAATGCAAAATTCAGTTACACTTCAAGATAAAGAAATTTTTTTGATAAAATATAAAAATCTACTAGAAGAATTAGAAAAAATATGATATAATCAAAAACAGAGTAAATTGAATAGTCGCTGATAATTTTCGAAAGGAAATATGAGAGGAAAGTCCGGGCTCCACAGAGCAAAGATGCTAGATAACGTCTAGTAGGGGTGACCCTAAGGAAAGTGCAACAGAAAATAACCGCCTAATTTTAGGTAAGGATGAAAAGGCGAGGTAAGAGCTCACCGGTTCTATGGTGACATAGGATGCTGTGTAAACCCCATCTGGAGCAACACCTTGTAAAGAAGATTAAACCTGCTCGGTGCCTTCTTGAATTGCGTGGCTTGAAATATATAGTGATATATATTCTAGATAAATGACTATTTTAAAAGACAGAACCCGGCTTACAGATTTACTCTTTTTTTGTTATATATAAAAAATCAGAAGGTAAATCACAAACAAAATCTAACTCACATTTAGTAACAGGATGGGTAAAATGTAACCTATAGCAATGTAAAGCTTGCCTACTAATAAAATTAGAAGTAGTACCATATAAACTATCTCCAATTAAAGGATGAGAAATAGCAGACATGTGAACTCTAATTTGATGAGTTCTACCAGTTTCCAAAATACATCTAACCAAAGAACAATTATCAAGTTCTTTTAAAACTTTATAATGAGTAATTGATTTTTGACCTTTTTCAGAAATACACCTTTCAATAATACTATTTTCTTTTCTAGCAATAGGCAAATCTATAGTTCCAAACTTTTCTTCAAAAATTCCACTACAAATAGCTAAATATTCTTTTTTTAATTTATTAGAAGCCATTTGCTTAATTAAACATTCTTGTATATACTCACATTTAGCAAATAAAACTAGACCAGAAGTATTACGGTCAAGCCTATTAACAGGTCTTATTTTTTTATGTAGTCCAATCTTATCAAAATAAAATTTAATACCATTAGATAAGGAATCTTCATAATGTAAAATAGATGGATGAATAGCAATATTAGCAGGCTTATTTACAATTAGTAACCATTCATCTTCATATAAAATATTTAAATCCATTTCTTTTGGAAGAATATTAGAATTATCTTCAAAGTATGATAAATCAATAATTAAAACATCACCAATATTTCCTTTATTTCTAGTATCACAGATATTGCCATTCAAAAATATTTTATGATTTTTAATTAATTTATTAAGCAATATAGAAGATATTTCTAACTCATTTTTTAATATTTGATTAATACTTAAATTGTTATTTTTTATAATATATTTTAATTCCATAATAATTCTCCTAAAACTAATAATATTTTAACATTTATAAGCAGAAAAGACAATTTTTACCTTTACAATTTTAAAAAAAATGTATATAATTTGATATAGAAAATAAAAAATAAAAAAAGTTAAATATAATAATGCAATAGAGGGAAAATAAAATGAGAATTAGATACAAAAAATGGGCAAGACCAGAGTTAGAAGCAAGTAAATTTTATATTGACAATCCAGAAGAATATAGAGGAAAATGGAACAAACAATTTAAAAACATAAATAATCCAATACATTTAGAATTAGGCTGTGGAAAAGGACAATTTATATCAGAATTAGCATCAAATAATTTATACATAAATTACATTGCTATTGATTTAGTAGATGCAATGCTAGGACTAGCTAAAAGAAATGTTGAACAAAGTTATTCAGAAAAAAATATAGAACCAGAAAATGTACTACTTACAAGATATGATATAGAAAGAATATTAAATATTTTAGATAAAGAAGATAATATAGAAAGAATTTATATAAATTTTTGTAATCCATGGCCAAAAGGAAAACACAGAAAAAAGAGACTAACACATACAAGACAATTAGAAAAATATAAACAATTTTTAGCACCAAATGGAAAAATTTACTTTAAAACAGATGATGATGATTTATTTAATTCAAGCTTAACATATTTTGAAGAAAGCGGATTTAAAATTTCAAAAAAGACGTATGACTTACACAATGAACCGATTTTTGAAAACAACATAGAAACAGAACATGAGAAAATGTTCTCTGAGCAAGGAATAAAAATAAAAGCATTAATTGCAGAACTATAGAATAAAACAAAAATTTACAAGAAAAAAATTAGAATAAAATAAATCTATAGAAAAGTAAAAGATTAGTAAATGAATCAAATCACTTTAGGAAGGGGCTAAAAAAGTGGAAGCACCAGATATAATAGAAATGAAAAAAAACTTTGATAATAAAGAATATGTATTAAAAGCAGTAAGTGAAAAAGGTAAACTTTTAGAATTTGCAGCTCCAAAATTCCATGATGACGAAGAAATAGTAAAATCAGCAATAATACAAGATGGAGAAGCAATGGAATTTGTTAGTGATAGGCTAAGAGACAACAAAGAATTAATGATGATAGCAATAGAAAAAGCACCATGGACAGCTTGTTACGCATCTGAAAGGTTAAAAGCAGACAAAGAAATAATAATGGCTAGTGTAAAAACTTATGGACAAACACTATATTATGCAAGCGAAAATTTAAGAGATGACTATGAAGTAGTAAAAACGGCAATAATAAATAAAGGTCTAATAATAAAATATGCAAGCTTACGACTAAGAAATAATAAAGAATTAGCAGAAATAGCAATAAGGCAAGACAAAAGAGCATATCATTTTTTAAGTAAAGAACTAAAAAATGATGAAGAAATTAAAAAAATGTTATAATAAAATACATATATTTATAAATATTTAAGATACAAGGGAGGAAATTTAAAATGATTAAAAAAGTAGCAATATTAGCAAATGGAGGAGATGTAGCAGGATTTAATGCTGTAATTAGAGGAATTGTAAAAACTGCTGAAAACAATGGAGTTGAATGCTATGGATTTATTGATGGATACAATGGACTTTTAAAAAATAACTATGAAAAACTAAGTACAGCAGAAGATGGAAATGCACAAGGAATTTTACCAAAAGGAGGATCAATTATAGGTTCATCTACAAATGCAAATGTATTTAACTATAAAGTGGTAGATGAGAATGGTAATATAGAATATAAAGATTTATCAGATGTATGTGTCGAAAATATCAAAAAAGACGGATTTGACTGTATATTTACTTTAGGAGGAGATGGAACACAAAAATCTGCTAGAGACTTCACTATAAAAGGAGTAAATGTAATAGGAGTTCCAAAAACAATAGATAATGATGTTGCTTGTACAGAAATTACATTTGGATATAATACAGCAGTCGCAGTAGCTATGGAAGCAATAGATAGGCTTCACACAACAGGAGAAACACATAATAGAATTATGGTATTAGAAGTTATGGGAAGATATGCTGGTTGGATAGCACTAGAGTCAGCTATTGCAGGAGGAGCAGATGTTGCATTAATACCAGAAATTCCATATGACATAGAAAGAGTAGCAGAAAAAATAAAAAATAGACAAAAAAGAGGAAAGAACTTTAGTGTTGTAGTTGTAGCAGAAGGTGCAAAACCAAAGGGAGGACAAGTTATAGTAGAAAATGTAAGAAACAATGGACAAGGTGTAGATAATACAAAATTAGGAGGTATAGGACCAGTTGTTGCAAAACAATTACAAGAATTAACAGGACTAGAAGCTAGAAATACAACATTAGGATATATGCAAAGAGGTGGAACACCAACAGCATTTGACAGAGTTTTATCAACTAAATATGGAACTGCTGCTATGAGACTAGCACTAGAAGAAAAATTTGGTAATTTGGTAGTTATTAAAAATGGTAAAATTGATTTTGCTTCTTTGGAAGATGTTGTAGGAAACAATAAAAAAATCGGTGCTGTATCAGGAAATACAGAAGAAAGCAATCAAAGATATGTTACAATGGATGATGATTTAGTAAAAACAGCAAGAAGTATAGGAATTAATTTAGGCGATTAAAATTACGAATGAAAATCAAGTATGGAGAGGGAAAAATATGAATAAAGAAAAAGTAAAAAACAAAAAATTAATTATTATAATAATTAGTATATTAATATTAATTACTATATTAGGAGTAGCAGTATTTTTAATTAGTAGAAATAAACAAGGAAAACCTGAAAAAACAGACCAAATATATACAGAGATTTCACAGGCAAATCAAATAACATTTACAAGAGAACTAGACGAAAACAATGCAATTACAATAGCTAGAAGCGGAAAAAATGCCTATAAAGAAGAAAAAATTAATGGAAAGACAAAAAAATATATAGTAAAAGAAGGAAATACTTACTATTTAGATGAAGATAACAAAAAATATTATATTTATAATAATAATGACTCAATACTAACAGAGATAGAAGAAAAATTAGAAGCTCTACAAGAAACAGACAAAAATAATATTTCTGGAACAGAAATGATTAACTGGAAAAGATGTAATTATGAAGAATTTGTAGGATTTCAAGACTTTTTAATTAATACAGATATGGCATTAAAAAACGAAAATGAAGCCAAAACAAGATTCTACTATAATAATGATGAATTAATCTATATAAAAACATTAGTAGGAGATAAAGAAGAATTGCTAAATGTAAAAATTTCATATAATAATATTGAAGAAAGTGCATTTACAATTCCAGATGATTATACAAATGGCCAAGAATAAAAGTAATAGTAAATAACTTAATATAAATTAGTTATTACATTTGAGATATAAGTTTAAATAGGTGGAGTATATGGAAAAAGAAAACGAAATAAATATAAAAAGATTAATAGATATTATTATTTCAAAGAAAAAAATAATAGTTTTAATTTTAATTATTGCCTTAGCCCTAGGTTACTTTTATTCTTATTATCTAAAACAGGATGTTTATAAATCTTCAGAAACTATATTGTTATCACAAAACGAACAAGACAAAGAAACACAAATAACACAAAATGATTTGAACATAAATACTAATTTAATATCAACTTATAGTAATATAGCTAAAAGTTCAAAAATAATAGAAAAAACAATTAATAACTTAGGAATTGAAATACCAATAAAAGAATTGCAAAATAATATTTTGGTAGAAGCCAAAAAGAATACACAAATTATAGAAATAACAATAAAGAACAAAAATCCACAATTAGCAATGGAATTAACAAAAGAATTGACTAATGTCTTTATGGAAGAAATAAAAAATATCTATAATTTGGAAAATATTAGTATTATAGATGAAGCAGAAGTAGAAAAAATACCATGTAATGTTAATCATATTAAAGACATTTCTATATTTGTGTTTGCAGGAATAGGTCTAATAGGGGTTTTAGTATTAGTATTTTATACATTTGACGATACAATAAAAGAAGAAAGCGATATTATAAGTTATACAACATTAAAACCTTTAGGAACAATACCAATTATAGAAGGTACACATGACAGCTTAGAATTAATTACACATTTAAATCCAAAATCGTTTATATCAGAATCAATAAGAACAGTAAGAACAAATATATTATATATGACAGCACTTAATAAAAGAAAAGCTATATTAATTACAAGTCCAAAACAAGAAGAAGGAAAAACATGGATAACCAATAATATAGCAGTTTCTTTCGCCAATGCAAACAAAAAAACTATAATAGTAAGCTGTGATTTGCGAAAGCACGGAGATAATGCAAATATATTTAATGTAAAAAATGACAAAGGATTATCAGATTGTATACATCAAATTACTAAAAATAAAATTGAAAATGTCGAACTTGTAGGAAAACATATAAAAGAAACACAAATACCAAACCTACATATTTTAACAAATGGTACAATACAACCAAATCCTTCTGAACTAATTTCTTCTAGTAAAATGAAAAATGTAATAGATACTTTAAAATATATGTATGATATAGTCATTTTAGATTCTACACCATGCTTAGAAGTATCTGATAGTGTTGCAATAGCATCAATGGTAGATAATGTGATTTTAGTAGCTGAAAATAAGAAAACAAGAATTAGTGAAATTAACAAATCAAAAAAGATAATTGAAGATGTAAATGGAAAAATATTAGGGGTCATCCTTAATAAAAAAAGGTTTGATAAAAGTAGATATTATGGCAAAAGATATGGCTACTATGGTAATGATAAAGAAAACACAAATAACATAAAAGTAGTACAACAAAATTATACAGTACAAGAAATAATAGAACAAGCAAAAATAAATATACAAAAAGAAAAAAACACAGATAGGATTATAACACCAAAAGAAAATAATAGAGATAAAAAACCAGAAGTAAGAGTAATTAAATTAATAAAAAAAGTATTTGAAAAAGTACTAAAAGTTCAAAAAAATATAAACAAATATAAAACTAAACAAAAAACTAAAGAAAAAGAATTATTACAAAAACAAGAAAAAATAAATAAACATATAATTAACGAAATATACGATTTTAAAATAGAGCAAGAACAGAAAAATATTGATATTTTGAATAAAATGAAAGACTTGCAAACAGAACAAGAGATAACAAATAATAAATTTATAGAATATGACAGAAAAAACCAAAATAGAGATATAAAAGTAGAAAAATTAGAAAAGCAAAATAAGCAAATATTAAAAAATATTAATATTTTGAGAAAAGACAAAGAAGAAATAATAAAGAATATTAATGAATTAACAGAAAAAAATAAAAAAATGTCTGAAATATTAGAAGAATTTATACAAGAAAAAGAAAATATTACACAAAATATTAATACTTTAAAAGATAAAAACACTCTAATTTTAGAACAAATAGAAAACTTAAAAGAAGAAAGAAAAGACATAGATAAATCTATACAACAACTAGAAGATAGAAACAAAACACTAACTAATGGTGTAGATAACATGTCAAGTACAATTAGTGAATTATTAGATAAACATAATAATATAGAAGATACTATAAATTATCTAAGAAAGCAAAGAAAAAATATTCTTGAAGACATACAAACACTAAAAAATAAAAATGGATATATAGAAGAAAATATAAATGGTCTAAAAAATGAAAAAGTAAACGTATTAGAAACTGTAAGATATTTAAGAGAAGACCAAAAATATATTATTAATAACATCAATAGTTTAAAAGAAGAAAACAATGCAATAATTGAAAAAAATAAGAAAATAAATGAAAGAAACAGAATATTAGAAGAACAGAATAATAACAATTTAGAAAAAATGTACAAAATACATAATAATAGTAAAAAAATGAATGTGAGAATAAAAGAACTAAAACATACAGTAAAGGAATTACAAGATGAAATTGAAACATTAAAAGAATTAAATGAAAGATTAACAAATACAGAAGATACATTTTCTCAAGCAAGAATTATGCAAAGTATGCAAATTAGTAATATCAACAGACAATTAGAAGAAATTAGAAAAACACAGCAAGAAAAAGAGCAAACTTTCGATAAAAACGAAACCAATTCAACAAAAAAACAAAAAAGTAATGTCATTATAAATTTTGAAAGTTTAAAACAAAGAAATACAAAAGTAAAAGATACATTCTCTATTAAAGATGATATTATGTATGACGATTTAGAGAGGGCTTCTGAAGTAATTATAGATTTACAAAATAATTCAAAAGAAAATTCTAAAATAGTAAACAATTAAAATTAATTATTATTAGATTTTAATTTGTAAATAGAATATTATATTTTGCATTTCAATCTTTTCCATTCCCTGTTATGCTATGATGTTATAATACATAATGTATACTTGAATGGAATGAGTTTTAAAATTTGTTATTGCTTATCTTGAGAAATGTTCACGGATACAATGAATATAGTTATATTTTGATAATTTTCTCGGTTCAATACACAACATAAGAAATTCTAAAATAATTTTATGGCACCCTTCCACTAAAAGTGAACTCTTTCCATAAAATTATTTAAAAATTTCTAATATTGCTCCAATCACATTCGAAAAGTTATAAAAATATAACTATATTCATTGTAGGCCTGAGTGAAAGAGGCTTAAGATAAACAATTACAAATTTTTAACGAATGAAATGAACAAATACATTATGTATTATAACATCATAGCATAACAGGGAATGGAAAGAAAGAAACTTAAATATTATATTACTTGCATAAAAAATATATTATTGATATAATTCAAATATAAAAAATACAAAGGAGGAATTAAAAATGGCAGTAAAATTTGTCTTAAATGAAACATCTTATTTTGGAGCAAATGCAAGAACAAGTTTAGTAGAAGAAATATTGAAAAATGCAGAAATAAAATACACATTATATGATGAAATTAAACCAAACCCAACAATTAAAAATGTATTAGATGGAGTAGAAGCTTGTAAAAAATCAGAAGCAGACATAATAGTAGCAGTAGGTGGGGGTTCAAGTATGGACACAGCAAAAGGAATATCAATAGTAATGACAAACCCAGATAGAGCTGACATAAAATCTTTAAATGGACTATCAAATACTGTAAATAGAGGAATGCCAGTTATAGCACTTCCTACAACAGCAGGAACAGCAGCAGAAGTTACAATAAACTATGTTATAACAGATGAAGAAAGACAAATAAAAATGGTATGTGTTGACCCTAACGATATACCAATTGTTGCAATAATAGATTCAGAACTTATGGCATCAATGCCAAAATCTTTAGCAGCAGCAACAGGAATGGACGCATTAACACATGCAGTAGAAGGATATATAACAAAAGCACATAATGACATGTCAGACATGTTCCATATGAAGGCAATTAAAATGATATTTAAATACTTACCATCAGCAGTAAATGAAAAAAATCCAGAAGCAATTGAAAAAATGGGTATGGCACAATATATAGCTGGAATGGGATTCAGCAATGTTGGACTTGGAATTGTGCACTCAATGGCACACCAATTAGGAGCAGTTTATGACACCCCTCATGGAATAGCAAATGCAATGTTATTACCAACAGTAATGAGATTTAATGGGCAAGACTCAGAAACAGCACAAAGATTTAGAGAAATATTATGTGAAATAGGAAGACCAGATGCTGCAGATTTAAATGATCAAGATGTAATAAATACATTTGTATGGATGATAAGCGAATTATCAAAAGCAGTAGGTATAACACAAACAATAAAAGACTATGGAGCAAAAGAAGAAGACTTCGAAATGCTTGCAAATAAAGCAATGGAAGATCCTTGCAAACCTGGAAACCCAAGAGAAGTAACAAAAGAAGACTTTATAGAATTATATAGAAGAGCTATGTAACAAAAATAGATGTAGAACGTTTCTAAATGGACATTTTAGTTCAAAAGAAGCGTTCTTTTTTATTAAAAAATAATTAAAAATGTTGAAGTTGTTATTTAACCACATTGACATTTATTATAAAACATTTATTTAGAAACATATTTTAAACAAAAATTTATATTAAAATATTTAAATTACATGATTATATATAAAAATTTGACTAGTTAGTATAAAATGCTTGAATTATATAAAATAATAAATTATAATAACCCCATATAAAGAAAGGGGAAAATAAAATGGGATTAATATTAAAAAATGTATCCAAATCATATGGAAACAAAAAAGCAGTAGATAATATTTCTCTTACACTAGATAAACCAGAAGTTTTTGGACTATTAGGAACTAATGGAGCAGGAAAAACAACAACTATTAGAATGCTATTAGGAATAATGAAAAAAGATAGTGGAGAAATTACATGGAATGGAAAAACAGTAGATAGAAAAACTGTTAATTTTGGATATTTACCAGAGGAAAGAGGAGTATATCCAAAAACAAAAATATATGACCAACTAATGTATTTTGCAGAGCTTAAGGGAATGAAAAAACAGGAAGCTGATGAAGCTATAAAAAAATGGGCAAAAGAATTGAGAGTAGAAGAATACATAGACATGACACCAGAAAAATTATCAAAGGGAAATCAACAAAAAATTCAATTTATGACAGCAATTATACATGACCCAGAATTAGTAATATTAGATGAACCATTTAGTGGATTAGACCCAGTTAATACAGAAATATTAAAAAACATCATAATTAGCTTAGTGAAAAATGGAAAATATGTAATAATGTCAGCACACCAAATGTCAACAATAGAAGAATTTTGTAGTAATATTTTAATACTTAATAAAGGAAAAACAGTATTACAAGGAAATTTAAGACAAATAAAAGAAACATACCCTGCAAATCGTGTTCAAATTAATACCAATAAAAACATAGAAAAAGAAATAAAAGAGGCAGGACTAACAATAGAACATGAAAAAAATTATGAATATACAATAAAATTAGACAATGAAGAAAAAGCAAATGAACTATTAAAAAAATTAATAAATGAAGATATTAAAATAGATCACTTTGAAATTATGAAACCAACATTAAACGATATATTCATAGAAAAGGTAGGTGAATAATATGAGAGATTTATTTGTAGTAACAAAATTTACAATGAAAGAAATGGTAAAAAGAAAATCATTTATAATATCAACAATTATAATTTTGCTTTTAATAGTTTTAGGATTTAATGTACCAAATATTTTAAGTAAAATATCAGGAGAAGAAACAGAAGAAAAATTATGGATTATAGATTCTGAAAATATTTTTGAAGGAACATTAGAGACATTAAAAAATATAGATTTAGGTTATGAAATTGAAATAAAAAATGAAAATATAGCAAATGAAGATATAAAACAAAAAGTAAATAATGATGAAATAGATTCTGCAATTATAATAAACAAAGAACAAAACAGTGATAATATAAATATATGTTACATTGTAAAAAATGCAGCAACAATATCTGGAGTAAACAAAACAGTACCAGAAAGTATAGTAAATAATCTAAATAACATTTACTCTAATCTACAAATTAGTAAACTAGGTCTAACACAGGAACAATTACAATCATTATCTCCAAACTTTAATTACACAATAGAACAAACCGAAACAGAAAAAGCAGAGGGAAATGTATTTGTAATGCTTATGTTATCGCTAGTATTATTCTATGCAATTTATTTTTGTGCATATCAAGTATCAAGTGCAATAACAACAGAAAAAACATCAAAAATAATTGAGACATTAGTAACATCAACAGAACCAAAAACAATAGTATTAGGAAAAACAATAGGAATAGGAATTGTGGGATTAATACAATTAATATTAATAATAGGAACTGCATTAATTAGTGCAAAACTATTTTTAGAACCAGGACTATTAGATACATTATTAGACATGAAAAACATTACTCCTTATTTAGGAATTATTACTATAATTTACTTCATTTTAGGATATTCTGCATATGCCTTATTATATGCGTTAACAGGAGCAACGGTAAATAAACCAGAAGACATACAATCTGCAAACACACCTGTTGCAATAGTTGCAGTTATAGGATTTTATCTATCATACTTTACAATGATGAACCCAACAAGTCCATTAAATGCGTTTGCAGCAATATTCCCAATATCATCACCATTCTGTATGCCATTTAGAATTATGATGGGATTAGCGTCAACAACAGATGTTATAATTTCAATTGGTATTTTATTAGTTACAATATTGATAATTGCAAAAATTTCAATAAAAATATATTCAAATGCAATACTAAATTATGGAAAAAAATAATAATTAAAAGTACAGTTTTATAAGGTATTAACCTCAAAAGCTGTACTTTTTTATTGCATAAATTTGTACATAAACAAATATACCACATATAAATAATTTAAATAGTGAAAAAGTTTAATTATGTCACTTTTGTTCTTGTATAGAAAAAATTATTTAAGTATATAATAAATAATGGAATTAACTAACATCAAATTAGATTTTAATAAAAAATTAAGCAAAAATTAAAGTTAGTTAAAATAAAAAAGTTAATAATATAAGTCAAAGGAAAGAAAAATGATATACCAAATTATTATTTTGATTTTATTAATTTTATTAAATGCCTATTTTGCTTCAAGTGAAATTGCATTTATATCATTAAATGATGCAAAAATTGCAAAACAGGCAAAACAAGGAAACAAAAAAGCAAAACAAATAAAACAAATGTTAGACAACCCAAGTGATTTTTTAGCAACGATTCAAATTGGAATTACTTTAGCAGGTTTTTTATCAAGTGCATTTGCTTCAGAAACATTTGCTAGCAAATTAGCTCCTATTTTAAATAGTATGTTTCCATCAATTAGTATAAACATATGGAATGGAATATCAATTATATGTATTACTATTATATTATCATATTTTACATTAGTTTTTGGAGAATTAGTTCCAAAAAGATTAGCTATGAAATATTATGAAAAAATAGCATATAAAACAATAACAATAATACGAATTATAAACAAAATAACATTACCATTTGTAAAATTACTAACAAACTCAACAAATATAATATCTAAACTATTTGGAGTATCAAATACAGAAGAAGAGATTGTAACAGAAGAAGAAATCAAATTACTAATTGATGAAGGAGAAGAAAAAGGGTATATTCAAGAAGATGAAAAAGAACTAATAAATAATGTTTTCGAATTTAATGACATAACAGTATCAGAAATAATGACACACAGAACCGATATTTATGCAATAGAAATCAATTCAGATATAAATAATTTAATTGAAGAAATAGATGAATACAAATATAGTAGAATACCAGTGTATGAACAAAACATTGATGATATAAAAGGTATTTTGTATCTAAAAGATATACTAAAATATGTAAAAGAAAATAAAAGTTTACCATTAAAAACAATTATAAGACCTGCATATTTTGTTGCACAATCAAAAACCATAAATGAAGTATTTAAGGAATTACAAAAAAACAATAATCAAATGGCAATAGTATTAGATGAATATGGCGGAACAGCAGGACTTATAACTATGGAAGATATTTTAGAAGAATTGGTTGGAGATATTTTCGATGAATATGATGAAATAGAAAATGAATTCGAAAAAATAGATGATAATACTTATTTAATAGATGGAAGCATAACAATTTATGATTTACAAAAATTATTATCTATAGAAATACCAAAAGGAGATTATGAAACACTTTCTGGATATTTACAAGATGAATTAGGAAGAATACCAGAAGACGAAGAAAAACCAATTATAGAGACAAAAGATGTTACGTATAAAATAGAAGAATATGAAGATAAAAGAATTTTAAAAGTAAAAGCATGTAAAAATATACCCCAATAATTACACTAAAACAAAAAAATAAAAAAAACAAAATAAAATATAGACAAAAATAAACATTATTGTATATAATAAATAAAAAATAAAATAGACGAGGTATTAAATGAATAAAAAAGATATAGCAAAAGAATGTATGAAAATATTTTGGATTTTTATAATAGGGAGTGTAATTGGTTATATATTAGAAACAATAGTAGTTATTTGTCAAAAAGGATATTTTGAATCAAGACAAGGACTAATTTATGGTCCTTTTACACCTGTATATGGAATAGGGGGAGTATTTTATTACCTAGTATTTAGTAAAATAAAAACCAGAAATATTGCAAAAGTATTCCTTATATCAATGATTATAGGAGGAACAATTGAATATTTATGTTCTTTCTTTCAAGAAAAATTTTTTGGAACAATTTCATGGGACTATTCAAATCTTGCGTTTAATTTAAATGGAAGGACAAGTTTATTACATTGCACATATTGGGGACTATTAGGAATATTTTATATTATATGTATAGAACCACTAATTTCTAAAATGGAAGATTTATGCAAAAATAAGGCAATAAAAATTTTAACAATTGTGCTTGCCATATTTATGACAGCAAATATAGTCATTTCTTGGATGGCAGGAAATAGGCAAAAAGAGAGAACACAAGGACTTCCGGCACAAAATAAAGTAGATGTGTTTTTAGATAAATATTATCCAGATGAAAAAATGGACAAAGTTTATACTAATAAAAAAACCATTTAAAATTAAAATCCACATAGAACGCCAAATAAAAAATATCATATAACAAAAGGTACTTAATTTAACTATACTACAATTTAGAAAAGACAATAAAAAGCGTTAAACTTTATTTTTTAGTATAGTTAAAATTTTAAAAGTACCTTTTATTTTCCATTTGGAGAAAAAATGTTGACAATTGAATGGTTGTTCAACTATAATATGATTGAATAAATATTCAACTAAAGAAAGGAGATACAAAATGTCAAGAAATGAATTTATTTGTGATTGTAACATTATTCATCAAGATGTAGTTGACAAAACTTTAAAAAAAATGCCAGATGGAGATATATTTAATAAATTAGCAGAATTTTTTAAAATTTTAGGAGATACAACTAGAGTAAAAATATTATTTGCACTTGATCAAAATGAGATGTGTGTATGTGATATAGCAAATGTTCTAGGAATGAGTAAATCATCAATATCTCATCAATTAGGAACTCTAAGAAGAATGAATATTGTAAAATGTAGAAAAGTTGGTAAAGAAGTTTATTATATGTTAGATGATGAACATATAAAAGAAGTTTTCGAAGTTGGAATTGAACACATTGAACATAGATAAAATACAAAAAATAGATTTAAAATAATAAAAATAAATAATGAAGGGATTGAACAATTATGAAAAAAACGGCAATAAAGATTATAATATCATTTATTTTATTTATAATTGCAATATTAATCTCATTTTCAAATGAATGGATTAATAAAGGAATTTTCGTAGTAAGTTATTTAATTGTAGGATATGAAGTGGTAAAAGAAGCAATAACAAATATATTTAAAGGAAAAGTATTTGATGAAAACTTTCTTATGGCAATTGCGACAATTGGGGCATTTATAGTTGGAGAATTTCCAGAAGCTGTAGCGGTTATGCTATTTTATCAAGTAGGAGAATTATTCCAAAGCTATGCAGTTGATAAATCTAGGAAATCAATAGCAAATTTAATGGATATAAGACCAGACTTTGCAAATATGAAATGTAATGGCAAAATAGAAAAAGTGAACCCAGAAAAAATAAAAATCGGAGATATTATAGTAGTAAAACCAGGAGAAAAAATACCACTTGATGGAAAAGTAACATATGGAGAATCTTTAATCGATACATCAGCATTAACAGGAGAATCTGTACCAAGAAAAGTAAAAATGGGGGATGAAGTTATAAGTGGTTGCATAAATAAAAACGGATTAATAGAAATAGAAGTAACTAAAGAATTTGGAGAATCTACAGTAAGCAAAATATTAGACCTAGTTGAAAACGCAAGTAACAAAAAATCAAAATCAGAAAACTTCATAACAAAATTTGCAAGATATTACACACCAGCAGTTGTAATAATAGCAGTAATACTAGCAATTATACCACCACTTATTCTAAATGATACCAAATTTGTTGACTGGTTGTATAGAGCACTAACATTTTTAGTAGTATCATGTCCATGTGCATTAGTAATATCAATCCCTTTAGGATTTTTTGGAGGAATTGGAGGAGCTTCTAAAATGGGAATATTAATAAAGGGAAGTAACTACTTAGAAGCACTAGCAAATACAGAAATAGTAGTTTTTGACAAAACAGGAACATTAACAAAAGGAATATTTGAAGTACAAAAAATAGAAAATATAGAAATATCAAAAGAAGAACTATTAAAATATGTTGCATATGCCGAAAACTATTCAAACCATCCTATTGCAATGTCTGTAAAAAAAGCATACAATAAAGAAATAAATTCTAAAAATATAGGTAAAACAGAAGAATTATCAGGTTTAGGTATAAAAGCAATAGTAGAAGAAAAAGAAGTATTAGTAGGAAATGAAAAATTAATGAAAGAAAACAACATAGAATATACAAAATGCAATGATATAGGAACAATATTATATGTTGCTATAAATGGACAATTTAAGGGATATATTGTTATTGCAGATGAAATTAAGGAAGATTCATTAAGAGCAATTAGTAGTCTAAAAAATATGAACATTAAAAAGACAGTTATGCTAACAGGAGACAAAAGAGAAGTAGGAGAACATATTGCAAAAAAATTAGGAATAGATAAAACATATACAGAATTATTACCAGATGGAAAAGTACAAAAAGTAGAAGAACTATTAAAAGAAAAAGACACAAAAGCAAAATTAGTATTTGTAGGAGATGGAATAAATGATGCACCAGTTTTAGCAATGTCAGATATCGGTATCGCCATGGGAGGACTAGGCTCAGATGCTGCAATAGAAGCAGCAGACATTGTAATCATGACAGATGAACCTTTAAAATTGGTAAATGCAATTAAAATTTCAAGAAAAACAATGAGAATAGTAAAAGAAAATATTATATTTGCAATTGGTGTAAAAATTGCAGTTCTAATATTAAGTGCTTTTGGAATATCTACAATGTGGGAAGCTGTTTTTGCTGATGTTGGTGTTTCTGTTATTGCAATTATAAATGCACTAAGAGTATTGAGAGTAAAAAATAATGGGAATAAATAGTGAAATTTATCGCTAAGACTACAAATTATTATGTGATACAAAATACAACAAATTATGTAATTTTACAAAAGTAGGAAATTATGCTAAGCAAGTAATTAAGTTTAAAATTACTTGCTTCAGACTGTTGACAAAGTATAAAAAAATTTTGTTAACAGTCTGACAAAAGACGCTGACAATTTCAGCGTCTTTTGTATACGGTTTGGTTACAATAATTGTATTTTTATTGCAAGTATTCCATATTTTTTTTCTTGTTCAGCTGTATAAAAAGTATGGACACGTTCTAATTTCTCTTCTAAACTATTTGCAGTTCCACAAAGTCTATAGTCAATATCTGAAAATAAATCTGCAAAAGTGGGATATCTTAATAATGCAATAACATTTACAGAAATGGTATCATCTAAATTATTTAGGTTATGAAATATAATATTATCTCCTAAGTTTATATTTTTTCTTCTATCATCATAAAGCCTAAGTTCAAATTTTTTTATACCATTTTTTATATTATTGAATGCTTTATCGTTTAACTTCATTTCATGTACCATCGTAATTACCTCCATGAAATAAGTATAACATTATAAAGATTATTTTGCTATATATTTAGTAAAGATTTAAAAAAGAATTTTATTTCAAATTTACAAAATATTTTATATATGCTAAAATATTCATAGAAAATAACATAGAAGGAGAAATGAAAATGGTAGATTTAAAGAAATTACAAAAAGAAATATATCAAAATAAAGTAAATAAAGGATTTAATGTAACAGATGTAAATAAAGAATTTTGCTTAACATATGGAGAAGTTGCAGAAGCATATGAAGCTTGGAGAAAAAAGAAAGATGATTTGGGCGAAGAATTAGCTGATGTTGCAATATATTTATTAGGCTTATCAGAAATATTAGGGATAGATTTAGAAGATGAAATACAGAAAAAAGTTTATAAAAATTCTAAAAGAGAATATAAGATTATTGATGGTGTTAATACAAGAGTTAAAGAATTTGAAGATGATGCAGAAAGATAAATCTCAACAACAACTTACATGTAATTTGATACATTTATAGTAAGTTATCGCTGACCTTAATTAGCAAATAGTTCACTATTTTTGATGTAATATACAAAATTTTTCGAAAAATATTGATTATTGCTAAAAAATATGGTATATTTAAAATACAGAAAGCAATAAATTTATACAAATTGCATATAATATTATTGCTAGAAATAGCAAAAAAGTTGGTGAATCCAGCCATAAAGTTGGAACTTAAAAAAGCGGTGAATCCAGCCATAAATTGGAATTTGAAAAAGCGGTGAATCCAGCCATTAAATTGGAGCGTAAAAAAGTGGGATTAGAGGTCAAACTCTAATCCTTTTGCATTATTGTATTTTTATAAATTTTAATATATAATTAAAATGCTAGGAGGTAATTTGTAATGATTATAAATTTAAAGTAGGAATATTATTTCAAATAGATTCTTGTGAGTATTTTGCACCATTATCAAGTCCGAAGCCTAAACACAAAATTATGAAAAATACAGTTGATTTTTTCAAAATTAAAGATGGTGAATTAGGAGCTGTTAATTTTAATAATATGATACCTGTAACAAAAACTAATTACGCTTTAGTAAACTTAAATAAAGAAACTTTAACTATTTCAGAATTAAAATATCAAAAATTATTAAGAGAACAATTGGATTGGTTAAATGCAAACTATAAACAAGTAAAAAATAAATCTTTTAAATTATATCAACTATATAACAACGGAAAATTACCAGAAAATATAAAAACAAGATGCTGTAATTTTAAATTATTAGAAGAAAAATGTGTTGAATACAATAAATAACATCTAAGCGACAATTTACAATTCATAGGAGCAAGTAATGATAAGAAAATTTGAAAAAAATGATATAAATGATATAATGCAAATATGGAAAAAAGAAAACATAAAAGCACATCAATTTATTCCAAAAGAATACTGGGAAAACAATTATAGTTATGTAAAAGAAATTTTACCAAATGCAGAAATATATGTATATACTATTGAAGAAAAAATAGTAGGATTTATAGGATTAAACCAAAATTATATTGAAGGAATTTTTGTTGATATAAATAATCAATATAAAGGCATAGGAACATTGTTGTTAAACAAAGTAAAAGAAAACACAACAACTTTAACATTAAATGTATATAAGAAAAATACAAATGCTATTAATTTTTATAAGAAAAATAACTTTGTAATCACAAATGAAAATATAGATAATAATACAAAAGAAACAGAATATACTATGACTTGGAATAAGTAATTTATGGGTAAGCTAAATCAAAAATTAGTGTAAAGCATTTTTAATTACAAAATATTGTAAAAATAATAACAAATGGACCAAAAAAAGCTGTAAAAAATAAATTAGGAAAAATAAATGTGATAAAATATATTGCAGGTATATTTACTGCAGAAGAAGCTGGAAATATGAAACCACGCCATGAATTTTTTGAAAAGTTTTTTGAGAGATTAGGTGAGTATAAAAAAGAAGATATGCTCATAATTGGTGATGAATTAGAAAAAGATATTGCTGGAGGAAATCAAAATGGAATAGATTCTTGTTGGCTAAATATGAAGCAAGAGGAAAATAATACTGAATTTAAACCAACTTATGAAATTGAGGATTTGATAGAATTAAAAAAATTTTTATAGGAGAATTTAAAAATGGATGAAATAATTTTTGTAACACATAATAAGGGAAAAATAGCATCTGCTAGCAGGCAATTAGAAGGAGTTAATTTTAAAATATTTGAATATGATTTAGAAGAACCAAGAAGTGATGATATAAAATATATATCGAAATACAAAGTTATGGAAGCATATAAATTAGTAAATAAACCATGTATATCTTTAGATTGTGGATTTTGGATAGATGAATTAGACGGATTTCCGAGAGCTTTTGTTAATTTTGCATTAGATACTATTGGAATTGATGGTATGTTGAAATTAATGGAAAACGAAGAAAATAGAAGTTGTAGATTTACAGAATGCTTATCTTATTATGATGGAAATAACTTACATCAATTTATGGGAAAACATGAAGGGGCTTTGGCAAAAAAAGCATTGGGAAATGATACAGATAAAAAGTGGTCTGATTTATGGTATATTTTTAAGCCATTTGGCTATGATAAGACATTAGCTCAAATGTCTGAAGAGGAAAGAAAAAGTAGAGTGAAATATGAAGATGTAGATGCTATGAGAGAATTTGCAAAATGGTACAAAAATGAAAACTAATATAAATATATCTCTGTAATAAAACAAATTAATAAAGAAGGAGAAAACTCATGTTCAAATTAGTATCAGATTATAAGCCAACAGGAGACCAACCAAAAGCAATAGAATATTTAAGCAAAGGAATAGAAGAAGGAAAAAAATTCCAAACACTTCTAGGAGTTACTGGTTCACGGAAAAACCTTCACAATGGCAAACATAATAAATAAAGTACAAAAACCAACACTAGTTTTAGCACATAATAAGACACTAGCTGGACAACTATACTCTGAGTTCAAAGAGTTTTTTCCAGAGAACAATGTAGAGTATTTTGTATCATATTATGATTATTATCAACCAGAAAGCTATATACCATCATCAGATACATACATAGAAAAAGACGCATCAATAAATGATGAAATAGACAAACTAAGACATTCAGCAACAGCATCATTATTTGAAACAAGAGATGTAATTATTGTAGCTTCTGTATCATGTATATATGGATTAGGAGACCCAATAGACTATGAACACATGATAATTTCTTTACGACCAGGAATGAACAAAACAAGAGAAGAAGTCCTAAGAAAACTTGTTAATATGCAATATACAAGGAATGAAATTGACTTTAAAAGAGGAACATTTAGAGCCAAAGGAGATATTGTAGAAATATATCCATCCGACCAAAACGAATCAGCAATAAGAGTTGAATTTTGGGGAGATGAAATAGAAACAGTAGCAGAAATAAATCCATTAACAGGAAAAAAAATAGCAGAAAGAAAACATGTAATGATATTTCCAAACTCTCATTATGTAACAACAAGTGATAAAATGGAAAGAGCAATAAAAACTATTGAACAGGAACTAGATGAAAGAGTAAAATTCTTTAAAGATAATAATAAATTAATAGAAGCACAAAGAATTGAAGAAAGAACCAATTTTGACTTAGAAATGATGAAAGAAACAGGATTTTGTCAAGGAATAGAAAATTATTCAAGACATATAAGTGGTAGACAAGCAGGTTCTCCTCCATTTACATTGTTTGACTACATGCCAAAAGACTTTCTTCTATTAATAGATGAATCACACGTAACAATTCCACAAGTAAGAGCAATGTATAATGGAGATAGAGCAAGAAAAGAATCATTAGTAAATTATGGATTCCGTTTACCATCTGCATTTGACAATAGACCATTAACATTCCAAGAATTTGAACAAAGAATTAATCAAGTTGTATTTGTAAGTGCAACACCAGCAGACTATGAAAAAGAACATTCAAAAGATAATGTTGTAGAACAAATAATTAGACCAACAGGATTACTAGATCCAAAAATAGAAGTAAAACCAGTAACAAATCAAATAGATGATTTAATTGAACAAATTAGAATTAGAGTGGAAAGACAAGAAAGAGTTTTAGTAACAACATTAACAAAAAAGATGGCAGAAGATTTAACATCTTATTTAAAAAGCTTAGATATAAAAGTAAATTATATGCACTCTGATATAAAAGCACTAGAAAGAATGGAAATTATACGTAATTTAAGATTAGGAGAATTTGATGTATTAGTAGGTATCAACCTTCTAAGAGAAGGACTAGATATTCCAGAAGTCTCATTAGTAGCAATATTAGATGCAGACAAAGAAGGATTTTTACGTTCAGAACGTTCTTTAATTCAAACAATTGGACGTGCAGCTAGAAATACAGATGGAACAGTTATTATGTATGCTGATGAACTAACAGAATCAATGGAAAAAGCAATAACAGAGACTAACAGAAGAAGAAAAATACAAGAGGAATATAACAAAAAATATGGAATTACACCAAAAACAATAAAAAAATCAATAAGAGATACAATTAGTATTACCAAACAAGAAGAAATAGAAGTAGAATATAAATTAGAAAATGCAGAAGATATTAAAAAGACAATTGTTGATTTAACAGATGAAATGCTAAAATATGCTACTAATATGGAATTTGAAAAAGCAGCAGAAATAAGAGATAAAATAAAAGAATTAGAAAAATTAATGGAAAAGCCCTAACATCGTTAGGGCTTTTTGCTTGAAAGACTACATTCTACTAGCCGTTTCCAAACTTTCGATTTCCTGCATAGCAACTTCAGTTATGAACAATTTAACGGAAGTGTTTATAATTTCCCCAAACAGCTCTGACATTTTATCCAAAAAGAAGAACAAAATGTCTGAATTTGGAACAAGAGCGTCAGGCTCAGGGATAAAATCTTTCCGCGGAATCCGATGAAGAGAATCATCATTTGCTAAAGTTAGCGTGAATTCCTCTGTCCGCACATCATAGCCGATACGATTGAAATCTTTTTTTGTCATATACATATCTCCTTTTCAAGAATATAGTAATATAATTATAACACTATTTTTTATAAAAGTCAAAAAAATAGTTCTAATTAAAAAGTACAAGCATATAATAATAAAAAGATATAAAAATAAATAGCAATTATTTAATATATCAAAACATATTAAGAAAGGAACAAATATAGAATGCAACTTTTTAAATATAGTTTGTTAATACTTGTTTTTATATCATCTACATTAATAGGAAAATATCTATCATTACGCTATTCTTATAGACTAACAGAACTAGAAGAACTAAAAACCGCTTTAAATATATTAAAATCAAAAATAAAATTTACATATGAACCATTACCAGAAATCTTTTATTCAATCACACAAAATACAAATAAAAATATATCAAAAATATTCTTAAATGCAATAAACAAAATGAAAATAGAAAATGCTAGTATAGCATGGGAAAAATCCATTGAAGAATATGATGGTAATTTAACAAAAGAAGACAAACAGGTTATTAAAAATTTATCAAGACTATTAGGAGCAACAGATTTAGAAGGACAAATTAGCCAAATTGAAGTAACAGAAAATTTTTTAGAAAATCAGATAAGACAAGCACAAGAAGAAAAGAATAAAAATGAAAAATTATATAAAAAATTAGGGTCAACAATAGGACTAGCTATTGTAATTATTTTAATATAAGAAGACAGATACAAAAATAAAAGAATATGTAAGTTTTTTAACATGTATAAAAAATAAAAAATGTTTCTAAAAAGCATGATGCTAATTAAAGAAACAGAATGGGGTTTGTTATGAGTATAGATTTATTATTTAAAATAGCAGCTATTGGAATTTTAGTCGCAGTTTTATATCAAGTTTTAGTAAGAGCCGGAAGAGAAGACCAAGCAATGATGACAACTTTAGCAGGATTAGTAATTGTTTTAACAATGGTAATTAAAGAAATTAGTAGTTTATTTGATACTGTAAGAACACTATTTAATTTATAAAAGTACTTAAAAGGAGTGATAAAAGAATGGAAATTATAAAAATAATTGGAATTGCTTTTATTGCTTTAATCATAATTATAATGCTTAAACAATATAGACCAGAATATGCAGTATTTATTAGTATATTAACAGGAATTTTAATACTTTTTTTAGTAATGGACAAACTCACAGGAATAATTAATCTAATTCAATCAATACAAGATAAATATATAATAAATACTCAATTTATAGCGATACTAATAAAAATAACGGGAATAGCATTTTTATCAGAATTTGCGGTCAGTATTTGCCAAGATTCAGGAGAAACAGCAATAGCAAGTAAAATAGAATTAGGGAGCAAAATTATCATAATTGCAATGTCAATTCCAATAATATCTAGTCTATTAGAAATAATATTAAAAATTATTCCATAAATATCATGTTATATCAAACAAAGGAGGAATGAAAAATGTGAAAACTTATAAACAAAAGATTATTTTACTAATAATTATATACATAATTACAATTCCTGTTAAATCTTTGGGAAATAACCAAATAATAGATACTAATATAGTTAAAGAACAAGAAGAAGCATTTGGAATACAATCTTTTATACAAAATTCAGAGAAATACGCAGGAGAATTTTTTGAGGACATAGATATAGGAGAAATATTAAATTCAGCAATTTCAGGAAATGTTGACAATAGTACAATATACAAAAGAATTTTAAATCTTTTAGGAAAAGAAGTAAAAATAGGAATTAGAAGCATATTAATTATTTTAGTCATAATTATAATCCATAGTATTTTAAAATCAATTAGTGAAGGATTACAAAATGACTCAATATCAAAAATGATTTATTATGTACAATACATAGCAATAGTAACAGTAGTAATGAGTAACTTTTCTGACATTGTAAATCTTGTAAAAGTAACAACAATCAATCTAATTGGATTTATGAATACACTAATACCAGTATTAATTTCACTTATGATATATACAGGAAGTATTACAACAAGTAGTATATTAGAACCAATTATATTATTTATGATTAATTTTATTGGAAACTTAATACAAGATTTATTTATACCAATTTTATTAATAATTACAACAATTAGTATTATATCTAAAATATCAGATAAAGTCCAAGTAGAGAAAATAGCAAAATTTTTAAAATCTAGCACAATATGGTTTTTTGGACTAATTTTGACAATTTTTGTAGGGGTTGTTTCTTTAGAAGGAACATTATCTAGTAGTATTGATGGAATTACAGCAAAAACAGCAAAAACAATTGTAAGTAGTGGAATTCCTGTAGTAGGAAAAATCTTAGGAGATGTTGTTGACAGTGTTCTAGGATGTGGAATTATTTTAAAAAATGCTGTTGGATTAGTAGGAATTATTGTTATTATAGGAATTTGTATTTTACCAATATTAAAATTAAGTATGTTAACAATTTCCTATCAATTGGTTTCAAGTGTAAGTGGAGTAATTGCAGATGATAAAATTGTAAAATTATTAGAACAAATAGCAGACATTTTTAAAATACTTTTAGCAATATTATGTTCGATATCATTTATGGTCATTATTGGAACAGCATTACTACTGAAAATGTCAAATATAGGGATAATGTATAGGTAAAGGAGAAAAAAGTGGTTACTTTTTTAAGCTCATGGGTCAAAAATTTAAGTTTAGCATTAATTGTAGTTTCAATTTTAGAAATGATACTGCCTAATAATAAAACAAAAAAATATATAAAAACAATAATGAGTTTATACATTTTATTTAGTATTATATCGCCATTTTTAAAAGGAGACATCAATTTTAATATAAGTGATATGAATATTAGTTCATATACTGAAAATATAGTAGAAACAACAAGTAGAGAAACAATCAATCAAGAATCAATGGATAATAGAATTCAAAAACTATATATACAAGAACTAGAAAAAGATATAACAAACAAAATAGAACAAAAAGGATATATTGTCTTAGATTGCAAAGTAGCAGTTGAAGGAATAGAAGATAATAGCAATATAAAAAGCATAACATTAAAGATAAGAGAAAAAATAGATATAAATCAAGAAGAAAATGCAGAGGAAGAAACAAATGAAGAAAAAGACAGTATGGAAAATATTTTAGTTAAAGAGATTCAAAAAATAAAAATACAAGTTTCAGATAATGAGCAAGGTAACAATAGAACTAATAATCAAGATATTAATAACAATAATACGAATATTACAAAAACAGATATAAAAATAATAAAAAAATTTTTAATAGAAGAATATGGGGTGAGTGAAAAATGTTTAAAAATAAGTTAAAAGAACTTGCAAAAAACGATGGCTCAGAAGCCAATAACAAGAAAAAAATAGAAAATTTAGTGTTTTTTGTTATTTTATTAATTGCAACAATAGTAATGATTAATTATATTTGGAATGGAAAGAAAAACTCAAATAAAACATTAACAAATACAGCAGGAAAACAACTAGCAACTACAAATGATAATTCAACAGATAGCTTTTATACAAATGATAATACATTAGAACAAAAATTAGAAGGTATATTGTCAAAAATACAAGGAGTAGGAGAAGTACAAGTTTTTATTAATTATTCAGAATCTAGTGAAACAGTTGCAATGTATAATGAAAACACAAAAACAAGTACAACAGAAGAAACAGACAAATCAGGTGGTGTTAGAAAAATAGAATCTAAAGATTCCCAAAAGGAAATAGTATATACCGAAGAAAATGGAGAAAAAACACCTATAATACAAAAAACAGTACAGCCAAAAATAGAAGGTGCAATTATTACAGCAAAAGGTGCTACAAATGCAGTAGTAAAAACAAATATAGTTCAGGCAGTAGAAGCTGCAACAGGACTTGCAACACATAAAATACAAGTATTTGAAATGCAATAATTCTTATAAAATAAGAAATTAAGATAAATAAAGATACTTATAGATAACGATTTATTAAGATAGGAGATGTTTAATGTGAAATTATTTAAGAAAAATCAAGTAGTTATATATGTAATAGCATTAATGCTAGTTGTAGCAGGATACTTAAATTATACAACAACAGGTGACTTAAATAGTGCAATAAAGACAAGTAGTAGTGAAGAAGAATTATCAGAAATGGCTAACATAGGAGATGCACAATTAGTAAGTAGCAATATTATAAACGAAAACGACATTAACAACCCAAATACAGAAGAGTCAGAAAAAATTGATAATAAAGACACAAAAGACACGGATAAAATTGATAAGAAGGATACAAAAGAGACTGAGCAAAATATTGACAAAAATCAGTCAGAAAATACAACTAATGATACTAAAGGACAAGATAATAGTATAGAAACAAGTACATCAAATAGCTCTAATGAAGATTATTTTACAACATCAAAATTAGAAAGAAATACAATGTATTCTCAAATGTTAGAAACATATGCAAAAGTTTTAGATAGTAGCAATGCTTTAGAAACACAAAAACAATCAGCTACTGAAGAAATTAAAAAAATAAATAATTTAAAAAACAGTATAATGATTTGCGAAAATCTAATCCAAACAAAAGGATTTAAAAATGTTGTAGTTTTTGTTAATGATGAGAGTGTAAGCGTAATATTAGAAGCAAAAGAATTAAGTAAAGAAAATGTTGCTCAAGTTCAAAATATTATATCAAGAGAATTAAAAGTAGGAATAGAAAATATACATATTTCAAATAAATAAAAAATATTAATATATATTTTGAAAAACTATAATTTAAGAAAGCATAAGTTTATAAAAAAGACTTGTGCTTTTTATATTTTATAGATATAATAAACCTATAAAATTAAGAATAGTAAACTTCGTAATATTAAAGGACTAGAATTGCTAATTAATTTTATGTCTTGCAAGAAAGGATGGTAAGCAAATATGAATTTTATTGATTCAATAAAAGAAAGAGCAAAACAACAAATAAAAACTATTGTACTTCCAGAAGCGGAAGACATTAGAACACTAAAAGCTACAGAAATAGTTTTAAAAGAAAAATACGCAAAAATTATTTTAATAGGAGAAGAAGAAAAAATACTAAAAAAAGCTAAAGAAAATAATATAAATATAGAAGGAGCAAAAATAATAAACCCAAAAACATCACTAGATTACGATAAATATTCTAATTTATTATATGAATTAAGAAAAAATAAAGGCATGACATTAGAAAAAGCAAAAGAACTAACACTAGATCCAGTTTATTTTGGAATGCTTATGTTAAAAGATGAAGAATCAGAAGCTGATGGATTAGTATCTGGAGCAGTTCATTCAACTGCAGATACATTAAGACCAGCATTACAAATATTAAAAACAGCACCAAATACAAAACTAGTATCAGCATTTTTTGTAATGTCAGTACCAGACTGCCAACATGGGGAGAACGGAACATTTATATTTGGGGATGCAGGACTAAATGCAAATCCAAACCCAGAAGAACTATCAGAAATAGCAATATCTTCTAGCAAAAGTTTTGAACAATTAGTAAGAAAAGAACCAAAAGTTGCAATGCTTTCTTATTCAACATATGGAAGTGCAAAATCAGGGTCAACAGAAAAAGTAATAGAAGCAACAAAATTATTAAAAGAAAAAATGCCAAATCTAAAGGCTGACGGAGAACTTCAACTAGATGCTGCAATTATACCAGAAATAGCAGAATCAAAAGCACCAAATAGTCCATTAAAAGGTAATGCAAATGTACTAATATTTCCAAATCTTGATGCTGGAAACATTGGATATAAATTAGTACAAAGACTAGCAAAAGCAGAAGCATATGGTCCTCTATGTCAAGGAATAGCAAGACCAGTAAATGACTTATCAAGAGGATGTAGTGATAAAGATATAGCAGGTGTTATAGCAATAACAGCAGTACAAGCTGCTAATGTTTAATATTTAAAAAATTCAAGATAAGCTTAAATTATATAAACTTGATTTGTTTGAATAAGTAACTTGTTCCTTTGGGACAAAAGGAGGTTTTTTATGAAAATTTTAGTTTTAAATTCAGGAAGTTCATCATTAAAATATCAAGTTATTGATATGGACACAGAAGAAATGCTTGTAAAAGGATATTTTGAAAGAATAGGACAACAAAATTCATTTTTAACACATAAAGTAAATGGAATAAAACATAAATTTGAAAAATATGTAGAAAATCACGAACAAGCTTTAGAATTTGTTTTTACAAGATTAACAAATGACCACTATGGAGTAATTAAAAACTTAGACGAACTAGGAGGAATAGGCCATAGAGTTGTTCAAGGTGGAGAAAAATATTCTAAGCCAGCTCTTATTACAGATGATGTAATAGCAGAAATTAAAAAATGCAGTGATTTAGCGCCACTACATAATCCAGCTGCCATTTTAGGAATTGAAGCATGTAAAAAAATAGCACCACAAATACCAATGGTTGCAGTATTTGATACAGCATTTCATCAAACAATTCCAAAAGAAAGATATATATATCCAATTCCATATGAGTATTATAAAAAATATGGAGTTAGAAAATATGGAGCACATGGAACATCACACCAATATGTAGCATACAGAGTTGCAGAAATAATGAAAAAAGATATTAATGAATTAAAAATAATAAATTGCCATCTAGGTCAAGGAGCAAGTGTATGTGCAATCCAAAGTGGCAAATCAGTAGAAACAAGTATGGGATTAACACCACTTGGAGGAATACCAATGGGAACAAGAAGTGGAGATTTAGACCCATCAGTAATAACATATATAATGAAAAAAGAAAACTTAACACCACAAGAAATGGAAGATATATTAAACAAAAAATCAGGAGTTTATGGAGCTTCAAGAGGAGTATCTGTAGACTTTAGAGATATAGAAATTGAAGCATTAGCAGGAGGAGCACATGCAAAATTAGCATTAGACATATATCACTATTTAACAGCAGCATATGTGGCAAAATGTGCAGTGGCTATGGGAGGAGTAGATGTATTAACATTTACAGCAGGTGTAGGAGAAAAAGGCCCAATATCAAGAAAAGCAATATGTGACCAATTAGAAGTATTTGGCGTAAAAATAGATGAAGAAAAAAATAAAATAAGAGGAGAAGAAATCGAAATTTCATCAGAAGATTCAAAAGTTAAAGTATATGTTGTTCCAACAAACGAGGAACTTATGATAGCTAGAGAAACAATGAAGATATTATTATAAATTAAGAAAAAAGAAAATACAAATTAAATTATAAAAAAATAAATTAAGATTTTAAAATATTATTAATTCCAATTTTAAAGAAAGGTAAGGTAAAATAATGAAAATACTAGTTTTAAATTGTGGTAGCTCATCACTAAAATATCAATTAATTAATATGAAAAAAGAGGAAGTAATGGCTTCTGGAAAATATGAAAGAATTGGAGAAGCAGAAGCATTTATAACACATAAAGTAAATGGACAAAAAATAGAAATAAAAAATCCAGCATATAATCACTCAGAAGCTATAGACTTTACATTAAAACAATTTACAAATCCTGAATATAAAGTAATAGATAGTTTAGATGAAATAAATGCAATTGGACACAGATTAGTTCATGGGGGAGAAAAAATTGCTGAATCTGTAGTTATAGATGAAAGCGTAATAGATGTTTTAAAAGAATATTCAGACTTAGCACCATTACACAACCCAGCTTGTATATTAGGAATAAAAGCTTGTCAAGAAGTTATGCCAGGGAAACCAATGGTTGGAGTGTTTGATACAGCATTTCACCAAACAATGCCAAAAGATAAGTTTATTTATCCAATACCATATGAATATTACAAAAAATATGGAGTAAGAAAATATGGTTTCCATGGAACATCACATATGTTTGTTTCACAAAGACTTGCAGAAATTGAAAATAAACCAGTTGAGGATATGAAAATTGTTACATGCCACTTAGGACAAGGATCAAGTGTGTGTGCTATAAAGGAAGGAAAATCAATAGATACAAGTATGGGATTAACACCACTAGGAGGTCTTCCAATGGTTACAAGAAGTGGAGACTTAGACCCATCAGTAGTAACATATATAATGAAAAAAGAAAATTTAACACCACAAGAAATGGAAGATATATTAAACAAAAAATCAGGACTTTCTGGTATGTCATCACTAGTTCCAGATTTTAGAGAAATCGAAATTGCTTCAAATGAAGGACAACAAGATGCAATGATTGCAGTTGAAAACTTTAATTATACAATTGCTAGCTATATAGCAAAATATGCAGTTGCAATGAATGGAATAGACTACATAGTATTTACAGGGGGAATTGGAGAAAATCAAATTAATATTCGTAAAGGAATTTGTAAAAAATTAGAATTTATGGGCGTTAACATAGATGTTGAAGCAAACAATATAAGAGGAGAAGAAAAAGTAATTTCTACATCAGATTCAAAAATTAAAGTATATACTATACCTACAAACGAAGAATTAATGATAGCTAAAGAAACATTAAGATTAGTTAAATAATGTAAAAGTAAAATTTATTAAAAAAAGATTGCAACTTGTAGGAATTTATAAGTTGTAATCTTTTTTAGGAGAAAATAGAAGAAAAAATTAAAGTTTTTATATATTAATTTTTGCAAACTTATTATATGAGGGGAAAAAATGAAAATAATAAAACCACAAAAAATGAACACTAATATACTAGAAAATAAAAGTATAAGAGATAATATCACAAGTGAAAATTTAGAATACTGTTTTTTTGAAAACGAAAATTGTAATAACATAGAACTAATAGATAAAGAAATAGAAAATTGCCAATTCAATAATATAAGTATGCAAAATGGAAAATTAGAAAAAGTCACATTTAAAGATTCTATATTTGAAAATTGTGATTTTTCTAACACAGAATTTGAAGATATAACATTTATAAGATGTGAATTTATAGGTTGTAAGCTTTGCGGATGTAATTTATCAGAAAATAGATTATATAATATTTTATTTATAGAAACAAACATAAAATATGGGAATTTTTCCATGGCAAGAATTGAAAATGTATTGTTTAAACAAACTATCTTAAGAAACAGTTATTTTCAAGAAACAAAAGTAAAAAATATTGGCTTTGAAAATTCCGATTTAGCACAAGCACAATTTTTTAAAACAAGTCTAAAAGGAGTAGATTTATCTACTAGCAATATAGAAAAAATTGCAATTACAATTGAGGATATAAAGGGAGCAATAGTAGACCAATTACAAGCAATAGATTTATTATACTTATTAGATGTGAAAATAAAATAAAATTATCAAAAGATAAATTTAAGGAGAAGAAAATGAAATCAGTTGCAAAATATAAAACAAGAAGAGAAGAAGTAAAAGCAAAAAAGCAAAATGCAAAAATATTTCCAATATACAAAATGTTTTCATGGGACTTATTATTTTTCTATTCGACACAATTTTTATTTTTTACAAATGTAAAAGGACTAACACCAGGAGAAATACTAAAAGCAGATGCCTTCTATCCACTTTTTATAATATTAATGCAGTTGCCAGCCACAATATGTGCTGACTTTTTAGGAAGGAAAAAAAGCCTAATTCTAGGAAATGTCATGATGACTATATATATCTTATTAATAATATTATTACCAGGATTTATAGGAATCATCATAGCTAATATTGTATTTGCTTTTGGATATAGTATAAAAGGAGTACAAGAAACAAATATATTATATGATTCAACAGCAACAAGAGGAGGAGAAGGGCTATATCCGAAAATTAATGGAAAAGGAGCAACAGGATATTATATATTAGATGGAATAGCATCTTTAATATCAGGTTATTTATTTGTGATAAATGGATATTTACCAATGATTATTGCACTAATATTTACAATAATAGGGACAATAATTTCAATGAACTTTAAAGATATATATGTAAATAAATTAGAAGAGCATGAAATCTCAAACAAAATAAAAGAATACAAAACAGATTTAAGAATTTCTATAAAAAATATTCTTTCATCAAAAAGATTAAAAGCATTGCTTATATTTATGGGGCTATTTAATGCAATAATAACAATAACATCAACATACAAAGGTAATATATTAACAGAATTGCAAGTAGAGCCAGAAACATTTTCTGTTATCAATGCTATATTGACATTTATAGCAGGTATTGGTTCAACATTTCAAAATAAAATACATAAAAAATTTAGAAACAAAACATTTACAGTATTATCTATGACAATGGCATCAAGCATATTGCTTATAGGAATTATTCTATTTAGCAAATCAACATATATGTTACCAATTATATTAATGCTTTTTGCACTAAGAAATATAATAATGTCAAACTACTATGTACTTTCAGAGAGATATTCAAAAAACTTTTCTACACCAAAAACAAGGACAAGAATATCTTTTGCAATTGAAATTTCTACAAATATAATTGAAGCAGTATTAGTATTTTTATCAGGAATGTTATTAGATGGAACAAATATCCAATTCGCAACACTTATTATAGGATTAATATTCTTAATGCTATTTGTTTTGGCATTAGATTATATGAGGACAAGAATAGGTCTAAAACCTAGCAAATATGATAAAAAAGATATAGAATTAGAGTGACTTTTAGTATCTATTAACACAAAACAACAAGGAAGCCAAATGGCAAGGGGGTATAATCGTGAACATCGAATTTATTGGTTTTATAGGAGCTTATTTTTTAATGCTAGTGATACTAGCGATAATAGGAGGAGAAATAAGGTATAGATATAATAAAAAACATCAATATGATAAAAAACATGATAAAACCTATTGGGAAATGCTAGTGGATGAACAGCGTAATAGAATAGAAAAGGATATAGAAAAAGAGATGGCTAAGAAAATGCAATAAAAGATGATAACGAGGGTCTTTTAAAGGTGGTTTCAAATTGAGACCACCTTTAAAAATTGCTTGACACTACAAAACAAAAGAAAATAAAATAATTCCAGTAACAAATGAAGAACTTAAGGTAGTAGAATATACAGATGAGGATATTAAGAATTTGATTTATACGGTAAGAGGCAAACAAGTAATGTTGGATAGTGATGTAGCTATGTTATATCATTATAAAACAAAGAGAATAAATGAAACTGTAAGAAGAAATAAAGAACGTTTTCCGATAAATTTTTGTTTTCAATTAACTGAAAATGAAATAGAAAACTTGAGGTCGCAAATTGCGACCTCAAGTTTTACAAAATAAAACAGAAAAAGAATTTTCACAAAAAATATTTTTTGACAGGCAAATTTGGGATTGTTATAGCTTAATAATTGATATTATAAAAACAGCCAAAAATAAAATTTTAATTATAGATAACTATATAGATGATAGTATTTTGAAGATGTTGACAAAGAAAAACAAAGATGTAGAAGTAGTAATATTAACGTCACAAAACTGTGACATCAATAAATTAGATATTAATAAATTTAATAAGCAATACCCAACACTAAAAATTGCAAGAAGCAATAAATTTCATGATAGATTTATAGTAATCGATAACAAAGAATTATATCATTGTGGAGCTTCTTTAAAAGATTTAGGTAAAAAATGTTTTGCAATTAATAAAATGGAAGATATTAAATTTATTGAGAGTATGTCAATAAATTTCGAAAATGTCATAAAAAATTTTCGAAATTAACTTTTAAATATGTCATAGTGAACTGCTTGATTACAGTTCACTTTTATTTATAATTCAATTTTAGGCTGATACTTCTCAAGCCACATATTAACCTGGCACAAATAAGCCATAAGCTGAGGACCTGTCATAAGTTGCCCAAACCAAGGTCTGGTAAAAGCAGAACCATTACTCTCTAAAATTTCCAAAATATATTCTCGATTAAGTAAATTATTAATAGGTGCATTTGTATCTTTCATAATATCAGTAAGCATACCTTTAACTTTAGACAAATAGGTAGGATTATGAGTCTTTGGATAAGGAGATTTTTTCCTATCAACAATTTCATCAGGAAGCAAATCTTTGTAAACATATCTAAGTAAACCTTTCTCTCGACCTTTTAAAGCTTTTATCTCCCAAGGAATGTTCCATACATATTGAGCTAACCTATAATCGCAAAAAGGTACACGTAATTCAAAACCATTATACCTAGCCATTCTGTCAGAGCGGTCAAGAAGGGTTTGCATAAACCAATTCAAAGTAAGATGAGAAATCTTTCTTTTTTGAGCAGTTTCCTCAGAATCAGAAGACAATATTTCAACCTCTGATAAACTTTCATTATATCTATAATCAATATAGCTCTTAAGCTTAATTTTTTCTCCAATAGATGGATTTAATAATTTTTGTCTTTCATCTATTGCAATAGACCAAGGAAAAGTACCACTTGATAGGGCATCCTCTCTAAAAAACCAAGGATATCCACCAAATATTTCATCAGAACACTCACCAGTTAAAGCAACAGCCATATCAGATTTTACATTTTTACAAAACAATAAAAGAGAAGAGTCAATATCAGCCATTCCAGGCATATCACGAGCAACCATAGCATCTTCTAAATATTCTGCAAGTTCGGGAGTATCTATAACAATTTGATGATGAGTAGTATGTAAGTTTTTATTCATCAAATTAATGTAATAATTATCTGAATTAGGTTGAAAATCACTTTTAACAAAGTTTTTGTCATTATCGACATAATCTATAGAATAAGTATCTAAAAGAGGCAAACCTTCTTTTTGGCGATAATCTGCAGCAATTTTTGTAATTGTACTTGAATCTAATCCTCCTGAAAGAAATGTACATAAAGGAGTATCAGAAACTAATTGTTTTGTAATAGAATCATTTAATAAAAATTTTACTTTTTCACAAGTTGTTCCAAAACTATCAGTGTGTTCTTTGGATTTTAATTTCCAATACCTTTTAGTTTTAAAACCATATTCATTAAAAACAGCATAATGAGCAGGCTTTAATTCATATATATTTTTAAAAACAGTTGTCCCAGGAGTATGAGCAGGCCCTATTCCGAACAATTCCGAAATTCCTTGATTATCTAAAATCTTTTCGACATCAGGATATTCAAATAAAGCTTTAATTTCAGAAGCAAAAATCAAACAATTTCTTGATAATGTATAAAATAAAGGTTTTATGCCAAAATGGTCACGAGCAAGAAAGAGTTCTTTTTTTCTACTATCCCAAATTGCAAAAGAAAAAACACCATTTAGATGATTAACAACTTCATATCCATATTGAATGTAAGCTTTTAAAAGAACTTCTGTATCAGAGTGAGTATTAAAAGAAAAATTATTTTCAGCCAAAAAATCTTTAAGTTCCTTTGAATTATAAATTTGACCATTAAAAACAAGTACATATTCTCCATAAGAAAATTTTTCTATCATAGGCTGTTTTCCATCTTCTGTATCAAGAAAAATTAATTTTTTATGAGCAAGGGCAACATTTTTATTAATATAATAACCTTCCTCATCAGAGCCACTTTTAGCCAGAGAATTATTCATATCTACAAGAATATTTTTCATAGACGAAATGTCATTTTTAAAATTAGCAAAACCAGCAAAACCACACATAAAATTTAAACCTCCTAAAAAATTGGCAAGCTTATTTATAAGATTGTTAAAAACATATTCTAAATAAACTAAATCATTATTAATAAGTATATGTAAAAAACAAAAAAAGTTGAATTAAAATTTTAAATATGTTAAACTAGATAATAGAATAAAAAGAAGGGGTATAAAAATGAATTACTTTAAAAATGCAATAGGACATTTTAAATTAATTACAAATCACAAAATATTAGTTTTTAAATTATGTGTAAAGACAGGAGAATTCTGGAGAGGACTTACACATGACCTTTCAAAATATTCACCAACAGAATTTTTTGAGGGAGTAAAATATTATAATGGTGGACATTCGCCTATTTTAGACTGTAAAAAAGAACATGGATATTCAAAAGCATGGCTACATCATAAAGGTAGAAATAAACATCACTCAGAATATTGGATAGACCTAAATGCACAAAATCAAACACCAATTATGCCATATAATTATGTTGTAGAAATGCTATGTGATAAGCTTGCTGCTGGTATAATATATAAAGGCGAAAGTTGGACAAAAGAATATCCTTTGCAATATTGGATGAAAGAAAAAGATAATATTCTTATAAATGAACATATAAAGAATTTAACTACAGAATTTTTTATCCAAATAAGTGAAAATGGAATTGAAAAAACATTAACACGAGAAAATATACAATCATTATACGAAAAACATTGTGGAATATCAAACAAAATAAAAACATTTTCGACAATAAAAAGAACAGAGAACATAGAAAAAGACGACGAAAAAATTAAAAACATGAATTTACAAAAATCACAATAATAAAATAGTGTCAATAACTTTTGAAAATGTCATAAAAAATTTTCAAAATTAACTTTTAAATA
>CAUWIY010000014.1:0-40067 GCA_963559065.1 uncultured Clostridia bacterium
CCTTTGAATAGTCTTTCTTGACCCTTAAATAATTCATCTTGGCCTTTGAATAGTCTTTCTTGACCCTGTAGCAATTTGTTTTGTGTTTCACTTAAAGAAATTAATATGTCATCTTTTTCTTTATCTGTCATTTTTTCCCTCCTTTCATCAAATTATAAGCACATTATACAATCTGTTTTAAATTATGTCAATAGTTTTAAATTAAAAAGTCAAATTAACTTATAGGTCATATTATAAGTTGTAATAAAAATGTAATACATTTTTAATAATCCTGAAATATCTATATTTGCATTTTTATTGTATAATAATATTAAGTAACTTTTAAGGAGAAATGTATGAGTATAGAATCTGATTTAAAAAAAGATGGAATTATAGTAATTAAAAAATTAGATACTTTAAAAATAAATTCAATTGCTCAAAATGTTTCTAAAATGATATGTGAAGCATTTCCATATTTTGGTTTAGAACAAAATGATTTATTTATTAAATTATCAAGATTAGATATGTATATAGCTAAAATGCCAGAAGGAATGTCAGAAGCTAATTATTTTTATAAAAATTCATCCATATATTTTAATGAACATATAAATGATGAAGACTTAGAAGAATTTGCCATTCATGAATGTATCCATTATATTCAAGAAATAAAAGATAAAAAAAATTATTTACTTAGAATGGGACTTTGTGATTACACAGAATTTAAAATTTATGGATTAGGATTAAATGAAGCCTCTGTACAACTTATGACATCAAAAATACTAGGTGTTCCAAAAGAATATGTTAAATATTTCAATATTTCATTTGAAACAAACAGTCCAACATACTACCCTTTGGAATGTTGCTTAGTAAATCAATTATCATATATAACAGGAGAAAATTTATTATTTGAAAGTACTATTAATAGCAACGATTCATTTAAAAACAAATTAATAGAATTACTATCTTATAAAAATTTTATGAAAATACAAACCGCACTTGATGATATATTATCAGCCGAAGAAGAAATAATTAGAATAAACAATAAAATTATTCAAATAAATACTAGAAATAAAAAAGTAGATTCTTTAATAAATAAAATTAACAACTATAAGCATGAAATCACAAACACTTTTATAAAAACACAAAACCTTATTATAACTAGTTATTTCGATAGTGAATTTTATAAAATAAATACACTTAGCGAAATTGATAATTATAGAAAAAAACTATATCATTTCAAAGATTATCTTGGATCTACTGAAAATTATACATTCTTTAATGATTATTATGTAAGTAAAATGATAGATTTAGAAGACAAGTATAACTTAATCGAAAATGAATTACCTCAAACTACTAATTCTTTAATTTTAAGAAAAAATTCTAAAATTTTATCACTATTTAAATATATTAGAAAATTAATATTCAGAAAGAACTTAAAAGAACGAAATAAAAAAGATATTACTGATACATTGTAAACACATACAAGAAAAGTGGCTTTGCCACATTTTCTTTGTCCTATTTGAGTTTTAGACTACAAGGAGAAAATCTCAGAGGAATAGCAATTGTAGCTTTTATTATATAGTAAAAAAGAGACTTAAAAAAGTCTCTTTTTTATACAGCAGCTTGATTTTCTTCTTGATTTTCTTGTGCTTCATTTTCTTCTATAATTTCTAAACTTCCTACTGAAACTTCATAAGCTACTCTATTCTCAATAGTTCCATCATCATGTTTCTTTTCATAAGTTCTTGATTGAACCCTTCCTACTAATTTCACTTTAGTTCCAACTTCTAAGTTTTGACAAAATCTTGCATTTCTTCCCCATGCAATACATGGTATGTAATCTGATTTATTGTATGCTCTATTAACAGCTAATAAAATATCTGCAATTTCTCTTCCAAAAGGTGTTTGTCTATAAATAGGTTTCTTACATATATATCCTATTAATACAACTTCGTTTGTTACCATATCTTTTTTAACAATTTCATTATTTTCATCTTCCGGTTTTTCTTCTACTTCCATTACATCTTTTGCAAAAACTGTTAAAATCAATCTGTTTTTTTGATTATCATAACTATTATAAGATCTAAATTGTCCATTTACCAATAAATTTTTCCCTTGGCTTAGCATTTCATCTGTCACAATTCTTTCTGAAACAGTAATCGGTATAATATCTGCATTTCCACTTAGTCTTTGAATTTCTAAATCAAAAACATAAAATTTTTCTCCATAAATTTCATGGCTAAATCTCTTTTCTCCTGTAACCTTTCCAACTAATGTTAAATAGTTGTTTTCTAAATAATTTGTATCCAAATCTTTATCCTCCTTATTTTTTATCTGGTTTGTATTTTTATCCTAATGCTTTTCTCATACGCTATATTTATTATTATACACCATTTTTTTGGTTTTGTCTACATAAAAAGTTAATTTTATTCAAAAAATGTAGATTTTTCCACTATTTAAGCAATTATGAAAATATTATCAAGACATTTTTTAATAATTTTATAAACTAATTATTCTTTTGTTGAATCCCCGCTGAATTAATTTTGTAATTATCTTTGTATATTAAATCTGAAATTTTTGTTATTTCAAAACCCTTAGATTTTATATTTTTAATAATCATATCCAAAGACTCTGCTGTATGTTCTGTTCCATTATGTGTTAAAATAACACTTCCAGGCATCAATTTGTTTTCTAATCTTTGCCACATTTTATCTCCTGTTAATCCTGTATAATCTAAAGTATCCAAATTCCATTGGATAGTAAAATATCCTTTGTCTGTTGCAGCCTTTATTACTGTATCATTATATTCACCATATGGTGCTCTATATAGATTTGTTCTTGCTCCTGTTAACTTTTCTATTTTATCATTACTTTTCTCAATTTCTTCTATATTTTTTTCGTAGCTTAAATTATTTACATGTGGGTGTGTATCACTATGGCTTCCTATTTCATGTCCTGCTTCATGTATCTTTTTTACTGCTTCTGGATATTTATCAATCCAATTTCCTACCATAAAAAATGTGATTTTTACATTATTTTCATTTAATACATTTAATATTTTATCTATATCGTCTGCATTCCATGCGCAATTCATTGTCAAAGCGACTTTTTTCTCTTGTGTTTCTACCTGATAAATTGGTAATAATTTTCCTTCTTTATATGATGTTTCTACAGTCTTACTATTATTCAAGTTTATATTACTTACAGCACAAAACAACAATATAACAGTCACAATCGATACCAAATATGTATAGATTTTTTCTTTACTAAATACAAAAAACATGCAAGTCCCTCCCAATCAAATATATTTAATTATATGTTTAATATTAAAAAATATGAATTTATAATATTTATCATATAAGAGATTTTTTAAAATGACTATCACAAAATTCATAATAAATACACAAAATGATTCACACATAATAAAACAGTATGTATAATATTATACACACTGTCTAGTTTTATTTTTTATAAATCAAACTTCAATATTTTTCTACCTCTACAAATAAAGTTTTTACCATAACAATATTTGTTTCAAAGCTCAATTAAATTGACTATTAGATATATATTTTATGTCCATCTATCATCTTTCCAACCTATTATTACATAATTATAATAATTGTAATTAACATCTATTTCTCTCCATAAAATATTTTTAATATTCCTTCATAAAATGGAAATTTCAATTTTTTAATTTCTTTTATAACTTTATCAACATCATATGGAATAGCTAACTGTTCAAAATTTATTTTATCATCTTTTATATCTAATACGCCTGCATTTGCTATATTACTCTGCAATGGACAACCTAATGCGCCAACATTTATAAACCATTTTTTGTCTCTATTATTTATACAAGCTACATGAGTATGTCCATATACATAAATATCTGAATTAATTCCACTAAACATCTTTTCATTTTCTTCAAATGTTGGATTTTTTATATGCTCCTTGTATTCCCCTTCTTTATTCATAGGATAGTGAATTAAAAATATTTTTTTGTTTTCTATTTCTATCGTTTTATAAGTTGGCAAATTCTCTAAAAACTTTTTTGATTGTTCACTTATTCTACTATGAATCCATTTATGGTTTTGAATTTCTTCTAAACTCATATTTCTTTTATCATCATGCACATTTACTGATAATCCATCTAATAAATATTTCTCATGATTTCCTCTAACTGCTATTAACTTATCACTAACTTGTATTAATGCTTGTACTACTTCATCTGGTTTTGGTCCTATTCCTATTATATCCCCACTACAAATTATTTTATCAACTTTTATTTTTTTTAATTCTTTTAATACTTCATGTAGTGCAATAATGTTACTGTGTATATCTGTTATTATACCTAATTTCATGTTTAACCCCACAAAATATTATTTTCTAAAATCTTTATCAGTTCTATTTCTTCTACATTTCAAGTCTATTTTATATTCTTATTTCTAATATATTCACCAACAAATTCGTTTTCCAGTATATCCATATATAGTTTATCATAATATTTCCCATTTAAAAATATTTCTTCTCTGCTATATCCTGTATCTTTAAATCCACATTTTAAGTAACATTTATGTGCTCTTTCATTTATTGAAAGAAGGCTTAATCTTATACTGTGTAAATTAAGATATTTAAATCCATATTCTAGTAACAATTTTATAGCCTCAGCCCCATATCCATTACTTCTAAAATTTTTGTCTCCAATAAAAATTCCTAGTACGGCACTTCTTTCAATCCAGTTAATATGTTCTAGCCCTAAAGCTCCAATCAGTTTATTGTCATTTAATTCAACAATATCAAAATTTCTATTTTTAGTGTCTCTTGCAGAATTTTCTAAATAATCTTTTTCTCCATTAAATGTTGTTATTTGCCCACTCCTACCAGTATAATCTGTAATTTCAAAATCATTCATCCATTCTGTATATTTTTGTACTTCATCTTCCGATGTTCCTTTTGGTGATAGATATATTCTATCTCCTACTATTTTTTTATAATACTGCATCTTATATTCCCCCTCATTTTTTCTGCAACAATTACATTTCCTTTATTGTAATTTTTCCTCAATATAATTTTCATAATAATTTTTAATTAACAAATATGATGGATTAATCGAAGGAACAACTAATCCTTTTTCAATCATATTATCAAATTCTTCAAATGTTACTAATTTAACATTTTCAACTTCTGTTGGTTCTAATTTTAATTTATTAATATCTATTTCTTTTTTTACTAGCCAAATATCAACAATATCGTTCTTTCTTACATAACTTCCTATATAATATATTTCATCTTCTTTTATTTCTAAATTTAATTCTTCTTTAGCTTCACGTTTTACAGTTTCTTTACTTTGTTCATTCACTAAAACTCCGCCTCCTGTTTGAGACCACATATGAGGAAACTTTTTTGCTGTACCAGCTCTCTGTTGAATTAATAATTCATTTGCTTTATTTATAATCCATATATGAGCCGAAATTCTATATTCTCCATTTTTTAATTTATTTCTGTCTTTTATAATATCCATTGCTTCTCTGTTTCTATTATAAACATTTACTTTTTCCATTATTTCTCCTTGACTTTTTTCTATTTTAGCATATTTTATAATACTTTTAAATAACTATTTAATATTTTCATAAAATATTATTGACTTATAAAAAATTTATATAAATTTTAACATATTACTGTTTTAAATTTTGACCAAAACATTAATTTCCAATATATCTAATAAAAATTTATTTTAACTTTTCACTACTAATAAAAAACTTATTTAGCAAAAAAATCTAAAATACCTGTATAAATTCCCCAAGCCAATTTATCTTGATAACCATCATCTAATAACAGTTTCTCCTCTTCTGGATTTGATAAAAATCCACATTCTACTATCGATATCGGAATTTCCACATGTTTCATTATATATACTTTATCTAATTTCATTGCTATTCTTTTATTTTCTTTCTGAATTGATTCATTTAAACCTTTTTGCAAACTTTTTGCTAATCTTATACTATCTTCACTCTTACTATTATAAAAACACTGCCAACCCCAATATTGATTTTGAGGAATTTTATTTAAATGAATACTAACGAAAATATCCGCACTTGAATTATTTCCTATTTTAACCCTATTTTTAATATCGGATATTTTCTTTTCTTTTAAGGTTTTTTTATCTAAATCATAAATTGACTTTTCATCAGAACGTGTTAATATAGTCGTACAACCACTTTGCTCTAATAAATTTTGTACTTTTAATGCTATTTTCAAATTTATTTCCGCTTCTGTTGTCCCCTTAGAACTTTCTGCTCCCTCATCTGGAGTCCCATGCCCAGCATCTAATACCACAACCTTTCCAGACACCGGAGTTGCTGTAACATCTAATGTCTCAGTTTCAGTATCAATCTTAATTTTAGCTTCTTGATAGGCATAAGCAAAAATTCCTAAACACAAACAAATAGCAAGAAACGCTACTCTTCTTTTTCTAAAAACTAACATATATTTCATTCCTTTCATTAAACAATATTTTATATAAGAACAAAATGGTCATAATTAAAAAATTATATCATTTTAGATTAGATACATGCCCCATATTTGTTCATACATGAAAATTTCAGAAAAATTTTCTATGAAATGTGTTTTATTGTATAGGAAATTTGATTTTTCCTATATCATAAGAAAATTTAGAAAAATCTCCAAACCACAAAAAAACTCTTACTAATTTATATAGTAAAAGTTGTTTTTTTATGCTTAACAAAATTTATTTTAGTTTTAATTAATTTTATATTCATTCAAAATCAGCTAAAATATTATTGTTATATATTTTTAAGTATATAACTTAGTTTTCTTTTTTTTATTAATACTTTTTCTTCATGTATATCTTTTAAATTACCTACATAATATTTCTTTTCTTTTAGCTTTCAACAATTCTATTTCTTTGTAAAAATCTTCTTCATTCCAATTACAAAAAGTATAATTGTAATCATTTCTTTTTTTAATAGCTTCCATCTCTTCTATAGAAACATATTTAACTTCTGCCACTTCTTCTTTTTGCAATACATAATCTTCTATTTTGTAGTTTACTATGAAAATAAAATTATATGCAAAACGACTATTTTTTTCATTACTTTTATGAATACTTTCTACATGAATTTGATCTTTTGGTATTTCAATTCCTAATTCTTCTTTCACCTCTCTAAATATTGCTTTTTCTACTGTTTCTCCACTATCTACTGCTCCGCCAGTTTTTGCCCATTTATTTGGATTTCTTTTTTTATTACTAGTTCTTTTTTGTAATAATACTTCTCCTTTTTCATTCATTATCCAGCAAGAAACAGTTCTTTTCCATAGCCCTTTTTTATATGCTACCCATCTATCTTCAACTTGTCCTGTTAATATATTATTTTCATCTACTATATCTATTAACTCCATATAATTCACCTTCCTATTTCGTTTTACAAATTACTGTTCAACAAAAAACTCTTACTAATTTATATAGTAAAAGTCTTTTCGCTTATTTCTTATCAATATTTTTTCTTCTATCAATTGCATAGCTACTACCAACAACAGACTTAGCAGCATGTTTCACTTGTGCACCAATTTCGCCTATTTCTAACATATTACTAAATCTTCCTTTGTCTGCTTCTACAACACCTATTGATATAGAAGTAAGTGTAAATTGTTCTATAATTCCTCTTCTATTTGCAACTTCTATATAACCTTTTTCTCTATCATCCTCCGTAAAAAACTTCACTACTTCTGCATCAAAATTTGCAATTATTGTTTCACAAAGATGTTCACAATTTAACATTGGAACAATAGCAATAAAATCGTCTCCTCCAATATGCCCTACAAAAGAATTTTCTACAAAATGTGTATGAACACATCTTGTTATTGTATCTGCTGTAAATTTAATGATTTCATCACCTTTTAAAAATCCATAAACATCATTATACGCTTTAAAATTGTCTAAATCCAAATATAATACTGAAAAATCCTCATAATTTGCAATTCTTTTTTTTAATTCCGCATGTATTTGTACATTTCCTGGTAATCCTGTTAATGGACTAATTCTTCTATTTATTGTTAATAATCTGCATAGATTCTTAATTGTATAATATATATATTGAGTATTAACTGGTTTTTTTATGTAATATTCTACAGACTCTTTTAAAATTTCGATTCTATGATTTCTTTCTATTTCAGATGATACAACAATAATAGGAGTAATGCTATTGTCATCATCTCTACGTATTTTTTTGCATAATTCTAATACATCTACTTCAATTGCATCCTCATTAATAATAATAATAGATGGTATATTCCTTAATGCGTAGTCAATTTTATCAGATGTTACACTAATAAATTTAAACTCTTTATCATTTTTAAACAAATCTTGAAATACTAAAATAGAAGATTCATCATCATCAATAATATATATTTCTTGTATCATAATTACTCCTTTACTTATTCCTTATCACTATTTTCTTGTTTCTCTTTTTCATTTTTTATTTTTATATTATTCTTTATTTCAGAGTTTCTTTTTTGAATATTATCCCATTTTTTGCTTAATATCTCAGTTATTTCTTTTGTCTCTATATCAGGAAATGCCTTTTTTAGTCTATAAACTCTTCTATATAAATTTCTAAACATTTTGTTCTTTTTTGCTTTTAATTGTTCTATGTTTTCTTGTAAACTTTCTTTAATTTCTGCTGTTTTCTTACCATGTGTTTTTTTATCTACTTTTCGAATTTCTTCTAGTTTTTCTTTTATTTGTTCATTTAATTGCTCTACTTTATCTAATGTACTTTTCATTCCTTTAGTCTTAACAATATTAACAATTGTATCTATAACAAATATTATTGTTATTACTATAAAAATTATTTCAACAGCAATTGAATCTATTTTCATTAATATGCTCTCTACAAAAGGATGTATAAAATGTATGAAAAGGACTCCTAAAATTCCCCAACAAATTGAATTAAATAAACACACTCTTCCTTTTATATTAAATTTCTGGTCTGAATAATCCCAGTATTTTGTGTTAAACACCTTCTCAAGAAAAATTCCAACAACATATTCCCAAATAGATAATATTATAAAACTGCTAACAAAAAGCAATATTAAGTTATTTTTAAACTTTTGCAAGAACAATAACATAATAATTGCTCCTGCACCATATATAGGACAAACAGGTCCTTTTAAAAAACCTGAATTCACTAATCTTTTTTCACAAAAGCTTCTAAAAATACTTTCTAAAACCCATCCTGCTATTGCATATATCAAGAAGTATTTCCATAAAATTTCTATATTTAAATCCACACTTTTCACCTTTATTTTATATTAGTTAATCAACAATTAATTTAGTTATTTATTTAATAGTATATTCATCATACTTAATTTGCATATCTCTTAATATATCTATAAAATTATTTTATTGCTTTAATAGTCTTCCATTCTGAACTGTTGTAACTTCATTTACATTATACACAGTTACCTCTATAGTATTCTCTCCAGATTGTAAATCAATTGGTAATGTATAATCAAATTCTTTTAAATGATAATCTGCTAAATTAATTACATATTTATTTTCTGTATCATTATTTAAAATAATTTCTATTTTACTTAATTCTTCTTCATCAGATGTATGTATAACAAATTTTGTATTATCTTCATTGCTATCAATTGTTAAAGTAGGTTTAGAAACACCATTAATTCTTTGAATTTTTGTATCTGTTTTATTATTTTCGTCTACAACAACAACTGTTAATGTATGCAATCCTTTTAGTGCATCTATCTCTTGGTTTATAGTTTTATCGTTAATTTCTATTGTTTTTTCTTCTTCCTCATCCCAACGATAAGTCATATATGATATTGTTGTATCTCCTTCATATATTATTTTTATTTTATTTCCACTTACTTCAAATTTAATATTGCTTTCTAATTCATATTGTTTTTCATAAGTAGTTTCTTGTCCATTTCCATCTACAACACTTATATATAGTGTATTATTTCCTGATGGTATTTTTATCTCTTGTTCTACATATTTTCCACTATTTCCATTAATAGATACTTGTTCTCCGTCATTCCAGTTATAATATACTTGTGATATTGTTCCAGTATTGTGCATTACTTTTAATAAAAGAGTTGTATCTGTTTTATTCTCTAATGAAATTACTGGTTTTTCTGTTTCTTGCACTACTGATTCTCCATTTTTTATCATTGTATAAATTCCCATTCCTATTAAAGTAGCAGCAAATATAACAAGAATTATTACAAAAAATCTAATTACAGTTTTTATATCTTTTGGACTTTTATCTCCTTTTCTTTTACCATCATTTGGCATGTTTGTAGAAAGTATTTGATTCATTTTTGGTATTTCCCTCCTAAGAATAAAACTTTGAAAATACTGCTTTTCAAATTATAATCTTTATTAATCAATCAAATTATATCATACACCATTTTAAAAGTAAACAATCTGTATAACAAAACCAGATATTTTTAACCTAAAAAATAAGTAAGCCCATTGCCATATTAGCAATAGACTTACATTTTATGTTTTATTATAAAACAAATTTTTTAATTAATATAATTCCTGCTGCTGTTGTAATTAGTACTAAGAAACCTAATCCTAAATAAACTTTTGCTCTACCTGTTGATATTGATAATATAACTGGTGCATCGTCTTGATCATCTTCTCCAGGTACTTTGTTATCTGGTGTAGAATCTCTATCTGGTATTCCTTTGTCATTATCATCTTCTGATATTTCAGCTATGTTTGTTTTAAGACCAAAATTATCTTTTCCATTAATCCATGTAAGAGTTACCTCTACATAAGCACTTTCTCCTGGTTGTAATAATGTATTTTCTAATTTTCTAGTTGATATTACATTGTTTCCTTCATCTTTCCAATCAGGATTATCACTAGCTACAAATTTTAATCCTTGTGGTACATAATCTGTTACCTCTTTTACATAACCTGCGATGTCCCCCTCATTTGTAACTCTAATTGAATATTTAAACTTAACTGTTGTTGAATTTAATTTTTTTCTATCAATTTCAACTTTTACTACTGGTTCTGGATCCATATCTGGTGTATGCCCTGTTTGTATTATTGTTTCTTTTCCATCTTCAATAACAATTGCTTGTGTTACCCATTTTCTTAATGCTAAGTCAAAATATGTTAGTTTTACTTTTTCCTGATCTTGGTCATCTTCTCCGTCAATCCACTCATCTGGTGTAGAATCATCATCATCTACTGAATTTCCATTTTTGTCAGTGTCGTCTGAAATTTGTGCTGAGTTTATAATAATTTTGTCTGAACCATTTTTTTCTACAACTTTGAATGCTACCTTTACATCAGCATAATCAGGATTTGTATCTGATATTTCTTGAGATTTATCAAAAGCTTTTAGTAAAGCAGGATTTTCTTTTAATGTAGTATCTTCTTTCATTCTAGCTTCTCCTTGCTCTTTTGATAAATAATCAGTTGTGATTTTTACAGCTTGTGAAACATCTTCTGTTTCTTTTCCCTCTGCATCATACATTATCCATCTATATTCTTTGTTTAATTCATTATTTGGTAAGTATTCTAATCCTTCTGGTATATCATCAGATACTTTACTTGCATATCCATCAACTTCGCCTTCATTAAATACTCTTATTGTGTATACAACAGTATCATTTGTTACAACTTCTACAGGATCTTTTGTATGCTCGTAAGTAATTTTATTATTGTCTTTATCATATTTAACCTGTGGAACTCTGTCTGTAATTTCTTTATCATTTAAAGATGTAATATATTTTCTTAAAGCTAAATCAAATTTTTTAACAACAACTTTGTCAAAGTCATCATCATCTTCTTGTCCTGGTATATATTCACCTGTTTCGTCATCTTTATATTCTGGTAATTTGTCATCAGCTGGTAATACTACATTTCCAACATTAGAATCTCTATCAGAAACTAATTTTTTAGTTTCATCCTTATTTACAGTAATTTCTGCAATATTTGTTTGTTTTTGAGAAGCTGGTGTATCTTGTTTTACTTTACACATAATTGGAATTTCTTTATAAGATAACACAATCTTTCCATCTTCATTTGTTTGTGCCTTTTCAATCATGTGATTATCTAAATAACTTGTTGTAACTGTTCTTCCATCTTCTGAAACTTTCCATCCATATTGTTTATTAAATTCATTGTCTACATATTCTAAATAAACTGGTAAATGATCTTTAATTTCACTTGCATATCCATTAATATCGCCTTCATTATATACTCTTAGCATATATACGACCATATCGCCTTTATTAACTTGTACTGGTTCTTTTGAATGTTTATAAATCGCTGTTGTTATTAATTTTCCATTCTCATCTATAGTATTTAATTTTGATGTATCAACAATAGGAGCTCTTGTATAAGTTCCATCAGAATTTTTCAAATAATCTTTTTCTTCTATTGTTGTATCACTACTTACTGCAACTATAAATTTTCTTAAAGCTAAATCAAAAGCTTCTAGTTTTACAATATCATAATCTTCATCATCTTCATATTTTTTCCAAATATCTGTGCTAGAATCTCTATCATCTACTGGTTTACCATTTTTATCTGTATCTTCTGTAATAGCAGCTTCATTTCTTATTTGTGTTCCTGTATGTTCATCAGAAACAACTTTCATATAAATAGATATTTCTTTATAATCTGGATTTTTTTCATTAATATTATTAATATATCCTTTTGATGGGTCAAATGCTTTAATTAAGTTAGCTCCTTCTGTTCTAATTTCTGCTCCTTTTCCTTTTGCTAAATAGTCAGTAGAAACCATTGTTGCTTTATTTGTTGAAGTATCAACCTCTTTTATAGACCATATTCCTTGATTATATACTATTGCTGCTTTTTCTTCCTCTGTTAAAGTTTTATCTTGTTCTAATTCTTCATCAGTTTTCTCAGACCACATAAATTCTAGTCCATTTGGAATATCTTCTGTTATCTCAGAAGCATATCCATCAATATTGCCTTCATTATATATTCTGAATGTATATTTAACAATATCTCCTTTTTTAACAGCAACTGGATTTTTATTTACATTATAATTAGCTGTTGTATCTGTTCCATTTGCTAAATTTGTAATATCAACACTTTCTATTCTTTCTGGAACTCTTGTGCCATTTACTTCTACAATTCTTTTTACTAATTTCAAGTCAAATTGATAGTTTTTAACTTCAACATATATATTTCCATCACTATTTAAAGATACTTTTATACGATTACCCACTTCTGCTGTAATATCTTTTCCATTTTCATCAGTTACAGTATAAGTTACTTTATCTGCTTTATAAATATCTCCATCTAATTTTTTTGTTACTGTAACTGTAATAATTCCATCAAATTTACAATATTTATCTGGTGCAGCTATTTCTTTAATAATATATGTATCTGGAGTAGCTACATTTGATGAATTTATTGGAACATTACTTGCAATTTCTAATTTTCCTGTTACTTTTTTAATTTGACCATTTACATCAAATGTTGCTTCTTGATTTATCTGATTTCCTTTGCTATCTTGTTTTACTAAAATAACATTATATTTTCCTTCATTTTGCTTTTCTATAACAAGTTTTTCAAAGTCATCATCATCTTGTTGCCCTTTATAATAATAATTTGGGTCAGTTAAATCTGTTTTGTTTCCACTATTTCCAATATAATTTTCCATATTGTCTTTATTAACATTTGGTGTTGTTGCTGGTTCTGAATCTCTATCAGCACCTACTTCACTTGTTATTATTTTATTATCAACTGCATCATAAGCTTCACTTATCCACGCAACATTTGTAAGTATTTTATTTCCTACTGTACTTGCATTAGCAGTAACTGTTGCTTCAATCTCAATTGTTTCAGATTTTAAGTTTCCTTTTGTATATGCTTCTAAATTAGTAATATTATTTGAATCTCTTAAAATAGTTACTCTATTTGTAGCTTCGTCATAATTTGCTGTAAATCCACTTGTATTTAATTGTTTAAATTTTAACCCTGTTGGCAATTGATCAACAATTTTTGTTATTCTTCCAGCTTTGTCACCTTCATTATATACAGTTAAATTATATGTTACTACACTTCCTGTTCTTACAACTACAGGATCTTTTCTATGCTTATATGTTGCTGTTGTTCCTGTTTCTAATGTAGACAAATCTATATCAGGTATTCTTGTATTTTGTACTACATTACCATCAACTTTAGTTACATATTTGCTTAATGCTAAGTCAAATTCTTTTACTTCATCTGGCAATTTTTCTATTAAAATAATTGGTTGTACATTTATATCAGTAGCATTTGTATATAATGTTACTTTTGTTTTTGAAATAGCTGTGCCATTTTCATAAGATGGTGCATTTTTATTTGCTGTATAAATCAAATAATTATATAACATATTTGCTTGTTCTTGTCTTTGAACACCAGCACCTATTTTTTCTCCATCTTCATTAAACTTCATATCATAATCACTTAAGCTTGTATAGTTTAAATCTCCAGCTTGTGCTTTATCTAAAGTATTATAAGTTAACCAAGATGTTTTTGTTAAAATCCCATTATTTATATAATCTTCATCATAATTGTTAAATACTCTTTCGAATATAGCATCATCATGATTTGAAAAATACCAAATAGCAGCTTGTTGAACAGCCTCTATATCACTATCTGTTAATTGTGCTGTATAATCATCAGCATAAATTCCAGCCGCATTTAATAATGCAGTTCTTTCTTGTTCTGTAGATTCACCATTTAAATATAGTAAATCAGTTAATGCTAATAAATTATTAAAGTATCCATTGTTTACAATACTTTGTAATACTGGATTACCAGAAGCTAGAATTGCATCCTTTTCTGTTTTTAAATCATAAGATTTGTTATAAGTAGCAATATCTGTAACATCTCTAAATCCAACACCTGCTCTAACACAATAATAATTACCTGTAGTAAAGTTCCCAACTGAATTTGTATTATATTTTACAATTTGCCATATTTTTGTACCAACAATAGATTCTGTAGTAGAACCATTTGCATATGGGTTATTAATACCATATGCCATATTATTTGGTGTAGTCCCACTTCTAAACTCTTGTACACCAAAGTATAATGGTGTTACAAAATCTGCTGCTTTAGAATTAGTTGGTAAAATCATTAAAACAATAGAAATTGTTAAACATATTGCTGCAACTAAAATACTTTTCTTTTTCATTTTAAATCTTCTCCTTTTATTATATACCTATCTTTATTTTATTTCATATATTTACTTAAGTCAATAGGTTTTAAAAGCTTGTTTTTAATGTATTTTCAAGGCTGTCATTATCCCTTACGGAAGCACATTCTAAAAAACACAATTTAATTTTCACTCTACATTACAATTATATTACATTTTTGCTTTAAAATCAATATTTTATGTAAATAATCTTCTATTTTGCACTATTCCCTAAGAATCCGTTTTAATTACTAAATTATTATAAGCTATTCTATGATTTCAAATTAATTCAAAATATTTATTACAAATACTACTTTATATCTTTATTAATCAAAAAAATAACAATTTATAATCTTTTATCATATTTAAAACACAAATTTTATATGATTATAAAGAGGTGTACTATGAAAAAATTTTTTAAAAAAATATTAATTTCTTTTCTAATTTTAATATTTCTTTATTCTCCTTTTTGCTATTGTGATGATTTAAACGATGATGAGTCAATAGATGTAAATGCAGAAATAGAAGTAATCACAAAACCTACAAACGAAATTACAGTACCTAAGATAAATTCTCGTTCATGTGTAGTAATAGACCGAAATTCTAATACTATCCTATATGGAAAAAATGAACACTCACAAAAAAAGATGGCATCAACAACCAAAATCATGACTGCTTTAGTAATTATAGAAAACTGCAATTTAAATGAAACTATAACAATATCAAAAAAAGCAGCAAACACAGGAGGTTCTCGTCTAGGATTAAAAACTGGAGATAAAATTACAATACTAGATTTATTATATGGACTAATGCTACGTTCTGGTAATGATGCTGCAGTTGCACTAGCAGAATATTATGGCAAAGATGTTCCAGGGTTTGCTGAAAAAATGAATGCTAAAGCTAAAGAATTAAATCTAAAAAATACTCATTTTGAAACACCACATGGATTAGATTCTGATGAACATTATACAACAGCATATGAATTAGCTCTTTTAACAAATTATGCTTTAAAAAATCCCACATTTGCCAAAATTGTCGGAACTAAAAATTATACAATAACAATTAATGGTTATCCAAGAGAATTATCTAATACAAATGAATTATTAGGTAATTTTGAAGGAGTATATGGTGTTAAAACAGGATTTACAAATGGTGCAAATAGATGCTTAGTAACAGCTTGTAAAAGAAATAATTTAGACATTATTTGTGTTGTCTTAGGAGCTGATACAAAAAAATTTAGAACAACTGATAGCATAAAATTAATAAATTATATTTTTCAAAATTTTGAATTAGTTAATATTCAAAAATATATAGATGATGAATTTAATCAATGGAAAAGTGTACATGAAAAACATTTTTTTATAAATAAAGGCATAACTTCAAATTTAGATATTCAAATGGAAAAATTAGATTATCCTGTTATACCTATTAGAAAAGACTTAAAAATTTCAATAGAAACATCAATTAATTGTAAAACTATTTTTGAAGCACCAGTTTATAATAATACCGAAATAGGAAATATTAAAATAAGTATCTTAGATAATGAAATTGCAAACAAAAAAATTTATATAAATAATTCTATAGAAAGAAAATCTCCAACATTTTATTTTATTAATCTAATTAAAAGTTATCCTAATATTTTCTATAACTTTATAAAATAGTTAAGAACAAAAGAGGCATGATTAATATATTTTGACATTTTAGATAACTTTTCTATTATATAAAAAACTAAGAATAAAATAATTTTATTCTTAGTTTTTTATTTTAAATTATTAATTTATATTTATTCAACATTGTCTTTAATGTAATCAACAACATCTCCTACAGTTGTAACTTTTTCTGCGTCACTATCAGGAATTTCTATATCAAATTCTTCTTCAATAGCCATTACTAATTCTACTATATCTAAAGAATCAGCTCCTAAATCATCAATAAATGATGCTTCCATTGTTACTGATGTATCTGTTACACCTAATTGTTCAACAATTATTCCTTTTACTTTTTCAAATACTTCTTCTGAACTCATACTTTCGAGTTCACCTCCTCTCAAGTTTTAACAAATATGTATTACCTTTATTTATATAATACTTTTATATTATATGTTATTATATTTGTCAAGTATATTTATGAATTATTTAAAATTTATACTAATTGTTCACATTTGTCTCTGTAAAAGCCTCTATCATTTTATCTACAGCTTTATTTTCAACAAACTTTTCTGCTTGTATTATAGTATATTCAAATAATTTTTCATCACTACTTCCATGTGCTTTTACTACTGGTTTTTTTACTCCTAAGAATAATGCTCCACCATATCTTTTATAATCCATAGTTTTCGAGAATCTATTAATTGCTGGAAGAGCTGGAACTGTTGCTATCTTAGATAATATATTTTTAAGCAAGCTTTCTTTTAAAGTTTTCTTTACTAATTTTCCTAATCCTTCTGTTGTCTTCAAAAAAACATTTCCTGTAAATCCATCTGCTATTATCGCATCAATTTTACCAGAAAAAGCGTCTCTTCCTTCTACATTACCAACAAAATTAATATCTAGCTTTTCTGCATTTTCTTTTATTAAATTATAACTTTCTTTTACAAGCTCATTTCCTTTTGTTTCTTCTGTACCTATATTCAAAAGTCCTATTGCTGGTTTTTCAATCCCAAATGTATTACGTAAGTATATTGTCGCCATTTGTGAAAATTGTAATAAATTTATTGGTTTGCAATTTGTATTAGAGCCACAATCCATTAATAGTAATTGACTTTTGTATGCTGGAAGAATACCTGCTAATGCTGGTCTATCAATTCCTTTAATTCTTCCTACAAGTAATGTTGCTCCAGCAAGAAGTGCTCCAGAATTTCCAGCTGATATAAATACATCTCCTTCATCTTTTTTTAGCATATTAAATCCTACTACCATAGATGAATCTTTTTTATGTTTTATAGCCATTGTTGGTTGATCTTCCATTTCTATTGTTTCCGTACTATTTTGAATTTTTAATCTATCAGAAATATCTTCCATTTCTTTACCATAAAACTCTTTTATTTTCTCTCTAATTACGTCTTCTTTTCCTACTAATACAACTTCTGCCTTTATCTTATTAATTGCATTTACTGCCCCTTTTATATTAGCATCTGGTGCGTTATCTCCTCCCATAGCATCTAATATAATTTTCATTTTTATTATCAATTCCTTTCTTAGTACATATTTAATTGTTTAATCTATATATTTTATTTACAATATCATAATTTTATTATTCTTTAATAAAAAAATCAATACTTTTATTAAATTTATACCAAAAAAGAAATCTTCTAATAATAGAAGATTCCTTTATATAATATATTAATATTTTATATTATTCGATAATGTCAGCAACAACACCTGAACCAACTGTTCTACCACCTTCACGGATAGCAAATCTTAATCCTTTTTCAATAGCGATAGGTGTAATTAATTCAATTTTCATGTTAACGTTATCTCCTGGCATAACCATTTCAACACCAGCATCTAATTCGATAACACCTGTAACGTCTGTTGTTCTGAAGTAGAATTGTGGTCTATATCCATTAAAGAATGGAGTATGTCTTCCACCTTCTTCTTTAGTTAAAACATATACTTGTGATGTGAATTTTGTATGTGGATTGATTGTTCCTGGTTTACATAGAACTTGACCTCTTTCGATGTCTTTTCTATCAATACCTCTTAATAGAACACCAATGTTATCACCAGCTTCTGCTTGGTCTAATAATTTTCTGAACATTTCAACACCTGTTACAACAGTTTTTCTTCTTTCTGCTGTTAAACCGATAATTTCAACTTCGTCTTGTAATTTAATTTCTCCTCTTTCTACTCTACCTGTTGCAACTGTTCCACGTCCTGTAATTGTGAATACATCTTCAACTGGCATTAAGAATGGTTGGTCAACTGGTCTTTCTGGTGTTGGGATATAGCTATCAACAGCAGCCATTAATTCTTTCATAGGTGCATATGTTGCATCTTCTGGATCTGTTGATGCACATTCTAATACTGCTAATGAAGAACCTTTAATTACTGGAATTTCGTCTCCTGGGAAACCATATTCTGATAATAAGTCTCTAACTTCCATTTCAACTAATTCTAATAATTCTGGATCATCAACCATATCACATTTGTTTAAGTAAACAACGATGTATTTAACACCAACTTGTCTAGCAAGTAAGATGTGTTCTCTTGTTTGTGGCATAGGACCATCAGCTGCAGAAACAACTAAGATAGCTCCATCCATTTGAGCAGCACCTGTAATCATGTTTTTAACATAGTCAGCGTGTCCTGGGCAGTCAACGTGTGCATAGTGTCTGTTTTCTGTTTCATATTCAACGTGAGCTGTATTGATTGTGATTCCTCTTGCTTTTTCTTCTGGAGCTCCATCGATTTGATCATAAGCTTCAAATTTAGCTTTTCCTAATAATGATAAATATTTTGTAATAGCAGCAGTTGTTGTTGTTTTACCATGGTCAACGTGTCCGATTGTACCAATGTTAACGTGTGGTTTGTTTCTTTCAAATTTTGCTTTTGCCATTTTAAAATTCCTCCTCTTTTAAGTTAGTTATAAGAAATAATAAATTCTATATAGTTATATAAAGTTTCTATCGAATTAAAAATATTTCTTTAACTACTATTTTATTTTTTGAAATTTAATAACATAAATTATTTTGTACTTGCATTTTATAACATATTTTATAAAAATGCAAGCATTATTTTATTTTTCTTTTTGCATTTCATCTGCAATCATTTTAGGTGTTTTAGAAATATCTATTGTCATTTTTTTAACTTCTTTAGTTATAGTTTTTGCAATAGATTGTTTTATATCACCTTCTACTTTTAAATTTTGTTTAAAAATATTAGTATATTTATTCATAAAACCACCCTATTCTATTCAGCTTTTTTTCTTGAAGCAACAATTGTTTCAAGTACTGATTTTGGAACTTCTTCGTAATGAGAAGGTTCCATAGAGTATGAACCTCTACCTTGAGTTTTTGAACGTAAGTCTGTAGCATAACCAAACATTTCTGATAATGGTATAAATGCGTGTATTTCTTGCATTCCATCATTAGCATCCATACCTTCCATTCTACCTCTTCTTGAGTTTACGTCTCCTATAACATCTCCCATGTATTCTTCAGGAACTGTTATTTCAACTTTCATAATTGGTTCCAAAATAACTGATTTAGCTTGTTTACATCCTTCTTTGAATGCCATAGAAGCAGCTATTTTGAACGCCATTTCAGAAGAGTCAACTTCGTGGTATGAACCATCAACTAATGTAGCTTTAAAGTCAATAACTGGATATCCAGCAAGAATTCCGCTTTCAGCAGCTTCTCTCATACCTTGTTCAATTGGTTTAACATATTCTTTAGGAACAGCTCCTCCGACAATTTTACTTTCGAATTCGATTCCTTTACCTGGTTCTAATGGTTCCATTTCAAACCAAACATCACCATATTGTCCTTTACCACCAGATTGACGAATGAATTTTCCTTGAACTTTAACTTTATTTCTAATTGTTTCTTTGTAAGCAACTTGTGGTTTACCTACATTACATTCAACTTTGAATTCTCTTTTTAATCTATCAACAATAATATCTAGGTGTAATTCACCCATACCTGCGATAATTGTTTGACCTGTTTCTTGATTTGTATAAGCTTTAAATGTTGGGTCTTCTTCAGCAAGTTTTGCTAAAGCAACTCCCATTTTTTCTTGAGCCGCTTTATCTTTTGGCTCGATAGCGATATCAATAACTGGTTCAGGGAATTCCATTGATTCTAGGATTACTGGATGAGCTGGATCACATAAAGTATTTCCAGTTGTAACATCTTTTAATCCTACTGCTGCAGCAATATCTCCAGCATATACTTTTTCAATATCTTCTCTGTGATTTGCGTGCATTTGAAGAATTCTTCCTATTCTTTCTTTTTTATCTTTACTTGAATTAAGAACTGTTGAACCTGATTCAAGTGTTCCAGAATAAACTCTAAAGAAACATAGTTTTCCAACAAATGGGTCTGTTGCTATTTTAAATGCTAAAGCTGCAAATGGTTCTGTGTCAGAAGTTTTAGCTTCTGTTTCTTCTCCATCTAATGTTGTACCTTTTATATGTGGTATATCTAATGGTGATGGCATATAATCAACAATAGCGTTTAATAATTCTTGAACACCTTTGTTTTTATATGAAGAACCACATGTTACTGGAACTATTTTGTTTGCTATAGTACCAACTCTTAAACCTTTTTTGATTTCTTCTTCAGTTAGTTCTTCACCATCTAAATATTTCATCATTAATTCTTCGTCTTGATCTGCAACAGCTTCAATCATTTGACTTCTGAATTTTTCAGCTTCTGCTTTCATATCTTCAGGTATTTCTGTTTCTTCAATTACTTGTCCTAAATCATCTTTATGGATGAATGCTCTCATTTTAATTAAATCAACTATACCTTTAAATTGGTCTTCTGCTCCTATTGGTAATTGGATAGGAACTGCATTTGCTTTTAATCTATTTTTTAATTGATCAACACAAAGCATAAAGTTTGCTCCTGTAATATCCATTTTGTTTACATATACCATTCTTGGAACTTGATATTTATCAGCTTGTCTCCAAACTGTTTCTGTTTGTGGTTGAACTCCACCTTTTGCTGCTAAAACTGTAACAGCTCCATCAAGAACTCTTAAAGATCTTTGAACTTCTACTGTAAAATCAACGTGTCCTGGAGTATCAATGATATTAATTCTATTATCATTCCAGAAACATGTTGTAGCAGCAGATGTAATTGTAATACCTCTTTCTTGTTCTTGTGCCATCCAGTCCATTGTAGCTGCACCTTCGTGAGTTTCTCCTATTTTATGCACTTTTCCTGTATAGAATAATATTCTCTCAGTTGTTGTTGTTTTACCAGCATCAATATGAGCCATTATTCCTATATTTCTAGTTCTTTCTAGTGGGTATTCTCTTCCTGCCATATATATATTTCCCCCTTTCGGTTTCTCTATAATTTTTAATATGCAAAATTTTGTCTTTTATTTGAATTTTACCATTTGTAATGAGCAAAAGCCTTATTAGCCTCAGCCATTCTATGTGTATCTTCTTTCTTCTTAAATGCTCCACCATTTCCAGCAACAGCATCCATGATTTCACCAGCTAATTTTTCAGCCATTGTTTTTTCATGTCTGTTTCTAGCATAAGTTACTAACCATCTTAAACCTAAAGTTTGTCTTCTTTCTGGTCTAATTTCTAATGGTACTTGGTATGTAGCACCACCTACTCTTCTTGCTTTAACTTCAAGAACTGGCATTACATTTTCTAAAGCAGCTTCAAAAACTTCTAAAGGACTTTTTCCTTCTTTTTCTTTTATAATATCAAACGCATCATAAACTATTTTTTGAGCAACTGCTTTTTTACCATCTAACATAATGTTATTAACTAATTTTGTAACTGTTTTACTGTTGTATATTGGATCTGGTAAAACATCTCTTTTTGCTATAAATCCTCTTCTTGGCACTATTCTTCCCTCCTTTAATTTTATATAGACATTTTATAAAAACATCTTAGGTACTCTGATAGGATTTTTCCTATCCGTATAGTGCATTATAATCTATTTCTAAATTTAAGTACCTTTTTGCAAACTCATTATAAATAATTTAGTTTTAAATTTGCAAACTACAAGTTCCTTCTAAATAAAGTTCAAAATCATATTTAGAAAAATTTAGTAAGTATTACAAGCACTACTTTTTGCTAAGTTTTATTTTTTTGGTTTCTTAGCTCCATATTTAGAACGAGCTTGCATTCTGTCTTTAACACCTGCTGTATCTAATGTTCCTCTGATAATATGGTATCTAACACCTGGAAGGTCTTTTACCCTACCACCTCTAATTAATACAACACTGTGTTCTTGTAAGTTATGTCCTATACCTGGGATATAAGATGTAACTTCATAACCATTTGAAAGTCTTACTCTGGCTACTTTTCTTAAAGCAGAGTTTGGCTTTTTAGGTGTAACTGTTTTAACTACTGTACAAACACCTCTTTTTTGTGGAGCTCTGTTATTTGTTAATTTTTTATTTTTTGAGTTCCATCCATGTTGAAGAGCTGGTGCAGTTGATTTTGTTACTCCTGTTTGTCTTCCTTTTCTTACTAATTGATTAATTGTTGGCACTTAAATTTCACCTCCTATTTTTATTTATGTTCTTGTAATATCTTTGAAATATTACTTTTACATAAAAGAATAAACTGTTACGGAATTGCACAATTCATGCAATTTACAATAACAGTTTATATTTTATCATTTTTATGGTTATAAGTCAAGAAAAACCTGGATTTTTTTCTAGTTTTTCTCAAATTTTCATCTAAAATTTGCTTTATTTTTTATATTTATTTTTGTTCCTCTTCTTGCTGTCTAATTTCTTGCACTTCTTTTCCCATTTCCTCTTGTGTTTCCTTTTGTGCTTCTTGCGCTGCCTTTTCAATCTTGTTATCTTTGTTTTCTACTTTTAATCTGCTTTTTATTTCAACTTTTTCTTTAACATCATAAGCAAAATTGCTTATTTTTTCTTTTTGCTCTTCTAGTGCCTTTGTTGCTCCGCTTCCCAAAGCTTTTATTTTTTCTTTTGGCTTAAATAGTTTTATATTTTTAGATTTAGAAAACATATCTTTAACTTTGTCAAAAAATCCTTTTTCACTTATTCCATCTAAAGAAGCAATTCCTAATTTACTAGCATTTCTTGCTAATCTTTTTTCTCTAAAGTTTGTTAAAGTTCCATTTTCTTTATTAAACTTGTACTCTATTTTTACTGCATTATTTAGTTTTTCTATACATTCTTGTACTTCTTCTGTTCTGAATTCTCCACCCCTAATTACTTTTAAGTATGCTTCAACAAGTGAACCGTTTTCATCATCAATTCTTTCTAGCGTTGAGATTAAGGCATAGTCTATATTTTTCTTTGCTTTTTTGTCATTTAAAAACATACTTCCTATTGAGTATTTTTGAATTATATCCTTTTTGTTTTTAAATTCTTCCTTATAGAACAAGTTTTCATTTCCATTAACTTTTATTTTGTTTTCACTAACATCTAAAACAATATTATTTATTTGACTTTGTTGACTTTGATTTTTTTCTTCGTTTGAATTTTTTTGCCCTTTATTTTGACTCTTCTCCTGTTTATCATCTTTTCCATTTTGTCTCTCTTGATTTTGTCCATTTTCTTGTCCATCTTTACCTTGTTGTGAGTGCATTTTATCAAATTCTTCGTTTTCCTTTATTGCTTCTTCCCAATCTCTATTCATTTTTTCTTCTAATGCAATCTTTATATCACTTCTTTGCATAAATTCATTAATTTTTTCATTAGACTGTTCTATTATTTTCTCGTAATTTTCTTTTATTATATTTTTATTTGCTAATTCTGCTTCAATTTTTCCTAAGTCTACACTAGTTTCCTTACTTCCATCACCATGACTTCTTATTTCTTCTAATGCCTCTTCTTTATATTGGTTCAATTTTTTTATATCTTTTTCTGCTTTTTCAACTTCTTTTTGTGCATTTTCTTTTTTAGCCATAGTTTCATTTATCACTGTCAAATTGTCTTTCATAGTAGTTATTTCTTTTTCTACATTTTCAACAATATTTTCTTCTGCTATTTTTAATTTTTCTAATTCTACATCAATTTTTCCTAAGTCTACACTAGCTTCTTTGCTTCCTGCACCACCATTTTTTATTTCTTCCAATGCTTGTTCTTTTTGCTCATTTAATCTTATATGAGCTATGTCAATCTTTTGTTCTCTTTTAATCTGTTGGATTCTTTCAACTTTTGTATTCTCTAAATTTTCAATTTTTTCTTCTACTGCTTTTATTAAATTTTCTTCCATTAAAATCTCCTTCCAAAATATAAAATATTTTGTTTTATATTAAACCCTACTTTAAATTATAGCAAAATTTTACAAAAATGGCAATAGTTTTATGTAAATCATCAATATTTTTAATGTAAATTTAACAACTATGTAACATTTTTGTAATATTAATCAAACTTCTGTAAACTTCTTTCAGCCAATTTCATATATCGTTCCTTTTTATCTTTTATTTTCTTTCCTTCTAATTCAGGCAAAATTCCAAAATTTGCATTCATCGGCTGAAATTTATTATTTGGAGTAGAAATATATTTAGCTAACGCACCTATCATCGTATAATTAGAAAAAATAATTTTTTCATTCTTCTTAAACTGCTCTACCGAATTTAATCCTGCAACCATTCCAGAAGAAATTGATTCAACATATCCTTCTACTCCAGTAATCTGTCCAGCAAAATAAATATTTTTATTACTTTTTAGCTGATATGTTTCATCTAATAATTTAGTAGAATTAATGTATGTATTTCTGTGCATAACACCATACTTAACAAATTCTGCATTTTGCAATCCTGGTATCATACTAAACACTCTTTTTTGTTCCCCAAATTTTAAATTTGTTTGAAATCCGACCATATTGTATATTGTTCCTTCTTCATTGTCTTGTCTTAATTGAACAACAGCATATGGTCTCTTTCCTGTTCTTGGGTCATCAAATCCAACTGGCTTTAAAGGTCCAAACCTTAATGTGTCCAATCCTCTTTTTGCCATTACTTCGATTGGCATGCAACCTTCGAATATTTCTCGTTTTTCAAATTCATGTAATGTCACAACTTCCGCTTCTATTAATTCATTGCAAAACTTTTCATATTCTTCTTGGTTCATCGGTAAATTAATATAACTTTTTTCTTGTACACTTTGATTTTCAATTCTTTTATGCCAATCTTCTATACTTTCCTCTTTACCCTTTTCTTGTTCATATCTATCTCCATAAAAAGCCACCGAAAAATCAATACTATCCTTTTCAATAATTGGGGCAGCTGCATCATAAAAATATAATTTATCTTCTCCTGTTATTTTTGCAATTTCTTTTGATAATTTTTCAGATGTTAATGGTCCTGTTGCAATAATTACAATTCCATTTTCTTCATTTACTTCATTGTCAATATCCACATTTTCTACTTCTTTGTGTATAACTTCTATTAACGGATTTTTTTCTATTTCTTCTGTTACTAGCCTAGAAAATTTTTCTCTATCCACCGCCAATGCTTGCCCTGCTGGCACTTTAGTTTTATCTGCTATTTTTATTAGTAATGAATCTAATTTTCTTAATTCTTCTTTTAATAATCCACAAGCATTTGTAAGTAAATTTGATTTAAAAGAATTGCTACAAACAATCTCTGCTAAATCTTTATTTGAATGTGCTTCTGTAAATTTAATTGGTTTCATTTCATATAAACGAACTTTAATACCTCTTTTTGCTATCTGATAAGCCGCTTCTGCTCCAGCAAGCCCTCCCCCAATAACAGTAATGTAATCTTTCATAAACAGTTTGCTTCCTCTCTAAATCATAAATTTTATTAATTTTTTATTAAACAATACTACTAAATATTATCTTTCTTCATCATCATTTATTTTGCACTGTTCTTCTAAATCTTTAGTTTTTTCTTCTATTTCATATTCATTCCATGATTGTGAATCTTTTGATTCATAATCATCCTTTTTTAATTTTTCATAACGCATTTCTGCTAATTTTTTCTTCCTAAAAATTGCATCTTTTTTGTCATATTCATAATTATTTTTTTCTAACTGGCAATAAACATTTAATATTTTTTCAAATACTTGTATCATTCTATCACTTTCAAAGGTAGCACTATTATCTGCTAAATCAATTAACTTTTGTAGCTGTATGTTTAATTGTTCTTCCAATAATTTGTCTTGTTTATCTTCTAATTTTTCTAACCAATTATTCACCGTAAAACTCACCCTTTCATCGTTTCTTTTCATATTCTAACTAAATAATTTCATAATATCATCTTTTGATAATTTATTTATAAATGTAGTTTGTGTATCTAGTACACGGTCAGTAAGGTCCGCTTTTCTTTGCTGTATTTCATAAATTTTTTCTTCGATTGAATCTTTAGTAATCAGTTTATAAACTTGCACATTATTTTTTTGTCCTATTCTATAAGCTCTATCTGTTGCTTGATTTTCAGCAGATAAATTCCACCATGGGTCATAGTGAATTACCATGTCTGCTCCAATCAAGTTTAATCCCGTTCCTCCTGCTTTTAGCGAAATTAAGAAAACCTTTATATTTTCATTTTGATTAAATTCGTCAACTAAATCAATTCTTTCATCAACTTTAGTTGAACCAATTAATTTAAAATATTTTATATTTTTCTCCTCTAATCTTTTTTCAATCATAGGAAACATTGATGTATAGCTAGAAAACAATAATATTTTATGTCCTGCTGAAACACCATCTTCTATAATTTCCATACATTGTTCTAATTTACTACTATCTTCATTATAGTCTTGTATAAATAAACCTGGATGACAACAAATTTGTCTAAGTCTTGTTAATGCTGCTAATATTTTAATCTGACTTTTTCCAAATCCTTTGTCTTCAAATTCTTGTTGCAGTTCTTGTCTTGCTTGCAATAAATAAGATAAGTATATCTTTTTTTGTTCCTCTTCCATTTCATTATATAACACTGTTACTACTTTTTCTGGCAATTCTGTCAATACTTGTTTTTTCGTTCTTCGTAATACAAATGGTTCTATCAGCATTTTTAACTGTTCCATTACTTGTTTATCATCACCCTTGACAATTGGTGTTTCATACATATCTTTGAATTTTTTATATGAAAATAAGTATCCTGGCATAATAAAATCAAATATAGACCATAGTTCTGCTAGAGAATTCTCAATAGGTGTTCCTGTTAAAGCAAATCTAGTAATTGCATTAATTTGCTTAATTGATTTTGCATTTTGAGTATTATTATTTTTTAAGTATTGTGCTTCATCTGCAATTATAAAACGAAATGTATAGTTTTTATTCTCATAAATTTCAATATCTCTTTTTAGTAAATCATATGATGTTATAACTAAATCATATTTTTCTAGTTCATTAATCTTTTTTCTTCTCTCTTCTAAGTTTCCTCTAATTACACAGGCTTTTAGATTAGGAGCAAATTTTTCTACTTCATTTTTCCAATTAAAAGCTAAAGAACTAGGTGATATAACTATACTTGTTCTATTTTCTCCATTTTCCTTTGCACTTTCTAATATAGTAATAATTTGTATTGTTTTTCCTAATCCCATGTCATCTGCTAAAATACCACCAAATCCATATAGGTCAAGTGTTTTTAACCATTCAAATCCTACTTTTTGATATGTCCTTAACTTAACATTCATATTTTCAGGAAATTCTACATCACTATTTAATAATCTTTTATCTAGTTTGTTTACAAGTCCTCTATATTCTATATCTTTTTTTATTTCTGTTCCATCCAACTTCTTTAACAATTCATTTAAATACAAACTTCTATTTACTGGTAGCTTTATACTTCCATTTTCAAGTTCTTTATAGTCAATATCCATTCCAGATACCAATTCATTCAAAAAATTAACATCCTCATTATCTTCTAATTTTAGGAAACTACCATCTTTCAATCTATAGTATTTTTTCTTTAAGTTGTATTTTTCAATAACTTGTCTTAGTTCTTTAGTATCTATATTAATTTCCGATAAGTCAATTTCTAATAAATTATTTTCTAATTTGACTCCTAAATTTCCTATTTTAGGCTTAGTAATTTCTTTTGTTTTGAAATTTTCTGTTACCAAAACTTCAAATTTTTTCATATATATTGAAATATCTTTTGTTAAAAACTCGTAAATTTTATCATCATCAGGCAAAATAAATCTTATATTTTTAGTATCAAACATAAATCCTGTTTTTCTAAATATATTTAATGCTTGTGTTTCTTCTATAATGTTTCTAGTATTTTTAAAACTTTTTTCTTCTTTTTCATTTAATGGATTAAAGTCTTTATCTCCATAACACATTCTTACATCTGCTACTAAATAGTCTTTTTTATCAAAGTCTAAGAATACTTTTACATGAAATTTTTCTGGTCTCAGTTTTTTTATTTCATCAAAAGTTTGGTCATCGATTTTTATTGCATTTTTAACTTTTGGGAGAAGAATTGAAAATAAGTCTCCTAATTCATCTTTACTAAATACAATTTCAGATACATAGTTTTCTTTAAATAAGTCTAAAAGTTTTAAATTTGTTTGTTCAAATTCTAAGTTACATCTAAACAATTTGTTTTCTTGTAAAATATACTTATATTCTTTTCCTCTTAAAACTGTAATTGAATAAATATCAAAGTTAGCTTCAATTTTATATTCACTATTATTTACTTTTTTAAGACAAAAATCTAAATTTGGATTTTTGTCTACAAGTGTAATCATTGAATTTGTATATTCATTTTTAAATTCTATGTCTTTTCCTTTTTCTATTTCAAAAAATTCATCTAAACCAGTATTACTTAATATAATACAACTATCGTTCATTGCTCTTCCATAATATTGATAATTTGTATTTGCATTTGAATTTATATAATAAATTATTTCTGCATATTTAATAATAAATTTTAGTAATTTTTGGCTTTCTTCTTCAAACATTTCTTCTTTGTGTACAAATTTTAATTTATCTCCATATTTATAAAATTCATTGTTAATCATATTTTTATAAAATTGTGATAAATTTTTAATTTTATACATTCTTTTATTTCCAATTTTAAATTCTACTTTTATTTTTTTAGAGAATTTGTCATAAATTAAATTTGGTTGTAATTTCACACTACCTATATCTGGTATATCTATATCATTGATATTTGAGTCAATTTCTGCTAGTTCTTCATTATAAATCGAATTTATTATTTGTTTAAAATTATTATATTTTCTATTTTTAGTTACTTTATTCATTTTGTCTTTTTCAGTATTTTTGTATAATCCCTCTTTATTTTCTTGATTTATCGGCATTTTTCTCTCCTTTACTTTAGCTTTATATTATACTATAAATATGCTTATTTGGCAATATCAAAAAGTAATTTGAGTTTGGTTTTTTTATCACCTGTTATGCTATGACATTATAATTCATAGCATAACCAAAGAGGACGTTGTTAATTCACTTTAACAACGCCCTACTTGGTCAGCAACAGCCTCATTTATTTAAAATCATATTGATATGCTATACATTTGCTTTTTGGATTCTTCTATAATATTTTGCTATCAGTTCATCTAGTTCTATACTTAACTTATAAATAACAGCATAATCCTCTCCATTTTCTATACTTCTATTTAATTTATCTCTTAAAACGCAAATTTCATCATTTAACATACCAATCACTCCTTTTCCATTTTCTTCCTCTTATTATTTATAAATTACCACATCAAAACCCTCAAGTCAAGTATTTTCAACACTTTTTGCTTACTTTCGTACGACCAATTTTCTTTTTTTTCGACACAAAAAAACACAAAAAAACAGAATACAACTTTTTTAAGTTTTTATTCTGTTTTTTCAACAATAGATTTTTTTAATTTTTTACAACAGATAATACCATTTTTTTATCTTGAAAGACATCTTTTAAAATTTGATTTAAATAATCTAAATTTATTGTTTCAATTTCTTCTAAATAGTCGAAACTATTAATTCCTTTAAAATAATCTGATAAAAACATCCTAGAAATATCAACAACATCATTGTATTCTTTTATAAATTCTCCATAAATTACTCTTTTAGTTCTTTCAACTTCTTTTTCATTTAGTCCATTTTTTTCTATTTTTTTAATTTGCTCTTTGAACATTTCAAATAATTCTTGTGGATTATTTGATTGCCCTGTTAATAAAATATGTGCATAATTCTTATTAAAATCATACTCCATACTTGGTGTCCAATAACAATTTCCTTTATTGTATAATTCTTTAAACAATTCCGAACTTGCTCCAATAATTATATTTAATAATATTTCTATGGAAATTGTTTTCTTAACTCTTTCTTTTTCTTCGGCTGGAACATCTTTTATTCCAATTGTAAATAGCGGCATACTTACTTCCATATTTTGCTCAATATATGGTTTAACAATTTCTTGAGGTTCATCATCAAATATTCTCTTTATTTCCCCATTAGACTTATTTTCTACCAATCTTTTTTTTACTTCTTCCAATACTTCTTCTGGTTCAAAATCACCGGAAATAACCATTGCCATATTAGATGGATTATAAAATGTTTTATAACATTTATATAAAATTTCTTTATCTATATTACTAATTGTTTCTACAGTTCCTGTAATATCTAATTTTACTGGATGATTATGGTACATACATTCTAACGCATTTAAATATACCTTCCATTGTGGATAATCATCATACATCATAATTTCTTGACCTATTATCCCCTTTTCTTTTTCTACATTTTCATCTGTAAAATAAGGATGTTGTACATAATCCATAAATTCGTCTAAAGCTTCATAAAAGTTATCTGTACATTCATATAAATATGCAGTATGATCATTTGTTGTATAGGCATTTGCACTAACTCCAATGTCTGTCAATACATCTAAACTATTTCTCCCATTCTCTTGTTCAAACATTTTGTGTTCTAAAAAATGTGCAACTCCTTTTGGTACTTCTGTTATATTTTCATCTCCTGGTACTATAAATCTATTATCATTAGATCCATAATTTGTTCCCCATATAATATACTTTTTTTGAATGTCTTTTTTTGGTATTATCATTACTGTTAGCCCATTTTTTAATTTTTCAATATATAATTTTTCTTTTACTTTTGAATTTTCAATAATTTGCATTATTAAATCATTCCTTCCTCTAATCTCACAGCTATTTGCAAGCTACATATCATTTTTACAATTATTATAAAAATTAATTTCGTAAGAAATAAATAGTATTAACTGTTACTTTATTTGCAATTTCTATTACATCATCTTTTTTTATTTTATTAATATTTGTTTTATATTCCTCTAAATTAACTTTATTTTTTGATAATTCTTGACCAAAAAAATAAGTTATTTCAGTGTCTTGCTCGTCATCAATAGCTTTTATAGATGCTACAATTCCTTTTTTGGCATTTTCTATTTCCTCTTCTGTAAAATCTCCTTTTTTCATATTTTGAATTTGCTCTTTTATAATTTCTAACGCTTTTTCATAATTTTCAATTTCAATTCCGCAATTAATGAAAATATTACTTTTAAATTTAGTGTAGCTAGAACTTGCTGTATATGCAAGACTTGCTTTTTCTCTTACATTTTGAAATAGTTTAGAATTTGCACTACCTCCTAGTAAACTATTATAAATGATTGTAGCATATCTCTCATTTTCATCTTTTAGATTTACATCTAATCCCATAATTAGTTTTCCTTGGGTTACTTCCATTGATTCTATAACTTCTTTTTCTTGTACTTGCTCTTTTTCTTTAATTTCTGGAACTTGGTAATTAGGATCTCTTTCAGATAATTTCTTTATGTTTTGATTTTCTTCTATAATTTTCTCAATATTTTCATTCAAATCTCCTGATATAAAAATATCAATTTTAGCTTCATTTATTAATTTTTGATATTGGTTGAAAAGATTTTTTTCGTCTATTTTTTCTAAATCTTCTATATAACCATATTTGTACATTCCAAATGGCTCATTTTTATACATTTCTTCGATACATCTGTCTAAAGCGTATCTAGCTTTGTTATCAATTTTTCCCTCTATAATTTGTTTTAAATTTGTTTTTTCTTGTTCAACATATTCTTTTTTAAAACAGCCATCTTCTAAATATGGATTAAAAATAATGTCAAAAACACTATCAATTGCTTGTTTTAAAATATTTTCATTTTCGTTAAATGTGAATTTATCATTAATAGTTTCTATATAAAATTTTAATACTTGATTGTCCCCTGTTTTATCTATCCCACAATCAAATCCGGCTCCATACATTTCTTCTAAGTTTCTATTAATTTCTTCCTGTGTTGGAAATTTGACTGTTCCTCTTCTTAGTACAGCAGGAATTAACGCATTTTTCGTTACTTCTTCTTTTTGTAACTTTGTTGTTATCATAATAGAAATTAAATTTGTTTTAAATTTGTCTGTATTAATTGTATGAAGTTTAATTCCTTCTTTCAACACTTTTTCTATATATTTCACTAAAATCATCCTTTCTATTATCAATATTCTAACCTATTTTAATAAAAAAATGCAAATTCATTATACTTTTATTAAAATATTAAAGTTCTAGTATATAATTAAGACCAACTATATACTAGAACTTCCTTATTTTTTAATCTTTTCAAATTTTTACTATGTACTAATGTTTATTAAAATTTTCTTTTTCTTGCTGCCTCTGATTTTTTCTTTCTTTTTACACTTGGTTTTTCATAGTGTTCTCTTTTACGAACTTCTTGTAAAACTCCATTACGAGCACATTGTCTTTTAAACCTTTTTAAGGCATCTTCTATATTTCCATTATTAACTTTGATTTCTGACATTTACATTCCCCTCCTTCCGGTCATACGAAACTGTATGTGGGTTCATTTTTCATAGGTTGAATTTTTAATTTTCAAGCCTTCCCTATACTTTAGACATTATACATTAATTTGGTGGATATTGTCAATAGTTTAGTCTTATTTTAATGATTAAATAGTTAAGAATTTCACTCAGCACAAAAGAGATTAAACTTCCGAAATTCGAAAAATTCAATCTCTTTTTTTCATACTAAAATTACTCTTCCGCAAATATTTTTTCAAATTCATCTGCTTCAATTTTTTCTCTTTCAAGTAATATTCCAGCAACAGCATGTAACTTATCAGCATGTTCAGTTAATATTTGTTTTGCTCTATTATATGCTGTATCTATAATTCTCTTAACTTCTTCATCTATAATTCCTGCTGTTTCTTCTGAATATTCTTTCGCTTGAGCTAAATCTCTACCTAAAAATACTTCACTTTGGTCAGAGCCTAACATTAATGTTCCTATTCTTTCACTCATACCATATTTTGTTACCATACTTCTAGCAATTTTAGTTGCTCTTTCAATGTCATTACTTGCACCTGTAGAAATATCATTTAAAATTAATGCTTCTGCAACTCTTCCTCCAAGTAATGATACGATATTTTCTTCCATCTCTGTTTTAGACATAAAGTTTTTATCTTCTGTAGGACGATACATTGTATATCCTCCTGCCATTCCTCTAGGTACAATTGAAATTTGATGTACAGGATCTTGTGTTTCTAAATAATGGCTTACAACCGCGTGGCCTGCTTCGTGGTAAGATACTAATCTATTTTCTTTTTGATTTCTAACTCTTGTTTTCTTTTCAGGCCCCATTGTAACTTTTACCATAGCCTCTTCTATTTCTTTCATTCCAATTTCATTTAAGTTTCTTCTTGCTGCTAATAATGCTGCCTCATTTAATACATTTTCCAAATCTGCTCCTGCAAATCCTGATGTATTTTTTGCAATTACTGTTAAATCTACATCATCTGCAAGTCTTTTCTTTTTAGCGTGTACTTCTAGTATTTGTTCTCTAGCTTTTACATCTGGTGCACCTACAACAATTTGTCTGTCAAATCTTCCTGCTCTTAATAACGCTTTATCTAATACATCGGGTCTATTTGTTGCTGCCAATACTATTACACCTTCATTATCTGAAAAACCATCCATTTCTACTAATAATTGGTTTAAAGTTTGCTCTCTTTCATCATGTCCTCCACCTAAACCAGCACCTCTTTGACGCCCAACAGCATCAATCTCATCAATAAATATAATACATGGTGCATTCTTTTTAGCTTGTTCAAATAAATCTCTTACTCTTGAAGCTCCAACACCTACAAACATTTCAACGAAATCTGAACCACTTATTATAAAAAATGGTACTCCCGCTTCACCTGCAACTGCTTTTGCTAGTAATGTTTTACCTGTTCCTGGTTGACCAACTAATAAAACTCCTTTTGGAATTCTAGCTCCCATATCAGTAAACTTTTTAGGGTTTTTTAAGAATTGTACTATTTCTTGTAACTCTTCTTTTTCTTCATCAACTCCTGCTACATCATCAAAAGTGATTTTGTTACTTTCAGCTGGTGTCATCATTTTAGCTTTACTTTTTCCAAATGACATTGTTTTCCCGCCATTTTGTCCATTAGTAGCTCCACCCATCATAAGAAACCAGAAAATAAAGAATATTATTAAAATTCCAAATGGTGTTAATAATCCTAAAATTATTGAAAATACAGATTCTGAATCTTCTTCTAGTGTAAATGAACCATTTTTAATAAACTCTTCTGTATAATTCATAAAGTTTTCCATATTTGGAATATTAACTTGTTTTTTTATTTTATCATCAGAAAGTTCAACAGTAGCAGAACTTCCATTTGAATCGATTACAATTGACTCTACTTTTCCCTCATTTATTTTTGTGATTAATTCAGAATATTTTAATTTTGTATTTGTATTTGTCATTACTGATGACAATATAACAACAAAAATAACTCCTATAATCAACCACATCGCTAATGTTTTTATTCCGTTTTTCAAAATAATTCCTCCTCTTTTTTCTTTCCCCTTTGTTGATATTTAGTTTTATAACATATCGTCTATGCTTTTTCAATAGTTTTTTTATTACTTTTTTATGACAAAAATTAAGTAGTTGCAAAGCATTACGGATGCTTAAGTTTGTTTAATTACATAAATAAGATGATTTTTTAATAAAATTTTAATATTTTTATTTGGAGTTAAATATTTATTACCTATATTGTTTTTGCATAATTTGATAGCATCTTCTATATGTATTTTTTCAATTCCTTTAGTAGAACCAAAAAGTCTTATTATAGTATATAATAGAATTCTAGCTTTTATAACTTTTTCTTGATTATTAAACTTTTTTAAATCAAGTAAAATTTCTTTTTCTTCTTCTTTTACAAGCATGTCCTCATATTCTTTTTGAACTATTTTATTAATATATTCATCATCTTCTTTTATCAGTTCTGATAATCTATTTAATGTTTCTATTATATTAGGATTAAATTCTTTTTTTATATATGGAATTACTATATTTCTTATTTTATTTCTAGTATAAATATTCTCAAAATTTGTTCTATCAATTCTTGCTTCAATATTTCTTTCCTCGCAATATTCTTCAATTTCTTTTCTTTCACATTCCAATAATGGCCTAATATATTTTTCATCTTTTATAGCTTCAATTCCTCTAAGCCCTGCTATTCCGCTACCTCTTAGCAAATTCATTAAAATAGTTTCAGCTTTATCATTTTTATTATGAGCAATAGCAATTTTATTAGAACCAGTCATATTTAATATTTCATCAAAAAACTCATATCTAGCATTTCTTCCAGCCTCTTCTGTTCCTATTTTATTATTATTAGCAATTTTTTGAACATCTATACTTTTTGAATAAAACGGAACTTGAATTTTTTCACAAAACTCTTTTACAAATAATTCATCATAAACAGCTTCCTCTCTAATCAAATGATTCACATGAGCAACAACAATCTCAAAACTAAAACCTTTATTTAAATCATTCTTTATTCTATTTAAAACATCAAGCATGCAAATAGAATCCGGCCCACCTGACACACCTAAAACAATCTTATCTCCATCATTTATTAAATTATATTTTTTAATTGTATTCTCAACTCTGGTCAATAGGGACGCCCCTTTTTGACAACCTCTTCTCTCCATCTTCAATATCTCCTTTGTGGTCAATAGGGACGCCCCTTTTTGACAACTTTTCTTTCTTTTTTGTTTGTTTAATATTCAATTTTTTATAGATTTTTTGTTTTTAATCTTAATGTTTCTCTGCCCATACCTAAGTACCTCGCTATTTTTCTTAAAGAAAAATTATAGTTATCTTTTAATAGTCTAAATAACAACATAAGAATTTCATCATTGTTTTTTATATCAACTAATTTGATATTTTTTTCAAGCAAAAACTTATTTACAGCACTTTGGGCTTCTTTTTCTTTGTCCTCTTCGTCCTCTAACAAAATCAATTTTTGTTCCCTTATATTTACTTTTTCATCAAATTCAAACTTTCCTATAACTTCATTATACTTATCTACATTTTGAGCATATTCATTAAAACTTGAATATCTATATTCACTTGCATTATTGCATATTCCCGCTTTTACCGGGTTATTATGTATATAGTTTATACAAGTATATAGTTGACTTTCTGAATATATTATTTGACTTTTATACCTATCTCTAAAAACATATCCAACTCTATGATTTACATTGTTATAATAAATAGCATATATAGTGTTTATTTTTTGCATAAATTTACTTAGTTGTTCTGTTGTTTCTGTTTTTACTAAAAGATGTACATGATTGTTCATAATACAATATGAAATAATCTTAATATTGTTTGGTTCTTTTTCTTTATTCATGAATTTTATATATTGATTTTTAAATATATCTTTTTCAAAGATATATTCTTTATTTATGCCTTGAAGCATAACATGAAAAAAAGACGTATTATTTTGTTTTCTTGAATTTCTTGGCATTACACCCTCCTAACTGTTATTTCCCCCAAATAATACTTTATCTTTCCCACTTTTATTAACATAATACAATATTTTGTAAATATTGTCAATTCCATTTTATTATTTTTAAGTAACATTTTTGTTGTAGTGTCAAACTTCTCTTTTACAAAATTTGTATAGAATATTATGCACAGCATTCTATATAGTATGAAATTCTAGACAAGCTCCTTAATATTTATAACAAGAGGGTGTACTAAAATATGAACCCTCTTAACCTTAATATTAAAAAGATAGAATTTTATTCATATAAATTCTACCTTAATATTTAAAATGTTATTTTATACTGATTGTTTAAAGATGGTCAAAAAGGGGCGTCCCTATTGACCATTAATCATCATACCTTTTTTCAAGATTAACAAATTTTGTATAGCTTCCAAGCCATCCTAAGTCTACTGTTCCTGTTGAACCTCCTCTATGTTTTGCTATAATAACTTCTGCGATATTTTTCTTTTCACTATCTTCATTGTAATAATCATCACGATATAAAAACATTACTATGTCAGCATCTTGTTCTATAGCTCCAGATTCACGCAAGTCTGATAGCATTGGTCTATGATCTGGTCTTTGTTCAACCGCTCTTGATAACTGTGATAATGCTATAACTGGTACATTTAATTCTTTGGCTAAAATTTTCAATGACCTACTTATTTCTGAAATTTCTTGCTCACGGCTACTATTTCTCTTATTGCTTCCTTGAACCAATTGCAAATAATCTATAACAACTAGTCCAATATTTTTTTCTAGTTTCAATTTTCTACATTTAGCTCTTATTTCCATAACAGAAATACCTGGGGTGTCATCAATATAAATTCCTGTTTCTGATAAAGGGCCAATTGCTCCTGCTAGTTTTCCCCAATCTTCATCTTCTAGTTTTCCAGTTCTTACCTTATTACTATCAACCATAGCCTCACTACATAAAATTCTATTTACCATTTGTTCTTTTGACATTTCCAAGCTAAAAATCGCAACTGGTGCATTTCCCCTTAATGCTGCATTTGTTGCAATATTTAGAGCAAATGCTGATTTTCCCATAGCTGGTCTAGCAGCAATTAATATCAATTCTGATCCATGTAGCCCTGCTGTTCTGTAGTCTAAGTCCGCAAATCCCGTTGGAATACCTGTTATATGTTGTTTTCTATTATATAGCTCTTCCAACTGTGTAAAACTATCGACTAGAATGTCTTTAATTGGTACATATCCTTTCTGATTTTTATCTTGCATTAAATTAAAAATCTTTTTTTCTGCACCTTCCATTATATTTTCAACATCTTCTGTAGGGTCATATCCTAACTCTATAATCTCATTTGCAGTTCTTATTAGTTTTCTTAAAGTTGCTTTTTCTTCTACTATTTTTACATATTTTTCAGCATTTGCTGTTGTTGGAACTTTCTCTGGTAACTCAGCTAAATACTCAAATCCACCAACTTGTTCGAACTTTCCCATTGATTCTAGCTCTGATTTTACTGTAATTAAATCAATTGGTTCTGCCCTATTATACAAATTTAGCATTGCTGTATATATAATACGATTATCTTCTCTATAAAAATCTTCTTCTTTTAAAACTTCTATACTACTAGAAACAGCTTCTTTGTCTGTTAGCATACTTCCTATAACTGCTTGCTCTGCATCTATATCATGTGGTGGCACTTTTCCTAAATCCATTTTTATACGTTCCTTTCGTTTATTAAACTATGTTTTACAGCAGTTCAGATTATTTCAAAACTCAAGTACTGTTAAATTAGCTTTTAATATCTATTCTGAAATAACATTTACTTTTACTTTTCCTATTACACCTTCAAATAATTTGATTTCAACATCAAACATTCCTAAGTTTTTAATTGCCTCATTTAACACAATCTTTTTTTTGTCAACTTTAATTTGATACTGTTTTTCTAAATTTTCAGCAATTTCCTTTGTTGAAACACCACCAAAAATTTTGCCATTTCCTCCAGATTTTACTTTAATCTTTAAAATAATTTTTGATAATTTTTCAGCTGTTTTAATAGCTTCTTCTCTTTCTTGTGATTTTTTAAAAGCGTTTGAATCTTGTTTTGCTTTTAATTTACTCATATTTTCAGCATTAGCTTCTACTGCTAAATTTTTAGGAAATAAAAAATTTCTAGCATATCCATCTGAGGCATTTATTACCTGATCTTTTTTCCCTATACTTTTTATGTCTGCTTTTAAAATTACTTTCATACATTCACAACCTTTCAATTTATATTTTATATGTATTGTATAACATTCTTTTTATTTATCTAAGATATTTTTTCATATATTATCATAAAATCACTTTTTTTACAAGAATAATATTTAATACTGTAATTATTATTTGATAATGTCATAGTAAAATTAACATTTGATTATGTCATAAT
>CAUWIY010000015.1:0-24477 GCA_963559065.1 uncultured Clostridia bacterium
GTAAAAACACATCTATAACGGTCAAATCACAGATGTGTTTTTTATTTATTCCTTATTTGTCCACTGTATAAATATAATTGCTAATAAGGCTACGTTTATGGTTGTTGAAATCATTAGTCCTATAATTAGAAACATTAGAAATTCTATCATAAACACCACCTCACTTTCCCAGAGTTGTCCTCTGTTATATGTAAAGTGGAAACCACATCTGCTTATTCTCATTTCCTATATTGATTAGTATAGTATATTTTTACTTTATTGTCTAGCGAACAAAACAATTTTTTGCATTTTTTCTGCAATCTCAATGAAAATCTCATCGTGTGTTACTATTTCTTCTAAACCAATTTTCTTTGTCGTTTCGTGTATTATTCTTTATGCTTGTGCCTTTGTTATTGGTCTGTTTTCTCCATACAAAAAACCTCCAAAACTTACTGATCAACATTTCAAAATATTAACCAATAAATCTTAGAAGTTTATTGATTTATTTAATTTTCATTTATAGCCTTCATTGCTGATTTTCAATTAATCTATGACTATTTTTATATAGTTTATAGCCTTATAAGTAGATTGTGTAATTTTATGTACTATTACTCTTGTAATTCATTCAAACATATCTTACGCACTCTTTAATTCAAGCCTTAGCTTATCAGCAATCATTGCGATAAATTCACTATTTGTTGGCTTTCCTTTGCTTGCTGATATTGTATATCCGAAGATGTTTTCTACTGTTTTTTGGTCTCCTCTGCCCCATGCAACTTCTATAGCATGACGGATAGCACGTTCTACACGTGATGGTGTTGTTGAAAATTTATATGCTATTTGTGGATATAAGCTTTTTGTAATTTGGTTAATTACATCTATATCTTTAACAACCATAATTATTGCTTCTCTTAAATATTGATATCCTTTAATATGTGCTGGAACTCCAACCTCATGAATAATATTAGTTACAAGTGCTTCTAAATTCTTTTCTTCATTACTATTGCTAGTTAATTCTATATATTGATTTTTTATTTCTCTACTTATAAAATTGTTTGCATTTTGAGTTGGCTGAAAATTTTTTAACTGTCTTATTCTTTTAATTAATAATTCTATATCAAATGGTTTTACTACATAATATTCTGCACCTAAAGAAATTGCTTTTTGTGTAATATTGTCTTGCCCAACTGCTGATAACATGATACATGTTGGTTTCTTATCATTTTTTATCATATTTATATTTTCTAAAACACCTATACCGTCTAAATGTGGCATTATTACATCTAAAAGCACAACATCTGGAGATATATTTGTTATCATATCAATAGCCTCTTCTCCATCTTTCGCTAATCCTATTACCTCCATATCATCTTGTTCTTGAATATAATTCGCAAGTGTTTTTGCAAATTCTTGATTGTCGTCTGCAATCAAAATTGTTATCTTCTCTTTCATTTTCAACCTCTTTCCTTTTAAAGAATCAATTGTTTTAAAAATATAATAATATTTCTAAAAATTAACTCTAAAAATTTTTCTCTTGTACATATTTTACAATTAATTTTCTGTAATACTACATTTTTCAATGTATATCTCAACTGTAAAATATTTACAATTAGAATTATATGCTTTGATTCTCTAAATTTCAATGATTATTTCAAATTTTTTCCAATTTGTTTATCAAAGTATTATTTTAATATAGATTTTTCTATTAATTTTTTAGATAAAAATTGTAAATCTATTAATTTAATATTCTTTTTTTCAAAATCTTCTAACAACTTTACTTTTTTTATTTCTTCTAACTCAATATTACAAATAATTTTCTCAGAATACTCCATTTTAACGATATTTATATTATTTTTTTTACAATAATATTTAAAAACATCCAAATAATTGTATTCCACTATAGCTCTAGCCTCTATTCCTACACATTTATAAAATTTTTCTGCATTTTCTATAGCACTTAAGGTAACATCTGAATATGCTTTTACTAATCCTCCTGTCCCCAATAAAATTCCACCAAAATATCTAGTAACAACAGCTAAAATATTACATAAATTATTTTTTTGTAATATATTTAGCATAGGAGCACCTGCAGTTCCAGATGGTTCTCCATCATCACTTGCTCTTTCTACTATTTTTTCATTTTCCATTACTCTAAAAGCTATACAATTATGTCTGGCATCATAATATTTCTTTTTTAAATTTTTTATAATCTCATCTGCTTCTTTTTGACTTTCTACCTTAATCAAATTACAAATAAATTTTGATTTTTTTACAATTAACTCTGATTCTATATTTTCCTTTATTGTTATAAAATCGTCCATATTATTCCTTTCCAGCAGTATATCCAGTAGAATATGCTATTTGTAAATTAAATCCTCCTGTATAGCTATCTACATCGATAATTTCTCCCGCAAAATACAATCCATTTACCTTTTTCGATTCCATTGTTTTAGGGTTAATTTCTTTTATACTAATTCCTCCACTTGTGATTATCGCATCTTCAATTGGTCTAAAATCTTTTATCACAATTTCAAATCTTTTTAGATTGTCTATTATTCTTTTTCTCTCTTCTTTAGTTATTTCATTTACTTTTTTATCTGGATTAATATTAGTTTTTTCTATAATAACAGGAATTAATTTTTGTGGTAACAATTTATCTAAACTATTTTTAAATTGTTTATTTTTATATTTTGCAAAATCTCTTAAAATTCTTTCATTTAGTTTTTCTTCTGTTAGAGCTGGTTTTAAATCAATTGATAATAAAATTTTTTCTTTTTTTAACAATTCTTCAATATTTTTATATCTAACTAAATGTGCTGAACCACTCAATATTATAGGTCCAGATACACCAAAATGTGTAAATAACATTTCTCCAAAATCATTATATATAATTTTATTTTTTTCAATGTCTTTTATTTGAATCTCTACATTTCTTAATGATAAGCCTTGCAATTCTTTACAAATTTTTCTATCATAAATCTCCAAAGGAACTAGAGAAGGCTTAATTTTAGTTATAGAATGTCCTAATTTTTCCGCTATTTTATATCCATCGCCAGTTGAACCTGTATTAGGATAACTTTTACCACCTGTAGCTAATATTACTTTATCAGCATATATTTTTTCTCCACTTTCTGTAACAATTCCTACTACTTTTTTAAAATTACTTTTCTGATTATTATCATCAAATCCAGATTTTTCTGTATCTAGTATTTCTTTTGTTAAAACTTCTTTTACTTTTGTATTTAATATTATCCTTACATTTAATTCTTTAAGCCTTTTAATAAAACAGTCTAACACATCCAAAGATTTATCTGTAACAGGAAATATCCTATTTCCTCTCTCTTCTTTTACATTCAGTCCTTGATTTTTCAAAAACTGAATTATATCCAAATTTGTAAAATTAGAAAAAGCACTATATAAAAACATGCCATTTCCAGGAGTATTTTTTATAAATTCAGAGATATCCAAAGAAGAAGTAATATTACATCTTCCCTTTCCTGTTATCAACAGCTTTCTTCCTAATGACTGCATTTTTTCTATCAAAATAACTTCACAACCACATTCCGAAGCAGAAATCGCAGCCATCATTCCAGCAGGGCCTCCACCAATTATAACAACTTTCATTTTCATCTATACTCCTTTCCTGACATAAATTAATTATACACTAAACACTTTCAATCTATTTTTGCATTTCTTCAATCGCCTTTAATATTCCATATTTTCCATAATCATATGTAAGACCACCCTGCATATACGCTATATATGGTTCTCTAATTGGCCCATCACAACTAAGTTCAATTGTAGAACCTTCTGTAAATGTCCCTGCCGCCATTATAACTTTGTCTTCATATCCTCCCATTTCTCCTGGCTCTGGTATAACATTTGAATCTATTGGTGAACCTTTTTGGATTCCTTGGCAAAACTTTATTAATTTTTCAGCATTTCCTAACTTGATTGTTTGTACAATATCTGCTCTCTTTGCATTGTATTTAGGTTCTACATCATATCCTAGTTTTTCTAAAATTCTACTTGCAAAAATAGCAGTTTTTACACTACCAGCTACTACTTGTGGTGCAAAAAACAACCCTTTTAACAAACTTGTATTTTGACCTAAAGATGGTCCTATTTCTTTTCCAATTCCTGGTGCTGTTAATCTTTCTGCACACAAACTAATTAATTCTGCATTTCCCACAATATATGCACCAGATGTAGCAATTCCAGCACCTAGGTTTTTCATTAAAGAACCTACTGCTATATCTGCCCCTATTTCTATTGGTTCTTTTTCTTGTACAAATTCTCCATAACAGTTGTCAACCATTATAATTACATCTTTGTTTACTTCTCTAATTGCTTTAATTGCTTTTTCAATCTTTTCTATTGTCAAACTTTCTCTTGTAGAATATCCTCTTGATCTTTGAATTTCAACTAATTTAACATTTTGTTCTTTTAATCTTTCTTGAACTTTATTAATATCAAAATCATTATCAACTAGTTCAATTTGTTCATATTTTACACCATATGCTTTTAATGAACTATTACTTACTTCATTTCCACATCCTATTACAGTTTGTAATGTATCATATGGTGCACCTGTAATACTAATCATTGTATCATTTGGTCTTAATAATGCTGATAATGTAATTGCTAGTGCATGTGTTCCAGAAATAAATTGTGCTCTTACTAAAGCATCTTCTGCTTTAAAAACTTGAGCATATATTTCTTCTATTTTATTTCTCCCTACTTCATCTATTCCATATCCAGTTGATGAGTTTAAGTGCATTTCTTGTAAATTACATTCTTGAAAAGCCTTTATTACTTTTATGCTATTTTTACTACAAATTTCATCTACTTCTTTAACTTGTTCTTCTATTTCTCTTTCAACTTCTTTTGATAATTCTAATAAATTATTATTTTCTATGTTTTCTTTCATTTTCTTACCTTCTTTCTTTTTTACATATCTATTTTATCAAAAAAGTCTTATTTTTGCAATTTAAATAATATTTAAAGTTTTGTAGTTGTTCCCACAACACGTTTTTTAAATAAAAGAGGCATGCGTATAATTTTATATTTTAATACCACACATACCACTTATTTCTTCTTGCTTTTTAATATTTTATTCATGTATTTGGAACATATCTTTTCCTTCTCCACAAACAGGGCAAACCCAATCTTCTGGTAAATCTCCAAATTTTGTTCCCTTTTCTATTCCTGCCTTTTCATTTCCGAATTTAGGATTATATATATATTTACATTGTGTACATTCATATTGTTCATTTCCTGTTTTTTCTACCGAAAAATTTTTATATCCTACAGCAATAGCAACAATTACTATTAGTAAGAACGACAATGCCTTCCATATTCCACTATCACATAAGATAACTGCAAACATTCCAAAAATAGCACTAATTCCATATAATATTAAAACTGCTTGTTTTTGACTAAATCCTTTTGCAACTAATCTATGATGTAAATGACCTTTATCTGCTTTAAATACAGCTTTAATTGATTTTCCTTTTATTAGTCTTCTTATTATTGCCCAAACAGTATCAAATATAGGTAGTCCTAAAGCAATTAATGGTAAAACAATAACTGCTGCTGTATAAGTTTTTGCTGAGCCTAGTATTGATATAACAGCTAAAGAAAATCCTAAAAAGTTTGAACCAGTATCTCCTATAAAAGTTTTTGCTGGTGTAAAATTAAATGGTAAAAATCCTACTAAAGCACCTGCTAATGCTGTTATTAATACAATTGACACTAATGATGAACCATTTAATACAAATATAACTAATAAAGATATTGCAGATATTACTGATATTCCTGATGATAGACCATCTAATCCATCAATTAAGTTAATTGCATTTGTAACAATTATTATCCATGCCATTGTTATTAATACAGATGTTATTTCGTGAATTTCTGGAAAATTCAAAAATGGAAGTGTAATGCCTTCTATTCTAATTCCAGATAGCACAATACATAATGCTCCTAGTACTTGCCCTAATAATTTTGTTAATGGTTTAATTGTCTTTATATCATCTACTATACAAAATGCCGATATAGTTAATATTCCCAATAAAAATCCTAATAACTTTTTCCAGTACTCTTGAACTCCAAATAAATTAATAGAATTTTCCATACTCATTACAATTAACAAATATATTGTTGATACTAAAAATCCTAAAATTACAGCAGGTCCACCAAATTTTGGAATTGACCTTTTATGGGCTCTTCTTTCATCTTTTGGAATATCTATTGCTCCTACTTTTTTAGCTATCTTCATAGTATATGGTGTAGTTACAAATGTGACTACAAATGCTAAAATAAACGCAATTGCTATATTTCCCCACATAAAATGCTCCTCCAATTATTTCATATTTTTGTCTTCTATTTCATCTATCATCTTTAGTCTTTCTTCATATCTTCCACCTTTAAATTCTGTTCCTAACCAGTTTCTTATAATACAAATAGATTGACTTATATTAGTATAATCTCCTCCTAATGTAATAACATTTATATCATCATCTGCTTTTGCAAATTTTGCTGATTCTTCATCTGAAATAGTAGCAGCTCTTACTCCCTTAAATTTGTTTGCAACTACTGTCATTCCATATCCAGATCTACACACTAAAATTCCACAATCACATTCTTTTGTTTGAACTGCTTCTGCTACTTTTTTAGCATAAATTGGATAGTCTGTCCTTTCTTGGCTATTAGTTCCAAAGTCTTTATATTTAATTTCTTTTTCATCAAAATATTTTTTTATTTCTTCTTTTAATTTATATCCTCCATGGTCGCTTCCAATTGCTATCATTTGTATCAACTCCTATTTTCTATTTTTTACAATATATCACAATTTTATTTATATTACAATACATTAATCAATAATTTATATACATATCATTAATAGTTTAAGCATTTAAAACATCCTTTTATTAAAACAATATTATAATGTCAATTCACTAAAATTCAAAATTTACATAAACTATATTAGGATAAATAAAAGGAGGCAATTTATGAATACAATATTAGAAGTAAAAAATTTGAGCAAAAAATACCAAAATAAAGATGGTGAAATACAAGCTCTAAAAAATATAAATTTCAGAATAAAAAAAGGTGAATTCGTCAGTATTATAGGGCCTAGTGGATGTGGTAAATCAACTTTATTATCAATTATTGCAGGATTAGAAGAAAAAACAGAAGGAGAAATTTACATAGAAGGAGAAAAAGAAGAAAAAATATCATCAAAAGTTGGTTATATGTTGCAAAGAGATTGCTTATTAGAATGGAGAAATATTTTAAATAATACTTTGTTTGGCTTAGAGGTAAAAGGCTTAAAAAATAAAGAAACAATAGCATATGTAAAAGAACTTTTAAAAAAATACAATTTATATGATTTTAAAAATAAATACCCTTCAGAATTGTCAGGTGGAATGAGGCAAAGAGTAGCTTTAATAAGAACACTAGCAGTAAATCCTAAAATATTATTATTAGACGAAGCTTTTTCTGCATTAGATTATCAAACAAGAATAATGGTAACAAATGATATTTACAAAATTTTAAAAAAAGAAAAAATAACAGCACTTATTGTTACACACGATATTTCTGAAGCAATTAGTATGTCAGATAGGATTTTAGTACTAAGCAAAAGACCTGGAACTATTAAAGATATTCATAAAATTGATTTTGAAATAGAAAATAGAACACCTCTAAATTGTAGACAAAGCCCTAAATTCAGCCAATATTTTGACACTTTATGGAAGGAGTTGGGTGTAGATGAACAATAAGTTATCTAAAGAACGAAAAAATTTTATTAAGAAAACTAAAAAAGAAAAGTTTTTAATCTTTTTTACACAAGCGGCAACACTCTTTGCTTTTTTAGCTATATGGGAATATCTTGCAAATGCTAAAATAATAGATAGTTTTATTACTAGTCAGCCAAGCAGAATTATAAACACATTTTTGAACTTAGCTTCTAATGATTTATTAAAACACATTAAAGTCACTGTATATGAAACTGTTATAGGCTTTGGTTTAGGTACTATATTAGGTTTTATTATAGCAATTATACTTTGGTGGTCAAAATTTTTAGCAAAGGTATCAGAACCATTTTTAGTAGTTCTTAATAGTCTTCCAAAAGTAGCATTACGGCCCAATTATTATTATTTGGGTAGGTTCTGGAACTTCTGCAATAATTGTTATGGCAATTGCAATTTCATTAATAGTAACTATATTAGAAATTTTAAATGGATTTTTAAAAACAGATAAAGAAATTATAAAAATGGCAAAATCTTTTAATTGTAACAAATTTCAATTATTAACCAAAATAATTATTCCTGCTAACACCGGTACATTTATTAATTCTTTAAAAGTAAATATTGGACTTTCTCTTGTTGGTGTTATTTCAGGCGAATTTCTTGTATCAAAAGCAGGGCTAGGTTACCTAATTGTCTATGGTGGGCAAGTATTTAAATTAGATCTAGTTATGACTAGTGTTATTATATTGGGAATTGTAGCTGGCATTATGTATGGTGGTGTGTTATTGCTTGAAAAATTTATCCGAAAATAAAAGCTTAGGAGGTTTATTGTGAAAAAGAAAATTATAATCACTATTATTTTATTAATTATCATTGCAATTAGTGGATTATTTATATTCAAAAACAAAAATAATCATAAAGATGCCACAAATACTGTAATTAAGATGAATGAAGTTACACGTTCCGTATTCTATGCTCCACAATATGTAGCAATAAATAATGGATATTTTAAAGATTATGGTATCACTGTTGAATTAACAACTGGTCAAGGTGCAGATGCTGTAATGACATCAGTTTTATCTGGTCAATCTCAAATTGGTTTTGCAGGACCTGAAGCCTCAATTTATGTATATAATGAAGGAAAAGAAGATTATACTCAAGTATTTGCCCAATTAACAAAACGTGATGGTTCTTTTTTAGTATCAAAAGAAAAAACTGATAATTTTAAGTGGTCTGACCTAAAAGGAAAAACCATTATCCCCGGCAGAAAAGGTGGAGTTCCATATATGACATTAGAATATGTTATAAAACAAAATGGATTAAACCCAGACACAGATTTAAAATTAGATGACAGTATTAAGTTTGACTTAATGGCAAGTGCTTTTACATCAGGTGATGCTGATTATGTTACTTTATTTGAACCAACAGCTTCAAATATTCAAAATATTGGCAAAGGTCATATTGTTTCTTCAATAGGTAAAGAGTCTGGAGAAATACCTTATACAGCTTATTTTGCAAAAAAGAGCTATATTGACCAAAATGAAGAAACTATTCAAAATTTTACAAATGCTATTTATAAAGGTCAAAAATGGGTTGCCGAACATACTTCACTAGAAATAGCAGAAGTTATACAAAATTTCTTCCCCGATACAGATATAAAATTACTTGAAACAGCAATCCAAAGTTATAAAGATATAGACGCTTGGAATCAAACTCCTGTATTAAAAGAAGAAAGTTTTAACAAATTACAAGATGTTATTAATTTAGCAGGTGAACTAGACAAAAAAGCACCATATAATAAAATTGTAAATAACAAATTTGCTGAAGAATCCATCAAACAAGAGTAGCTTTTAAAAGCTACTCTTAAAGCTACTTTTTTCATTTATCTAACTTTAAACTTGCTGAATAAAAACAATTTCATCTTGAACATCTACTTTATATTTATAAATTAATTCTGCAAGTTTATAAATAAGTCTTTGTTGACTAGGAGTGCATTTATTAAGCAACTCCGTAAAATCTGTTTTTAAATAGTCTTTTGAATTCATATTACTTCCTTCTAATAAATACCCTGGTGATACATTTAATATATCTGCTACTTGTGTTAATCTTTTTAAATTAATACTTGCTCTTCCTGTTTCTACTCTACTTAAAAATGCCATTGAGATATCAATTTTATCCGCTAATTCTTCTTGAGTCATATTTTGATTTAATCTAGCATTTTTTATTCTTTTACCTATTACACCATAATCTGGTAACATTTTATCACCTCCATTTTTCCTTATTTGTAAATATATCACTATCAAGGTTACTTGTCAATATTTTTATTAATTTATTTGTAAAATTTTATTTTGTAAAATTAAACTTCATTCTGTTATAATCTATAATGTTATATGATAAATTTATGCTATTTTTTTTATAAGTAATATATTTTATTTTTAGATTATTTTTATCTGATTCATTATTCCATTTTTCTTTTCCTGTATAAATAACAATAGGAAAAACTATTGGATATTTCTTATTTTCTTTTTTTCCATCATTCCAATTTTTTATAATATCCATAGCAATATTAAACATTTTATATGGAATTCTATAGTCAATTTTAGAAATATGCTCAAAATAAAAATATTTTTCTTCTTTAATTATTTTATACAAAATAAAATTTTGATTAGTTTTTTGATGTTCATAATCCTGAATTTTTATAAAATTTTTGCATAACTTTAAATTATCCTCTTTTATTTGAAGTTTTGAGTGAAAACAATAATAAAGAAGTCTTATCACTTCTGATTTATCTTTTAGTTTTTCTATTATTTCATCATTTTGAACTAAATTATCTATATTAACTAATTCATTTTTTGTTTCATTTATTTTATATCCCATCTTTTTTTCTTCTAACATAAAAAAGTCTGATAATTCCTTATTATTAGTGTAATCCTCATAATCATTATATGAGAAATACTTCATTATCCCTCCTTTCCTAATCTTGTTTTTATAATTGAATATTCTTGAATTTAGATTTAAAATCTTTTTAACATTTAAAATTTTTTGAATATAATCAATTTATGATAAAATAAAGATTAAAATTTGAATAAAATCGATTTAAATAGCTATTTTTCTATCGATAATCATATATTAACATAAAATGGGAAAAATTGCAATAATTTTTCCCATTTATTTATCAAAATATGTACTTACTTCTTGTAAATCTTCAAATTCCTTTTGTCTTAATATTTCATATGTAATAATTGCAACTGAATTTGATAAATTCAGTGACCTTAGTGTTGGTAACATTGGTATTCTTACTGTTTTTGTATTTAAATATTTTTCCAAAAGATTTTCTGGCAATCCTTTTGTCTCTTTTCCATATAACACAAAAACTTCATTCATTTGAGAATAGTCAATATCTGTATATTTAGTTTTTCCTTTTGTTGTAGCAAAAAACATATTGTGCTCTTCTGGTTTATATTTGTCTAAAAAATTTTCCAATGAAGTATGTTCTTCTATTTCAATTTTATCCCAATAATCTAATCCTGCTCTTTTTACTGATTTTTCATCTATTTTAAATCCTAATGGATGAACTAAATGCAGTTTTGCTCCTGTTATCGCACATGTTCTTGCTATATTTCCTGTATTCTGTGGTATTTCTGGTTCTACTAATACTATATTTAATTTCATTATTTATTTTATGCTAATTTAAAACTAGCTTATCCTCCTTAAATTTTATAGTAAAAACTCAGCTTGTAAAAATATTCATTTTTACAATACTGAGTTATTAAGCAATTACAACATATCAAAAACTTTTAATTCTGTAAATAGCCAAGATTCTGCAATCTCTTTCTAAATGTCGCCATAGCATTGACGGTAAGCTTATCTTCTGGGTACATATTATTATAAATATTTACCAACCCAAACATGCCAATGTTAGGCTCTTTCTTGAGAATCTCACATATCCGCTTCTCATGAGTGGACAAAGTTTTCTCTACGTTTTTTGTTGCTTCTTTCATGTAATTTTCCTCCTGAAATAAATAGTAACAACTATAGGCAAATATACCTATATTTAATATTATAATACTATTTTACATAATTGTCAATTTTGAATTTATTTGAATTTCGTTTTTTGTCTTACATATTCATATAGGACAATTCCTGTCGCAACTGAAGCATTTAAACTTTCTGTTTTACCAAGCATTGGTATTTTAATTTTTTCATCTGCTATATTCTGTATTTCATCTCTTACACCATTTGCCTCATTTCCTATAACAATTACTTTTTTATTATAATTTATATCATATACACTATCTTCTGTTTGTAAAGATGTAACAACAACTTTATATTCATGCTTCTTTACCTCTTCCAAGGTTTTTAACAAATCATCACATTCAACAATTTTAACTCTAAAAATTGCCCCCATTGTTGAACGTACTACTTTAGGATTATACGCGTCAGCAGTCCCTTTTGAAACTAATATTTGTTTTAATCCCACACTATCTACCGTTCTTAAAATAGTCCCTAAATTTCCAGGATCTTGTATATTGTCTAAAGCAACCATTATATTTTGCTCATAATCAATTTCATTTTCTGTATTATTTATTCCTATAACAGCCAATACTCCCTGAGGTGTGTTAACATCTGTTATACTACTAAATATTTTCTCAGTAACATATACACATTCATATTTAGCAATTTCATACATAAGTTCTTTTGGAATAATATCAGAATTAAGACAATTGTCACAAATAACAATTTGTTTAATATTAGCACCTTCTTCAATCGCTTCCCTAATTAGCTTAATTCCTTCAATTAAAAATTCCTTGCTTATATCTCTATATTTTTTATCTTTTAATTTTTTTACATGTTTAACAAACTCATTTTCTTTACTTGAAATAACCTGCATATCTCTTCCTCTCTTTTAATCATTTAGATTACTTAATCAAAAGTCTTAAATTATATTTTATCCATTTCATCTTTTTTACATTTTTCATCTTTTTCAGACATATTCTGACACAAATCTCGAAGCATTTTAAGACTGTCCCCTAAGACATTTCCTACTTCTAATGTAATCATTGGTTTTACACCTGGTGAAAATTTAATTTTGTTTTTATAGACTGAAACTAGTTTAGGTATATCTATATTAAATTTACTTTGTTCAAATGTAAATACAACTGATGTTTTTCTACTCGCAATTCTAGTTATATATAGTTGTTTTGCTAAATATTTTATTCTGGCAATGTCTAGTAAATTTTCAATTTCTGCTGGCATGTCTCCAAATCTATCTATTATTTCATCTGTAATGTCTTGTATATCTTTTTCATTTTTACATAGTGCAATGTCTTGATAAATTTCTATCTTTTGAGAAGAGTCTGGTATATATTCATCTGGTATGTAACTTGTTACATTTAAATCTATTTGAATGTCTAACTCAGGTTCTACTTGAATTCCTTGCATTTCTTTTACTACTTCATCTAATAAGTTACAATATGTTTCATATCCTACTTGTTCTAAGTGACCTGATTGAATTTCTCCTAGCAAACTTCCAGCTCCTCTAATCTCTAAGTCACGCATTGCAATTTTAAATCCTGAACCAAATTCAGTAAATTCTTTAATTGCTTTTAATCTTTTGTCAGCTTCTTCTGATAACATTTTATCCCTTTTGTATGTAATGTATGCGTATGCTTGCCTATCAGATCTACCTACTCTACCTCTTATTTGATACAATGCAGCTAATCCCATTCTATCTGCATTTTCAACTATAATTGTATTTGCGTTTGGAATATCAATTCCTGATTCTAATATAGTTGTACATACTAAGACATTAGATTTTTTATTTATAAAGTCTTCCATTATTTCTTCAATTTGTGCTCCTGTCATTTGTCCATGTGCATAAGACACTTCCGCTTCTGGAACTAATCTTGAAATATCATCAGCCTTTTTTTGTATTGTATCAACTCTATTATAAATATAAAATACTTGACCTCCTCTTTCTAGTTCTCTTGTAATTGCTTCTTTTATCACTTCTTCATCATACTCTAATACATAAGTTTGAACAGGTTTTCTATTTTGAGGTGGTTCATAAATAACAGACATATCTCGAATTCCAACAATCGACATGTGCATTGTTCTTGGAATTGGAGTTGCAGTCATGGTTAACACATCTATATTTGTTTTATACTGTTTAATTTTCTCCTTTGCTTTAACACCAAATCTATGCTCTTCATCAATTATTAGTAATCCAATATCTTTAAACTCTACATCTTTACTTAATAAACGATGTGTTCCAATTACTACATCTACCTCTCCTAGTTTTAATTTCTTTATAACTTCATCCTGATATTTTTTTGTCTTAAAACGATTTAATATTTCAACCTTAATAGGAAAGTCTTCCATTCTTTCTCTAAACTCTTCATATTGCTGTTGTGCAAGTACAGTTGTTGGAACTAAATAGGCAACTTGTTTTTGATCCATAACAGCCTTAAAAGCCGCACGAATTGCAACTTCTGTTTTTCCATAACCTACATCTCCACATAAAAGTCTATCCATAGGTCTTTGCTTTTCCATATCTGATTTTACTTCTTCAATACATCTTAATTGGTCATCAGTCTCTTGATATGGAAACTTTTCCTCAAATTGCTGTTGCCATGGTGTATCTTTACTAAAAGCATATCCTTTAGCCTGTTCTCTTTTTGCATAAAGTTCTATTAACTCTTTTGCAACTGCTCGCAAATTATTTTTTACTTTTTCTTTTGTCTTAATCCAATCCTTACTTCCTAAGCTATTAATTTGTAACCCTAATGAATCACCACCAATATATTTTCTAATTGAATCTAATTGATTAGTTGGCACATATAAAATATCGTCATTTTTATATTTTAATTTTATATAATCTTTTGTTGTTCCATCTGCTGTTACTGTATTTACACCAATAAAAATACCTATTCCATAATTTTTATGTACAACATAGTCTCCAACCCTTAAATCTGCAAATACTACCTTTTCTCCTTCTCTATAAGCTTGATGAATAATAGATTTTTTCTTTTTTCCACCTTCAATCAATTCTTCTGCAGAAATAACAACTTGATTTATTTCAAAATTTTCAAATCCCGCAGTTAACTTTCCAATAGCTATTGTGACAATATTTTCCGTTGATTTTACTATAATTGTTTGGTCTATTTTTTCTTCAATCTTGCATAAAATGTTTTCTTTTTCAAATAATTCTTTCAATTTCTTTGCTTTTTCTTTTGTAGAAATCATCACATAAATACTCTTTTTTTCTTTACTCCATCTTTTTATATCTTCAAAAAGATTTTCTATTTCGCTCTTATAATAGCGAATCTCTCTATATGGAAAATTATATATTTCAGCTTGCTTTTTACATACAGTATCCTGTTTTTCTAAATAAATTGTCGTTCTTTTTTGTTGCATATTTTCAAAATCTAATGAATTTATATTTTCTAAAGCTTCTGGTACAATTTTATTTTTTTCAATCAAATTTTGAATAAGATTATTGTTATCTTGTAAAATATTTTTTTCTCTTTGCTCTATTTTGCTAATTTCATCTAATACAATTAAATAATTTTCATTCAAATAATCTAATAAATTACTATTAATTGTATAAAACTCATTAAAATATTTATCAATTTTACTAATATAATTTCCTGATTTTATTTGTTCTAAATCTTGTTCTAAAATTTCTTCTTGCTTTCCTTCTATTAGTTTTTCTCTTATATTTCCAATTGTACTTTCAACACTATTTTCTAAGATATATTCATGAGCCGGATTAATTTGTATGTTTTCTATTGTTCCAATTGACCTTTGGCTATTTATATTAAAGTTTCTTATAGAATCAATTTCATCTCCCCAAAATTCAATTCTAACACCAATAGTGCTATTCATAGAAATATCAACAATTCCACCTCTTACACTAAATTGCCCTCTTCCTTCTATTAAATCACATCTTGTATATCCAAGTTCAACTAGTTTTTTCTTTAATTCCTCTAAATTGTATATATCTCCGACTTTAAATTTTAATATATTTTTAAATAAAATCTCTTTTGATGGTAATTTTTGCATAAGTGCTTCTATTGTTGTTACAACAATCAACTTCTTATTTTCCATTATTTGATTTAAAATTTCTATTCTTTCATACGGTAAGTCTTGACTCTCCGCAATATAGTCATATGTTACAATTTCTTTTTTAGGAAACATTACTGCTTTTTCATTTTGAAAATTTTGAATATCATCCAAAATTTGCCTTGCTTGTATTTCATTATATGTAATTAATAGAATTGGCTTTTTTTGATATTCGTAAATTCCTGTTATAAATTCAGCCATTCCAACGCCAGTTAAGCCCGATATTGATATCGGACTTGTTTTATTTTCTATTTGCTTATTTAGGTCAATAAATTTCTTTGATTTACCTAATTCTCCTATTATTGTATTCATTTTTGTTATCATTCCTTTGCTTATGTCATTCTTTCTAGTATTATTCATTATAACTGATTTATATATTATACTATATTTCTTTTTGAAATAAAAGAGTTTTTCAATTTTTCTAATTTTTTACATTTGCAAATTGACATAAAATCAAGATTATGTTATAATTTTAGTATAACTCATAGTTTATGTTTTCTTTTTTCAATGGAGGATTTAATATTATGACAAAACTTTCATACAACGAAGCAAAAGAAATCATTAAGTCTGGCTTTCCTGTAAAAGCTCTTATAGCGCGGGGTTATAAGCCAGTCAACAATCTAACTGATTTAGACAATCTAATCCGGTTAGATAAAATGGATGTTCAGCATTGTGAACTCTATTGTGAACTAACCGACATTAACGTACCTGATAACGCCTATGTTCTTTCATTATCCGATGCTATCGAATTAGTTTCTAAAGATAATGAAAAAGTTTTTTCAAAACTAAATGGCGAAGAATTGACACTTTCATCTGTTGATGAACTCATTTCTTACAAAAACAAATGTATTCTCAGAGGAGACCCCGGGATGCTTTACTGGTACGTTAATTAAGCCAAAATTAGCACTTATTTTATAAATAAGTGCTAATTTTGGTTATGCTCATCTAACATTTGACTTTTTATGTAAATTATGGTATAATCAAATTACATTATAATAGTACATCAAAGACCTATCTCTAAAATTTATAAAACAGAGAAGGCAGAAAGGAACTTTAATATGGCAAGACAATCTTTTAGCTACAAATCAATTTCACCAGTATGTCAAAAATGTCAGGGAAAACTTTGGAACAACGATTCCAAAATCAGACAAAGCAATGTCCGCAAGGAGTTTGGTTCGATTTTACCGAACGATTGCGCTGACAGTGAAATCGATGGTCACAAATGTCCGTATTTGAAGTAACGCCAATAAAAGGAGCCCCCGATGGCTCCTTTTTATTTTTTATTCAACATCTTTTTTCCATAAACCATGTTTATTACAATAAGCATAAATTGTTGAACCTGGAATATATGGGAAACGACATTCTGCATTTTGTTCTGGATATAGTTTAACTGTATATTCTTTATTATCAGCCACTAAAGTAATCCATTCAATAAAATGTTCTTTTTCCATAACGTGATTAACCTTAACAAAGATTTCATCTTCTACTTTTTCAAAAGTAGGAACATGTTTCTCAACTGCTGCATCAACAGAGTTTGGCACTAGTAATTGCATAGGCTCTCCACAACAAGCTATTCCACAGTCTTCACAATTGCAATCTTCTATTACTTTTACTATAGCTCCACATGATTTACATATTTTTATATTTAATTCATTTTTCATAATATTACCTCCTTAATTTATAAACAATATAACATTTTTCAAAAATAATAAATGTGACTTTTGCAACAAAAATAATTTTTTTAAAATTTATTTTTTATCAAAAAAATCTTAAAAAATTAACAATTATATCTTAATTATATCTTTTTGCTAAATATATAATTAATTTTTTCTATTTAACAAAAAATTCAATCGTAATCTTTTATCTTTTAATAACTAATCTATCAAATTTAGAATTAATATATTTTTCTAACTTTTCCATAAATACATTAGAATTTATCTCTTTTTTAGCGACCATATCCAATCCCTTTTCCCAGCTAGCTGTAAGTTTTGGATTTAACATATCTGGCATAGAACTATTTACAATATCATAAATTATTTCCCCTTTCTGTGTAGGAGTAATAATTTGTGTTTTTGAATTAATTTGTATATATTTTATTTTTTCTAGCTTTTTCATAATTTCAGCTCTTGTTGCACTCGTTCCAATACCAGCTCCTTTAATTTGTTCTCTTAATTCTTCTTCTTCAATCAATTTACCCGCATTTTCCATTGCCAGAATAATAGAACCTGAGTTATACCTAGTTGGTGGAGATGTTTCCGCTTCCTTTGTCTCATAATTTTTAACTTCTACTTTTTGTCCTTTTTTTAAATCCTTTAATAGTTCTAAATTTGTATTATCCGAATTTTCACTTAATTCATTACTAGAATTATTCCCATTTTCATTGTTTTCATTCATTTTATTATCCACATCTTTTGCATTATCTGTGGATTTCTTAGATGTATTTTTCTCAATTGGTTTTAAAATTTCCAAAAATCCTTGTTTTACACACACTTTTCCACTAGCATAAAACATTTCATTTTCAACTTGAACAGTAACTTGAATTTTATTATATTCTGCTGGCGGATAAAAAATTGCTAAAAATCTTTTTACAATTATTTTATAAACCTGTTTTTGTAAATCTGGAAGTTTATCATAATTTTCATAACCTTGTCCAGTTGGAATAATAGCATAATGGTCAGTAATTTTACTATCATTTACATATTTAGTTTTTGTCAATTGATTTGTTGGATATTTTTCACTTACCATCTTATTTATATATCCTTGTACCTCTTCATCTTTAAAACCTTTTGCTATTCCATTTAAATTTTTAGAAATTTCTTTTGCAACAGCTGTTGATAAAACTCTAGCATCTGTTCTAGGATATGTTACCAGTTTCTTTTCATACAAATTTTGAATAATTTCTAGTGTTTCATCTGGTTTAATTTTAAACCTTTTTGTACATTCATTTTGAATTTCTGCTAAATTAAACAATAATGGTGCATTTTCTTTTTGCTTAGATTTTTTTAATTCTGTAATTGTAGCTTCTTTCCCCTGTAATGAAAGTATAAATTTTTTAGCTTCTTCTTCTTTTTTGAATCCAGTTTCATTGTACAAACATGGCTTTTCAAAAACCTTTGATTTTTCATTTACTTTCCATTCAGCTTTAAATGAAGCAGTTTCATTTCCAAATTCTCCTACAATTTTATAATATTTAGTTTTTATAAAATTTCTTATTTCTCTTTCTCTTGAAACAATCATTCCTAAAACACAAGTCATAACTCGTCCAACAGAAATAGATGCTTTGTCTTCATTTATTTTATTTGCTAAAGTTCTTCCATAAATAATAGATAATAATCTGGAAAAATTAATTCCAATTAAATAATCTTCTTTAGCTCTTAAATATGCACTATCTGATAAACTATCATATGCAGAAGAATCTTTTGCTTCACGAATTCCTCTTAAAATTTCTTCTTCTGTTTGTGAATCTATCCAAACCCTTTTAATCACAGCTTTTGGATTTGGATGTGCCATCATAAGTACTAATCTTTGTATGTATTCCCCTTCTCTCCCAGAGTCTCCCGCATTATATATTTCTTCTATATCCTCTCTTTGCATTAATCCTTGTATAATATTAAATTGATTAGCAACTTGTGGTATAATTTCATATTTCCATTCTGTTGGGATAAAAGGAAGAGTATCTAATCTCCAAAATTTCAATTTTTCATCATATTTTTCTGGATAGCTCATAGTTACTAAATGTCCTACACACCATGTAATAATCCACTCTTCTGATTCTAAATATCCATTTTTTCTATTTGTATTTATTTTTAGTGCTTTTGCAAATTCCATTGCAACTGATGGCTTTTCTGTTATTAACAATTTTTTGCCCATTTTACTGTCCTTTTTCATCTAAATATTTTTTTGCTACTTCATAAACTTTTTGCATTTTTTCTTTAGTATCTTTATTATTAAATGTAAACCTTTCATATACTTTATCTATATATTTATTTTCTTTAATAATATTCAAAGTTTGTCTAAAATTAAAGTCATATACATATGCAAAATGACTTATTAAAATATCTACACTTGTATTTCTTTTTTGGTAATTAATATATTTATCTTCCATAAATTCTCTGTAAATTTCGTCAGTTACTATATCATTTGATAAATCATCACTTTCCCAAATTGCTTTTTTATCTCCTGTAGTAAGTACATAGAAAATATCTGTTTTATCTGCATCTCTAATTATTCTTGCATGCAAATTTTCTCTTTCTGTTAGTCCTTTTTCAATATCTGCCCTATTGTGGTTCAAGATTGCAAGTTTAATTATTTCATTATATCTATCAGTATCAACAAATTCTCTTATTAAACTATTATCAAATAATATTTTTACACCAAACTCACCATGATTTATACTATCTTTGTCAACAAATGTATTATATCTTCTTACTTGTTCAAATCTTCCTATATCATGTAATAGTCCTATAAGTTCAGCTAATTTAACATCTTCATCATTTAAATTTAATTCTTCTGCTAGTTTTTTTGCAATTTGTGAAACTCTTTCAATATGTGCAATTTTAATTTTTATCTTTTCATCCTCTGGATTATATTTTTTTACATATTGTTTAAAAATCATTTTTGCTTTTATTATATCTATCCCCATTTTATTTTCAATCCTTTTCCATATTTTCTATATATTTATTTAATATTTTTATTAACTCATCTATTTTTTCATTTGTTTCTTGATATTTAAAGTTAAATCTTTTTATTGTATTATTTATATAATTATTATCTTTTATTATTTTATAACTAACATTATAATTTATATCAAAAGCATATGCAAATGTTATAAGTAAATCATCTATATTGTTGTACTTTCTATTTTTCTCTACTTTTATCAATTCTTTTTTCTTAAATTTATTATAAATCTCATCTGATAAAATTGAATTCTCTATATCACTTTCTTTTCCTTTCCAGAATATATTTTCACATTCAAAAAGAATATCTATTTTATCTGCATCTCTAATTAATTTTGCAAAAAATTCTTCTTGTTCATTTAATCCATCTTCAATTTTATATTTATTATGATTTTTTATTGCCTTCAATATTATTGAATCATATCTTTCGTCTTCTATATATTTTCTTATATCATTTTTTAAAATTTGAACTGCATAGTCCCCATGGTCAAATTCTTTAATAACTCCATAATTTTGAAATTTTACATATTGTTCAAACCTTCCTATATCATGTAAAAGTCCTATTAAAGTTGCTATTTGTATTTCTTCCTTATTTAAGTTTAACATCTCTGCAATTCTTTTTGATATTTCCATAACTCTTAATGAATGTAATTGTTTACCTTTTATATTTTGATTTTTCAAATCATATTTTTCTGTATATTTTATAAATTCTTTCTGTGCTTTTTCTAAATCAAATTTCAATTCTATCACCCGCTAGAGTATTCTATCACATTATTTTTTATTTTGAAAGAGCATTATCATTTTTTATTGTATTTTTAAAATCTATCATAACCTATACTTTAAATATGTACTAAAATCATACATTTTAGCAGTACAAATTTTATAAAACACCTTGAATTATAAGCCTTTTTGATATATAATAATTCCCAACAAAGTAATACAATGTTTTTATATATCGAAAGGAGAAAAAAATGGCATATGATTTTAAAACTATAGAAAAAAAATGGCAAAAAAAATGGGAAGCAGAAGGAACTTTTAATACTAAAAAAGATTATACAATGAAAAAATGGTATGGTCTTATAGAATTCCCATATCCTTCTGGTCAAGGCTTACATGTTGGTCATCCTCGTAGTTACACCGCATTAGATATAATTGCCAGAAAAAAAAGATTACAAGGTTATAATGTTTTATTTCCAATAGGATTTGATGCGTTTGGTTTACCTGCTGAAAACTATGCTATAAAGACAAATGTACATCCAAAAATAACAACAGCTCAAAACATAACTCATTTTACAGAGCAACTAAAATCTTTAGGATTTTCTTTTGATTGGTCTAGGACTGTAGATACAACAGACCCTAATTATTATAAATGGACTCAATGGATTTTTATTCAACTATACAAACATGGTTTAGCATATAAAGCAACAATGCCTATAAATTTTTGCACAGGTTGTAAAGTAGGACTAGCAAATGAAGAAGTAGTTGGTGGTGTTTGTGAAAGGTGTGGTAGTCCAGTAGTTCAAAAAGAAAAATCTGAATGGATGCTAAAAATAACTGATTATGCACAAAGATTAATCGATGATTTAGATGATGTAGACTTTTTAGAAAAAATTAAAACTCAACAAAAAAATTGGATTGGTAAATCAGAAGGTGCTGAAGTTAATTTTAAAATTTCTAATATAGATAAAAGCATTAAAGTTTATACTACTAGACCAGATACTTTATTTGGAGCAACATATATGGTCATTTCTCCTGAACACCCTATTTTAAAAGAACTATCAAATAAAATTGAAAACTTAAATGAGATTGAAGAATACCAAAAACAAGCAAGTTTAAAATCTGCTTTCGAACGTTCTGAATTAAATAAAGAAAAAACTGGTGTTGAAATTAAGGGAATTACTGCTATAAACCCATTAACTAATAAAGAAATTCCTATTTGGATTTCAGATTATGTATTAATAACTTATGGTACTGGTGCAATAATGGCTGTTCCTGCACATGATACAAGAGATTACGAGTTTGCAAAAAAATTTAATTTACCAATTATTCAAGTTGTTGACGGAAAAAATGCCGATTTATCTAAAGAAGCTTTTACAGACGTTGAAACAGGAAAACTTATAAACTCAGACTTTTTAAATGGTTTAGAAGTATCAGAAGCAAAGAAAAAAGTAATTGATTATTTAGAAAAAAATAATATTGGTACAAAAAAAGTAAACTATAAATTACGTGATTGGGTATTTTCACGCCAAAGATATTGGGGAGAACCTATTCCTATGGTATATTGTGAAGATTGTGGTTGGGTCCCAGTTGATGAAAAAGATTTACCTTTAAGATTACCAGACGTAGAAGAATTTACTCCTGGAGAAAATGGAGAATCACCTTTAGCAAAACAAACTGATTGGATTAACACAACTTGCCCTCACTGTGGTAAACCAGCAAAAAGAGAAACTGATACAATGCCTCAATGGGCTGGTTCATCTTGGTATTTTCTAAGATATATGGATCCTCATAATGATAAGGAACTAGCTTCTAAAGAAGCTTTAGAATATTGGTCTCCAATTGATTGGTATAATGGTGGTATGGAACATACAACATTACATTTATTATATTCAAGATTTTGGCATAAATTTTTATATGATATTGGAGTTGTTCCAACTAAAGAACCATATCAAAAACGTACATCACATGGTATGATTTTAGGAACAAATGGAGAAAAAATGTCTAAATCTAAAGGTAATGTTATAAATCCAGATGACATTGTAAACGAATTTGGAGCAGATACATTTAGAGTATATGAAATGTTTATGGGACCATTTGATCAAGTTGCTGCATGGTCTATGGAGAGTATTCGTGGTTGCGGAAAATTTTTAGAAAGAGTTTGGAACATGCAAGAAATGCTAATTGAAGGAGATACATATTCTCCAGAAGCTGAAAAAATTATACACAAAACTATTAAAAAAGTTTCTCAAGATATAGAAGAAATGAAATTTAATACCTGCATTTCTACCTTTATGACAATTGTAAATGATTTCTATAAATTAAAGAAAATTAATAAGGCTGAATTTAAAACATTTTTAACTTTATTAAATCCGTTTGCACCACACATCACAGAAGAACTTAATAAAATTGCCGGATTTGAAGATGATATTAGTACATATTCATGGCCAGAATATGATGAAGAAAAAACAATTGATGATGAAATTACTTTACCTATACAATTTAATGGCAAATTAAAAGCTACTATCACAATCTCTATAGATGAAGATGAAAGTAGTATTAAAGAAAAAGTTCATGAAGTAATAGATTCTAAATTAGATGGAAAGACCATCATAAAAGAAATATATGTAAAAAATAAAATTTACAACATTGTAGTTAAATAAAAATAAATTTTATTATTAACTTTATAATATTTTAATTACTTAATAACAATAAAACCTATTGAATCTAAGTTCAATAGGTTTTTAATTTGAAATGAGATTTAAATTATAGTCCTTGAACTTTTGATTTTAAATAAAAAATTTGATCATCTTGCTTATCAATTCTGTTTTCACAAGTATCTAATCTTTCATCATGAGACTTTAATTTTTGAGAATGAAATGTAAACGCATCAAATAACGCATCTAATTTTTGACCATGTTCAAATTCTATTCTAGTAACTGTATTTCCTAGTGCTGTTAATTCTTCTTTAGTTTCTTTTTGTGCTTGTTCTAAATTTTCTAACTTTTCTGTTATTTTGTCTTGTGAGTTTTCTAATTTATCTAATCTTTGGCATATCTGATTTTGACCTATTACTAAGTTCTCTAAGATTTTATCCCTTTGAACTATGTCATTAGACAGTTTTTCTTGAGACTTCTCCAATCTTTCTTGACCCTTGAATAATTCATCCTGACCTTTGAATAGTCTTTCTTGACCCTTAAATAATTCATCTTGGCCTTTGAATAGTC
>CAUWIY010000016.1:0-23990 GCA_963559065.1 uncultured Clostridia bacterium
CCACGTCATCAGCTTGGAAGGCTGAGGTTCTACCATTGAACTACACCTGCATATTGCTCCTGACAGTTATAAATTATAAATGATTTTTTTATAACTGTCAAGAGATTTTTAAAAAAAGTTAAAATTTTTATTATATTTTTTTAATTTACTTGTGGCTCATTATTGTCAAACTTTCTTTGCCAATAATTTTTATATAATAAATCTATTAATACATTCCTTCCATTCCTGCTCCCATTCCATTATCATGACCACAGTTACATGATTTTTGTTCTGGAGCATCAGCCACTAGGCTTTCTGTTGTAATAATCATAGATGCTATTGAAGCCGCATTTTGTAAAGCACTTCTTGTAACTTTTGTAGGATCTACAATTCCTACCTTTTTCATATCCACATATTCTTCTGAAGCAGCATCAAATCCTATTCCTACTTCTGATTTTTTAACTTTATCAGCAATAACTGCTGGTTCTAACCCTGCATTTCTTGCAATTTGTTTTACTGGTTCTTCTAATGCTTTTAATATAATTTCTGCTCCTAATTTTTCTCCTCCTGCTAATTCTTTTATTGCTTTTTCAACTGCTGGAGCTACATTTATTAAAGCTGTTCCTCCACCTGCAACAATTCCTTCTTCTACTGCTGCTTTTGTAGCAGATAATGCGTCCTCTATTCTTAATTTTTTATCTTTCATTTCAGTTTCAGTAGCAGCACCTACTCCAATTACAGCAACTCCTCCTGCCATTTTTGCAAGTCTTTCTTGTAATCCTTCTCTATCATATTCACTTTTTGTTTCTGTAATTTGTGCTTTTATTTGTCCTACTCTATCTGCTATTTGTTGTTTATCTCCTGCTCCATCAACAATTATTGTATTTTCTTTTTGAACTTTTACTTGTTTTGCTCTACCTAATTGCTCAATTTGTGTATCTTTTAATTCTAATCCTAAGTCTGATGTAATAACTTCTCCACCTGTTAAAATTGCAATATCTTGTAACATTTCTTTTCTTTTATCTCCAAAACCAGGTGCTTTTACAGCAACAACATTCAATACACCTCTTAATTTATTCAATACTAAAGTAGATAATGCTTCTCCTTCTATATCATCACAAATAATAACTAATTTTCCAGATTGTTGCATTAAAGCTTCTAGTAATGGTAATATTTCTTGTATATTACTAATTTTTTTATCTGTTATTAATATATATGGATTATCAACAATTGCTTCCATTTTGTCTGTATCTGTTACCATATATGGAGATACATAGCCTTTATCAAATTGCATTCCTTCCACAACATTTAATTCTGTATTAGATGTTTTTGATTCTTCAATAGTAATAACTCCATCTTTTGAAACTTTTTCCATTGCTTCTGCAATCAATTCTCCAACTTCTTCATTGTTAGCAGAAATACTTGCAACTCTAGCAATATCTTCTTTTCCATTTACAGGTACACTAACTTTCTTTAATTCATTAACAGCTACTGCAACAGCTTTATCAATTCCTCTTTTCATTGCCATTGGATCTGCACCAGCTGCTACATTTTTAACACCTTCTTTTACCATAGCTTGAGCTAATACTGTTGCTGTTGTTGTACCATCTCCGGCAACATCATTTGTTTTTTCAGACACTTCTTTTACAAGTCTTGCTCCCATATTTTCAAATTTATCTTCTAACTCTATTTCTTTAGCGATAGTTACACCATCATTTGTAATAAGTGGTGCACCAAAACTTTTATCTAATACTACATTTCTTCCTTTTGGACCTAATGTAACTTTAACTGTATCAGCTAATTTATTTACTCCTTCTAATAAAGATTTTCTTGCATCTTCTCCAAATTTTATTTGTTTTGCCATTAAAAATCACTCCTATCTATTCGAGGATTTTGGGGTCGGTTTCAAAAATCCTCTTTTTAATTCAATTAATTTATTTATTATATTTTTCAATTCAATTATTTATTCAATTATTTTATTTGTTATATTTTATTAAATGATACTTTTTGGCTCCGACCCCAAAATCCGCGACCAAAAATCCACGATTCAAAACCGCATATACCATTTTTTAATTATTCTACAATTGCTAAGATGTCTTCTTGTTTTACAATAATGTAATCTGTTCCTTCGTATTTAACTTCTGTTCCAGAATATTTACTTACTATTACATTGTCACCTTTTTTTACATACATTTCTTCTGCTTTTCCATCTATTTTTTCTCCTGGTCCAACTTCTATTACTTCTGCTATTTGTGGTTTTTCTTGTGCATTGCTTGCTAATAAAATTCCACTTTTTGTTGTTTCTTCGCCTTCTTTCATTTTTATTAATACTCTACTTCCTAATGGTTTTATCATGATGATCCCTCCTTAAAATTTTATATAAAATGTTTTGTTAATTTAATTAGCACTCTTTTTAATTGACTGCTAATAATTTATACCTTTTTTTAGCAATTGTCAATAGAGTTTGCTAAAATTCACACAACTTTCACATTTCTTATATATTCCTTTAATTATAAGCATTCACAAACTTCTATATCTAATTTTTTTAGTATTATTTGAATATATATTTTGACTATATATTATATTAAGTTGATTAGTCTTTTATTCTTTAATGTTCAAAACAAATGGAAAAAGAGCCCCTATTAGAGGCTCTTTCCATAGAAAGAAGTTATGAAATTCTTACTTTTTCACTCTTTTCATTTTCCAGCCATAACGCATCATAAAGTCTCTCGGTAGCATTCATTCTTTGTAATATTTGAATTACTTTGCTACCTTTTGATTTTACGGTTTCCTTATCCTTCAAAAAAACCTGCGCAATCGCTTCGCACTTCTCATCTTCTTGGAAATCAATTTCTCCAATAATTTGATTTTGGGGATTTATCACAAGCATTGTTTTTTCCATTGATTCCCCAATCATCTCATCCACTTTCTGGCTTACTTTGGCCAAATAAACCACTTTTTGCATTGGAGCAATCCGCATGTTTTCTTGAATTTTCATTGCATTGTACCAAGGTTCAACGTCATCTTTGTTCATTTCTCGAACGGTATATCCAGTTCTATCCTGGTACATAAAGTATTCCCGTCCATCTTCTCCTTCATAAAAAGCTCTCTGCTCTCCTCTTGCATTGTACGTTGGTGTTAATTTCATCTTCTTTTCCTCCATGTATAGAACTTTATGTTACTTTATTTATTATACAATATTTATACATTTTTTGCAAGTCTTACAATTTTTTGCTATTTTACACTTTTAGCAGCATTTATCAATCCTACAAATAATGGTGCTGGATTATTCGGTCTTGACTTTAATTCTGGATGAAACTGTCCAGCTATAAAATAAGGATGTTTACTCCTATCCAACTCAACAATTTCTACCAATTGTCCATCTGGAGATGTTCCTGAACAAATCAATCCTGCACTTTCTAATTTTTCCTTATAATAATTATTATACTCAAAACGATGTCTATGTCTTTCTGAAATTTCTTCTTTACCATAAACTTCATATGCTAATGTATCTTTCTTTATAACACATGGATATGCTCCCAAACGCATTGTTCCACCTTTTTTATTAACATCTTTTTGTTCTTCCATAATATGAATAACTTGATTTAAAGCATTTTCATCAAATTCTTGTGAATTTGCATCTTTTAATCCCAAAACATCTCTAGCATATTCTACAACAGTCATTTGCATTCCTAAACAAATTCCTAAAAACGGAATTTTATTTTCCCTTGCATAACGTATTGTTTCTATTTTTCCTTCAATTCCTCTATTTCCAAATCCTCCTGGAACAATAATTCCTTGAAATTTTTTAAGTATTTTTTCTGATGTTTCTTTTGTTATTTTTTCACAATCTATTAATTCTATATCTGTTTGAACTCCATTAACAAAACCAGCATGTCTAATACTTTCTATTACAGATATATATGAATCTTCTAATTTTATATATTTTCCAACAATTGCAATTTTTACAATCTCATTTTTATCAATATTTCTGATGTTTTCTATCATTTCTTCCCATTTTTTATTATCTGGTATATACTTGTCTAATTTTAAATGATTACATACTTCTCTTGCTAAACCTTCATCTTCTAGCATTAGTGGCACTGCATATAAGCAATCTGCTGTTTTATTTTGAATAACACTTGTTTTTCTAACATTACAAAACAATGCTAGTTTTTCTCTAATTGTTTCTGGTATATCTTCTTCTGTTCTACATACTAAAATATCAGGCTGAATTCCTAAACTTTGTAACTCTTTTACTGAATGTTGTGTTGGTTTTGATTTTATTTCATTTGAACCAAAGATATATGGTAATAATGTAACATGAATAAAACATACATCTTCTGGATTTTTTTCTAAGCTGACTTGTCTAATTGCTTCAATAATTGATAGTCCTTCTATATCTCCTACTGTTCCGCCTATTTCTGTTATAACAATATCTGTATCTGTTCCTTCAAATCCATAAATTCTATCCTTTATTTCATTAGTAATATGAGGTATTACCTGCACTGTTTTTCCTAAATAATCTCCTCTTCTCTCTTTTTCTATTACATTTGAATAAATTCTCCCCATTGTTACACTAGAATTTTTTGTTAAATTTTCATCTATAAATCTTTCATAATGTCCTAAATCTAAGTCTGTTTCTGCACCATCATCTGTAACAAAAACTTCTCCATGCTCATATGGATTCATTGTTCCTGGGTCTACATTTATATACGGATCAAATTTTTGTATTGTTACTTTATACCCTCTATTTTTTAGTAGTCTTCCGAATAGAAGCTGCTGTAATCCCCTTTCCTAATCCTGATACAACTCCACCTGTTACAAATATATACTTTGTGTTCATTTTTTCCTCCTTTTATTTTAGCTTATTCATTTTACATTAAAAAACAAAAAAAGATTAAAAAAATTCGCCTTTCAAATTCGGTTTTTTTTTAATCTATAATTAGTTTAACACTTGCCCAAAAAATTAGCAAGTGTTTTTTATAATTTTATTGGTAAACTAATTTTTATTGACTTATACCATATTGGCTGTATAACCACGCTGTATAGTCAAATGGTTTTAAAGTTTTTGGTTTTTTATAATCTATTCCATAAGTTTCTACTGTAATAGATTTAATTACAGGAGGATTTACTGGTGTACTAACTTCTGCATCTTCTGATTCTTCTGAACCCTCTGCTTTTGTTACTTCAATCCCTTCTATAGCATGTAATACATCTAAACCTTCTGTAACTTTACCAAATGATGTATAATATCCGTTTAAATTGTTATTTTCTTTTGTCATGATAAAGAATTGTGAACATCCTGAATTATAAGATTGTGTTGCAAGACTTGGTGAAGCTTGAGTATAATCAGCTCTAGCCATTGCTAATGTTCCTTCTTCAAATTTTACTGTATTTGTAATTCCATTTGCTAAAAATTCACCTTGGATAGAATAATTTTCTATTGATTCTGTTCCATTTAAGTCTCCTAATGTAGCATCTGTTTTGCCATCTCCATTTTTTGTTCCTGCTTGAATCATAAAGTCTTTAACAACTCTGTGGAATTTTGTTCCATTGTAAAATCCGTTGTTTGCTAATGCTATAAAGTTTGATACCGCTTCTGGTGCTTGGTCTGGATATAGTTCTAATTTGATTGTTCCAAAGTTTTCTATTTCCATTGTTACTAATGGGTTTTGTACGTTAAATGTAGCTTTTTTGTAATATCCATAACCTACTATCCCTATTAAAATAACGATTGCTATTAAAGCAATAATCCATATAATTTTTCCTGTTTTTTTCATAACTCTTCTTCCCTTCGTTCGCTCATCATAAACTCAAAAATTCTTTTTGAGTTTACGAATCACATTTTTTAGTTGTTCGTTCATCATAAACTCACTTTTTATTCAAATATAAATTGTTCTTGCATTCTTCTTAAAGATTGTTTTATTGTTCTTGCTCTTACTTCTCCAATTCCATCTACTTCATCAAGACTTTCAATGTCTGCTGCTAAAATATGTTGGAATGATTTAAAAGACATAATTAAGTTTTCAACGATGTTTGATGGCATTCTAGGTATTTTATTCAAAATACGATACCCTCTTGTATATACACCAACTTCATCATAATTGTCAAATGTTTCATATCCTAAAAGTTTAGCAATTGTTGTTTCTTTTATAATTTCTTCATCTGAAATTTCTTCTATTTCTTTTAGAACTTTTTCTGGTGTTCTTTTTTTCTTTGTTGGTACAATATAATCTTTTATTATAAGTAGTTCTTCTTTTTCTATTCCACCTATCAATTCATCTAACTGCATTTTTACTAGTCTTCCATCTTCTCCTAGTTCATCAATTTGTCTTTGTATTTCATCTGCTATTCTCATAACTCTTTCAACTCTTTGAATAACATCAATTACATTCTTTAATGTAACTATATCATTAAACTCATACTCATTTAAAATATCTAACCTATTATCAAATACTTTTTTATATCTTTCTAGTGTCTGAATTCCCTGATTTGCTTTGTTTAATACTGCATTTGTATCTTCTAATATATAACGAAAATCACCTTTAAATATAGTTATTATATTTCTTCTCTGAGAAATACTAATAACAAGTTCTCCTGTTTGCTTAGCAGTTCTTTCTGCCGTTCTATGTCTTGTTCCAGTTTCTCTTGTTTCTATTTCTCTTGATGGTATTAATTGTGCATTTGCAAATAGAATTTTCTTTAGGTCACCACTTAGAACAATTGCCCCATCCATTTTAGCAAGCTCATATAATTTTGATGATGAATAATCTTCATTTATAGTAAATCCACCATCCACTATTTGCTTCACAATTTCATTGTTATCTGTAATTAATAATAATGCACCTGTTTTGGCTCTCAAGATATTTTCTAAACCATCTCTAATTGGAGTTCCGGGTGCAATTAATCTTAAAAGTTCTGTTATACTATCATCTTTGTTTTTCCTCAAGTTAATTCTCCCTTCTTAGCCCTAATTTTTTCATTGCCTCATTGACATCTTTGACTCCTATTATATCTAATTTAAATTTTTCTTTCAAGCATTTTTTATTACTTTCTGGAATAATGCACTTTTTAAATCCTAATTTTTCTGCTTCTTTCAATCTTTTTTCTATTAAATTTATTCTTCTTACTTCTCCTGTTAGCCCAACTTCTCCCATAATAACAACATCTTTATCTATTGGAACATTCTTAAAACTAGAAGCAGTAGCAAGTATTATTCCTAAATCTATAGAAGGTTCATTAATTTTTAATCCACCTACCACATTTAAATACACATCTTGTCCACCAAGCATAAGCCCCGCTCTCTTTTCCAAAACAGCTATTAATAATGCCAATCTATTATAATCAATTCCATTTGCCGTTCTTTTAGGAATACCAAAAACACTCTGTGCTGTCAATGCTTGTAGTTCAACTAAAATAGACCTTGTTCCTTCCATACAAGAAACAATACATGAACCTGGCGGATTTTCTTCATTATCTGATATTAGAACATCTGAAGGATTTGTTATTTCACACATTCCCTCTCCTCTCATTTCAAACATTCCAATTTCATTTGTAGAACCAAACCTATTTTTTACACCTCTTAAAATACGATAAGAAAAATATCTTTCTCCTTCCAAATATAATACTGTATCTACCATATGTTCTAACACTCTAGGCCCTGCAATATTTCCATCTTTTGTAACATGTCCAATAATAATCGTTGTTATATTTCTCGATTTACAAACTCTCATTATCTGAGAAGTAATTTCTCTTACTTGACTTACACTTCCTGCAGCTGCTGAAATCTCTTCTGAATACATAGTTTGAATTGAATCTATAATAACTAATTTAGGATTTAAATTAATGATATTTTGATTAACAATATCTATATCTGTTTCGCCTAAAAACAAAATATTATCATTTTTAATTCCTAATCTATCAGCTCTTAATTTTATTTGTTCAGCAGACTCTTCTCCTGAAACATATAGAACATCTCCATCTCCTTGTACTTTATCACATAATTGTAAAATTAAAGTAGATTTACCTATACCTGGCTCTCCTCCTAGAAGAATTAAAGAACCTTTTACTAGTCCCCCTCCTAGAACTCTATCAAGTTCATCAAAACCAGTAGAAGTTCTAATAGTCTCTTTAGCTTCATATGAACTTAACTTTTGTGGAATTTCAGCATTTGGTTTTATTTCTTTTAAAGAACTATTTTTACTTTCTACAATCTTCTGTTCAAAAAAAGTATTCCAACTTCCACAAGCAGGACATTTTCCAAGCCATTTTGCAGATTCGTTTCCACATTCATTGCACACAAAAACAGTTTTATTTTTCGCCATTTTCCCCTCCTATTGTATATAGTACTTTTATAAGATTTTGCATTTTAATATTTCTCAATTTACAATCAAAAAAAGTATAGCACACTTTTTTTGTGTATGCTATACTTTTTTACTTTTTCACTAAAAATTCACAAATATTTATTTAATATTTTATTATTCATTTGTAATTGCAACAAAATATTATAGTAACATATATCGTAAATTAATAATATATTAATTTTTTCTAAATTTTATTTCTTGAAATAAAAAGTCATGTACTTTTTCCCATGTAATTTCTTGATGTAGAAATTCATTTATTTCATCTTCTACTTTTTGTTGCTTTGGTGTTAATTCTACTTTAATTTCTTTATTCCAGTCTATTTCTTGTAACCAAAATGCTTTAAATTTTTGCCAGAAACCAACTTTAACTGGTAAATTTTCAGTTCTTATTGTTCCTGCTTCTTGAACATTTGCTTGATTTCCATTTACTTCTGCATTTTCAAATGATATGCCTCCAAAGACATTTGATTTTTCTTCCATTTCTGCCATTTCCTTTCCTCCTTTGTGTTCGTTTTTTCTTAATACAGTTATACTATATATATTATATTTTATCAAGTTTTTTTATCAGTTTTTTTATGAATTTTTCATGACAATTTTATTACAATTCTATGACAATCAAATTTAAAAACTTAAAGTGGACTACTAAAATATTATAGATCTATAATATTTTAAATAAGTCCACTATTATTTTAAATCTTATATATTTACTAAAATATGATTATTATATGCTTCTATACACTCTGCTTCTTTTATCTGATTTTCTAAATTTTTGTTTTCGTGCATATTTGCAAATACTTCAACATAATTTTGAGTATGACCTTTTAATACATTGTCTTTTTCTTCTTCCCACAAAACTTGAACATTTTTGCCTATATATTGTCTATTATATTCCATTTCATTTTTATCTGACAACTCTAAAAGAATTTTACTTCTCTTTTCTTTTATATCTCCAGAAATTTGATTTTTCATAACTGCCGCTTTTGTTCCTTTTCTTGGAGAATATTTAAAAACGTGCATTTTATAAAATTTAATTTCTGATAAAAATTTATATGTTTGATTAAATTCCTCTTCTGTTTCTCCTGGAAATCCAACAATAATATCAGTTGTTAAATTAACATCTGCATAATTTTTTCTTATTATTTCAACAATTTCTCTAAATTGTTCTGTTGTGTATCTTCTATTCATTCTTTTTAAAGTTTCATCACATCCGCTTTGAAGTGATAAATGAAAATGATGACAGATTTTCTCTAATTTAATTAGTCTATTCATAAATTCATATGTAATTAATAATGGCTCTATTGAACCTAGTCTTATTCTTTTTATTCCATCAATTTTATTTATATCTTCTAATAAATCAATTAATTCATATCCATCTTTAAAATCTTTTCCATATGAAGCTATATGAATTCCAGTTATTATTACCTCTTGTATTCCTTTTTCCGCAATTTGTTTTATTTCTGCAACAACCTTCTCAGGTTTTCTACTTCTAACTCTTCCTCTAGCATATGGAATAATACAATATGAGCAAAATCTATCACATCCATCTTGAACTTTTACTACTGCTCTAGTTTTTTCTGTAAATGTAATTTCTCCAAAATCATAAAATTCTCTTGTTTGCATAACGTCTTGTATTTCTAAGCATTTTTCATTTTCTCTTAAATAATTTTCTACATGTTTTACAATATCAACTTTTTCATTATTTCCTAAAACTAAATCTATTTCTTCTATATTTTCTAATTCTTTTTTTGCTACTTGTGCATAACACCCAACTGCTACAACAATTGTATTTGGATCATTTTCTTTTTCTCTTCTTAGCATTTGTCTTGATTTTCTATCTGACATATTTGTTACTGTACATGTATTAATAATACAAATATTTGATTTTTCACTACGATTTTCGCTATTTTCTTCTATTACTGTATATCCTTTTTCTAAAAACTTTTGTGCCATTGCATTTGTTTCATATTGATTAACTTTGCACCCCAATGTTATAAATTTTACTACTTTTTTCATTCTTGTTTATATTCTCCTTTTGGTGTTTAACAATGCTAAATTTAATTTTTTATTTTCTTGCATCTAAGGCATCTAAATTATCTAATGCTTTTCCTGTACCTAAAGCAACACATGAAACAGAATCTTGAGCAATCATAACATTAATTCCTGTTTTTTCTTGCAATAATTTATCTAATCCGTCAATTAAGCAACCTCCACCAGTCATATAAATCCCTTTATCACTAATATCAGCAGCAAGCTCTGGTGGTGTTCTTTCTAACACACCATGAACAGCATCAACAATCATCATAGCTGGTTCTATTAAAGCTTCTAACATTTCACTTGAATGTACTGTTACTGTTTTTGGTAATCCTGTTGATAAATCTCTTCCTCTAATATCCATTTCTGCATCTTGTATTTTTGGATAAACACATCCTATACTTACTTTTAGGTCCTCTGCTGTTCTTTCTCCTATTACTATATTATATTTTTTCTTTACATATTTTACAATATATTCATCAAATTTATCTCCTGCTACCTTTAAAGAAGCACTTACAACAGATCCTCCTAAAGAAATTACAGCAACATCTGTTGTTCCTCCTCCAATATCTACAACCATATTTCCACATGGTTTTGCAATATCAATTCCAGCTCCAATTGCAGCAGCAATTGGTTCTTCTATTAAATATACTTTTCTAGCTCCTGCCTGCATAGCAGCATCTATAACAGCTTTTTTTTCTACTTCTGTTACTTGTGAAGGAATACATATCATTATTCTTGGTGCAAATAATGATTTTCCACATACTTTTCCTATAAAATATTTAAGCATTTTTTCTGTTACTGTATAATCTGAAATCACTCCATCTTTTAAAGGTCTTGTTGCAACTATATTTCCAGGTGTTCTACCTAGCATTCTTCTTGCTTCTCCTCCTACAGCTAACACATTTCCAGAATTATTATCAACAGCTACTACTGATGGCTCTCTAAGAACAATCCCTTTTCCTTTAACATATACAATAACACTTGCAGTTCCCAAATCTATCCCAACATCTTGACCAAATTTAAACATGTATATCTTCCCTTCTAATTTATATTTATATCTTTCTACTATTTATACTTTCTTTTATATAAATATTTTATTCATTTTTTATTTCACTTTTGTTACAAATTCATTACGATTATATTACATGATTTAAAAATAATCAATACATTTAATTGAATTTTTCTTTTTTTTATATTATAATAAAATACATAAAATATTATAAGATTTTAGGAGGATTTTCTGTAATGAATTACACTTTTTATTCTAACTCTGAAAAAGATACATTAAACTTTGGAAAAAAGTTGGCTTCACTATTAAAACCAAAAGATATACTTGTACTAACAGGAGAATTAGGTTCTGGAAAAACAAAATTTACAGAGGGTTTTTTGTCTTATTTTAACCTAGAAGATGAAATATCAAGCCCAACTTTTAATATTGTAAATGAGTATTGTAAAAATGATATAAATATTTTTCACTTTGATGTTTACAGATTAGAAGATTCTTCTGAATTTTCCGAAATTGGTGGAGAAGAGTATTTTGAAAAAGGAATTTGTCTAATTGAATGGGGCGAATTAATACAAGATGTTCTTCCTAAAGACTATTTAAAAATTACATTTTATAAAAATTCAAATGAAGGAAATGAAAACACACGTATTCTGGAATTAACTTCTTTTGGTTCAAAATACGATGATTTAATAAAAAGTTTAAATTAATATATTTAATTAGTCTTATACATAAGTAAAGCTAATTCAATATAATTATAAGGGAGTGTTATTTTGAAAATTTTATGTATTGATACATCTAGTAAATTATGTGGTGTTGGAATATTTGAAGATACTACATTGATTGATAAAGTAGAATTAAATAATGGTTTAACACATTCTGAAACATTAATGCCTATTTTAAAAGACTTGCTAGATAAAAATTCTATTAAATTAAAAGACTTTGGTTTAATAGTTGTTGATGTTGGCCCTGGTTCTTTTACAGGTATTAGAATAGGAGTTGCTACAGCAAAGGCTTTTTCTGATAGTTTAGCTATTCCTTGTATCGGAATTAGTAGTTTAGAAGTTTTAGCATATCAAATAAAAAGTTCTTCTATTATTTGTAGTACAATAGATTGTAAAAATGATAACTGTTATTTTGCTTTATATAAGTTAGATAATAATAAATATACTATTTTAGAAAAGCCTTGTGCTAAAACAAAGCAAGAAGTTCTTGATTTATTAGAAGCAAAATATCCAAATCAAGATATAAAATTTGTTGGAGATGGAATTTCTTATAGCTCTGAAAACAACTATTTATCTGTAGAGAACTTAAATCTAGATGGATTTAATAAGTTTAATTTAAATAATTTTAATGGTGAAGAAATATTACCTTTATATTTAAAAAAGTCTCAGGCTGAAAGACTGTTAGAAGAGAAAGGAAATAAATAGTTTATGGATTTACAAATAGAAAAAATGACATTACAAGATTTTTTTCTTATTTCTGATACCTTACATTCTAATTTTGATACATTTTGGACTCCAGATACATTAAAGCAAGAAATTGAATGTAAAAATTCTTATTTTATTGTTGCTAAAAATGAAGGTAAAATTGTTGGATTTGCTGGAATTAAAATTGTTTTTGAAGATGCTGATTTAATGAATATTGTGGTAAAAAAAGATTGTAGAAATCAACAAATTGGTTCTTTTCTTTTACAATATTTATTTTCATATTCTAAAAATCATGATATTACTTCTATTATGCTAGAAGTAAATGAAAAAAATTTTTCTGCAATTTCTTTGTATAAAAAATTTGGTTTTGAACAAATTGGAATTAGAAAAAATTATTATTATAATAAAGATAATGCAATTATTATGAAAAAGATATTAAAATAGGTCTGCACTTTTCATAAAAATACGGGATTCAATCAATATTTAAATCCGAAATATGTTTGAATCCCGTTTGCAATTATTTATCAAATATATTTGTATTACAAAATTAGTTTAAATACTTAGCTCTTTATCAAATTGTTTCATTATACTTAATTTTACACAAATTTTTCAACTTTTACAACAGTTCTTCCACTACGAGTATTGCCACCAAATTCTTTTATTACAAATCTTCCTTTACCACGAATTGTAATAATATCTCCAGGCTTAATTTGTTTTGAAACTTTTGTCTCGCATTTTCCATTTATAAATACTCTTTCACTTTCTATAATTTGAACAGCTTTACTTCTTGATGTTTTCGCAAAATCTGATACAAAATTGTCAAGTCTAAAAGATGGAACAATAATACTAATTTCTTCTACTTTTAATTCTTGTTTTCTTAATTCTTTTATATCTAAAACATCAAATTTTGATTTTTCAAATCTTGTAAGAGTTCCTAATTCTTGTTTTAAAATAGAAGAACTTTCATCTTTTACTATAATATCTGCACCATCACTAAAGACTAAAATATCCCCTACTTTTTCTCTTTTCATTCCAATTTTAACAATTCCACCTAAATAATTTCTATGTGCATATTTACCATGTTCTTCTTCTGGCAAATTAATTCTAATTATTTTTAGAATTTTTGAATAGTTTTTTTCTACCATCTCAAGACTATATTTTTCTGGATATAATATCAAAATTTTTCTCTCACAATTTTCAAATCCACCATAAAAAATATAATCTGTAAAATTTATTTTTTTAAGGAATGTATTTACAAGTGACAATTGATACATATCTAAAAAATCAGTATATTCTAGTTTTTCACGCTGTTTTACAAACTCAATTTTATCCAATACTTGTCCTAATAAAATTTTATCTTCTTGCTTTTTATAATCACTTAAAATTTTCATTTTATCCATAAAAAATTTAATTCCTTTCTCCATTGCTAAATTGCATTCATATTAATTGAAAATTTTTTCCTTTAAAACTAATGCCTTTTTATATTGTTTAATTAATTACAATCAATTTTTAAAATTCAAAAGTTCATTGCATATTTCTTTACCTTCAGATAAGTATATTTTTTCTAGTTCTTCTATTGTTCCATGTCTAATAAATTCGTCTGGCCATGCTTGTTTTTTCATCTGAATTCCTTGTAAGTCTTCCTCTACAATTAATTCTTCTATTGCTGTTCCTAATCCATTTATTTCTGTTCCATCTTCCATTACTATAACTTTTTTTGTCTTCATTATTGATTTTTTTATTGTTTCTTTGTCTAATGGTTTTAAAAATCTTGCATTAATAACTTCTACTGTTATATTGTTTCCATCATTGTTTACTTTTATTTCATTACTTTTATTGTCTGCTTTCATTTCATTGCTGGCATTGTTTTCATTTATATCATTACTGCTATTTTTTTCTTCATTTTTATTTTCTAATTGTTTTGCTAGTTTTAATGCCTTAGAGACTCTGTTTCCTATAGCTACAATAGTAATGTCTTTTCCTTCTTTTAGAATCTCCGCTTTCCCCAATTCTATATTATGATGATTTTTGTCTCCGACCCTTTTTTCACTTTTTTCATTTTTTTCAGCACCAATCTCTTTTTCATTTTCAAGATGATTTTTGTCTCCGACCCCAAAATCATCAGCGCCGACCCCAAAGTCATCTTTTTCTTCTCCTCCTCTAGGATAACGAATTACTACTGGTTTGTTTAAATTGATTGCAAATTCAAGCATGTTTCTAAGTTCGTCAAAGTCTTTTGGTGCTAAAATTGTTAGGTTTGGTACTAGTCTAAAAAATGCCATATCTAATGTTCCTTGATGTGTTTCTCCATCTGCTCCAACAACTCCTGCTCTATCTACACACATAATAACAGGTAAGTTTTGAATTGCTACATCATGGATTACTTGGTCATAGGCTCTTTGGTAAAAAGATGAATAGATAGGTACAACTGGTATCATTCCCTCTTTAGCCATTCCAGCAGCCATTGTTACTGCATGTTGTTCTGCAATTCCAACATCAAAAAATCTATTAGGGAATTCTTTGGCAAATTCGGTTAATCCTGTACCATCTTTCATAGATGCTGTTACTGCAACAATTTTTTCATTTTGTTTTGCTAATTCAACTAGTTTTTGACCAAATATTTTTGAATAATCATCTTTTTTCTGTTTTTTTGCTTTTCCTGTTTCTATGTCAAATGGTGCTGTTGCATGGTATCTGTCTGGATTTTCTTCTGCTATTTTATATCCTTTTCCCTTTTTTGTTAAAACATGGATTAATACTGGCTTATCTAGTTGTTTACTTAATTTTAAAATATTTTCTAATTCTTCTATATTATGTCCATCAACTGGCCCTAAATAAATAAAACCTATATCTTCAAAAAACATTTTAGGAATTATCAATTGTTTAATACTTCTTTTAACTTTTTGTATTACCTTAACCGTTGGTTTTCCTAATAACGGCAATTTTAATAACATATTTTTTAATGATATGCTTGATTTTTTGTATAATTTCTTTGTTCTTAATTTGCTTAAAAACATATTAAGCCCACCCATATTAGGAGATATACTCATTTCATTATCATTTAATATAACTGTCATTTTAGTTTTACTATATCCAACGTCATTTAATGCTTCTAAAGCCATTCCTCCTGTTAATGCCCCATCTCCTATAACAGCAATAACATCATTGTTTTCTCCTTTTAAATCTCTTGCCCTTGCCATTCCTAATGCTGCTGAAATTGATGTACTACTATGTCCAGTATTAAAATTATCATATTCAGATTCTTTGCTTTTTGGAAAACCTGCTATTCCATCCAGTTTTCTTAATGTTTTTAGTTGTTCTCTTCTACCAGTTATTATTTTATGAACATATGTCTGATGTCCAACGTCCCAAACTATTTTATCATTTGGAAAATTGTATATACTATGAAGTGCAATTGTAAGTTCAACAACTCCTAAATTTGAAGCTAAATGTCCTCCATTTTCTGATATTATTTCTAATATATATTTTCTAATTTCTTCTGATAACTTCTTTTTTTGTTCTATATTTAATTTTTTTATATCTTCTGTTGAATTAATTTCTTCTAACATTCTAAAAATCTCCATTTTAGTATTTTTGCTAATCATTTGGTCATATTAATAATAACAATATTTAATTATTATAATAAAATGCCAATTCATATTGCTTTTATATATTTTTCTATTACTTTAAGTTAATTATTTTTGGTTACTAATTAGCATATCATAATTTTTAAAATTTTTCCACATTTTATATTGTTTTTTATGTTTTTTTGTAATAAAATATTTATAATTATTAGCTACATCTAGTATTTTTTAGTTTAATGCTAATTAACTACGGTTTATAGGTATCTCCTTTAAAAAACCTAAATTTATTATGTAAGGAATGAATTCAAATGAAAAAAACAAAATTAAAAGTCCTATCAATATTGTTTTTACTTTTTATATTAATAGGAAATTTATCTATGGCTTCTTTCAATGATGTTGTTATGTCAGTTATTAAAGAACCTATTGCCACTATCAATTTTGGAAATAATTCTACTGTAACAAGAACTCTAATATCTAAAGATTTAGATAAAAAAGAACTAACTTTAGAATTAAAAGTTACTAATAATGAGGAATCTCTAAAACCAACAGGTGAAATTATGTTAGTAATCGATAACTCTAAAAGTATGCTTACAGATGTCGATTCTGTTGCAACAAGACAAGATTTAGTAATCAGCTCTGCTAAAACTTTAATTACAAATCTTTTAAAAGATAATACTAAATTAAAAATTGGAGTTGTTAGCTTCTCAACAAATACAGATATTAAAAAAGAAGGAACAATAGAAGATGCTCAATTAAAATCTGAATTAACAAATGATGCTGACTCTCTTTTAAAGGCTGTATCAAATATTGAATATACTGGTCCTAGAACTAACTTAGATGCAGGAATTACTCTTGCAAAAAAATATTATACACAAGAAACTGACAACAGCCACAAATACATGATTATATTATCAGATGGTGTCCCAAATGTCGCTGTAGACTATGATAAACAATATTATTCAGATGATGTTATTTTAAAAACTAAAACTAGTCTACAATCTCTATCTGGAACTGTAGACAATGTAATCACAATGCTTACAGGAATAACAGGAGGAGATGAAATTGCTACTCCTTCAACAAAAACTTTTAACGAAATAATTGCTGAAATATTTGGAACTACACAAAAACCTACAATCGGAAATTTCTATTATGTAACTGATAAAGATATCGAAAAAACTATAACAAAAGACATATATGAAGACTTATTACCAATATCTAAATCATTTAAAGATTTAAAAGTAATTGACTATTTCCCAAAAGAAATTGTAGAAAACTTTACTTTCTCTTATGTGAAAGAACCATCAACTGGAACAATATCAAAAACAATTGACACAGCAACAAATTCAATCACATGGACAATTCCTGAATTAAAATCAGGAGAAACAGCAACTGTACAATACAAATTAAAATTAAAAGAAAACTTCGATGAATCAATTCTTAACAAAGAATTAGACACAAACACAAAACTAGACTTAAACTATAAAAATGACGCTGGAGAAACAACAGAAAAAACATCAAACATCACACCAGTAATATATCTTGAAAAAACACCACCAACTATACCTAATGCAGGAAAAACGACAATATTTGCAATCCTTGCAGTAATCCTAGTAATCGCCATAATTAGTGCAATAAAATTAAATCATTGGGGACGTTAATTAATAAAAAAATAGACTATATTCAAGTTTTTACTTGATATATAGTCTATTTTTATTTTATTCTTTCATCTAATTTCTCATGAATATTTTATATTTTACCAGCTATAGATGGAACAAATAACGACTGTCCCCTTTGACCATTTATGGTCCTGCTGTGTATTTCATTGCCCAGTATCCAGTTAGTTGTTCTCCATCATCTTGTGTTCCATTTGAGTTTTTGTCAAACCAGAATGCGTCTGGAATTTGGTATCCTGTGTCTGTTTCTCTGCTTGTTCCACTTATAAATCTTACTTCTGTTCTTCCTGCTGCTGGTTGCTTATATTGACTACTTGTTATCATAAATTCGTATCTTGGTATCCATGTGTAGTATGTTGTAAATGTTGCTCCTGTTATTTGTCCATCTTGTACTGTTCCATCTGTTACCACTATGTTTGCCCATTTACTGTTACTATAGCTATACCAATTATTTGGAATATTACTTCCATCATTTTTTATTTTGTCTCCTATAGTTTGTTTTCCATTTTCATCATATAAAACATAATATGTCTTGTCTTGATTGAATCCTGTTAATTCTGGTTTATTTGCATCTATTGTACTTATTTGTTTTACTATTGTTCCTATATAAGCATCTGTTGAACTATTTCTTATTTCAACTAATATTGTGTATTTTGTGTTGCTTTGTAATCCTGTATATTCAAATGTATCTGTACTTGATGTCTTTTCTCCTTTATATTCGCCATTTATATAATATTTATATACTTGTCCACTTGCAACTGATGTTCCTGTTATTCCTTTTGTTTTTATACTTGAATTTGTTGCTACTACTTCTGTACTAAATGTTGGTGCCATTGTTTCTCCTGCTGTGTATTTCATTGCCCAGTATCCTGTTAGTTGTTCTCCATCATCTTGTGCTCCATTTGAGTTTTTGTCAAACCAAAATGCGTCTGGTATTTGATATCCGCTATCTGTTTGTGTGCTTGTTCCAGAAACAAATTTTACAGTACTTCTTTGGTTAGTTTGGTCTAATGTAAACTGATATCTTGGTATCCATACATAGTATGTTTCCAATTCATTATTTCTTGTTACTATATTTGCCCATCTACTTTCCCCATATTCATACCAATATTTTGGTTTTGCTTGACTTATTGGTACTGTACTATGTTCTTGTCCTTTTTCATCATATGTTACATAGAATGTTGTTTCTTTGTCAAATCCACTTAAATCTGGAGGATTTACTACTGCTGGTGCATATTCTTTTGTCATACTTCCAACTATCTCTCCATTAGCATTTAATCCTGTTACATTTATTGTATTATTTCCTACCTTTAAGTTACTAAATTCTATTATTTGAGCCCCTATATTTGCTACTTCTGTAGGATTTGTTATTTCTTTTACAATCTTTCCATTTAGTGCAACAGTATATTTTGTAATTGGATTTGCATTTGTTATAGATGTATTTAATGTTATGTTCTTTATTTTTACTACACCTTGAACAACTGTCATCTCATAATTTATTGTTGATGGTTTTGTTATATCTCCAGCTGTATATTTCATTGCCCAATATCCAGCTAACTGTTCTCCTACATCTTCTTTTCCATTTGAATTTTTATCAAACCAGAATGCGTCTGGAACTGCATATCCTTGTTCTTTTAATCCAATTACCCCTTCTTCTTGACTATCCCAATTTGTCTTATTTCCATTTACATCTTTAAAGCTATTATCTACATCTATAAACTTAACATCACTTCTTTGCTTATCTTGATCCAATTTAAAACAATACCTTGGTATCCATACATAATAAATATCTGAACCATTATCTTCTACATAAATATTAGCCCATTTACTATTTTTATAATCATACCAATTTTGTGTAGGTTTATCTGTTACCCAATTTCCTGGTGTCAACTTTTCATTTTTTCCAACTTCTAAATATCTTGTTTTATCTTGCTCAAAACCTTCATCTAACTTAGGTGTACATAGCCACACTCCATTTACCAATTCATAATTTCCATTCTTAATTACAATTCCATCTGGTTCTGTATATTCTAATATCTTAATTCCTATTTCTTCACACCATTGAGTTTGTTTCTTATTATTTGGAATTTTATCATTTGAAACATAGCATAATTCACCTTTATAGACTACTGTATACTTCTTTTCATCATCCTTAATCTCTTCTAGTATTTCTGTTATTTCTATATTTACATCCTCTTTTGTTATGTCATTTATAATTCCTTCATCTATTGCACTTTTTAAAACTTCTCCTGAATTTATTTTGTCTATATCAGTATCTAAATTTTCTTGTACTTTCCAACTCACATACAAAATTGCTTGTTCTTTATATCCAGACATTTTGCTTTTAAATTCTGCCTCTTTAGCCCTAGAAAATAACCCATTTTCACCAGTCAGTGTTGCTATTGTTATCGCTGATAATATTAATAATATAACTATTGTTATAACTAAAGCTATTAATGTAATTCCTTTTTTATTCATAAGACTTCTCCTTATACTTAATACTCTGGATTATTACAGTCATTAGCACAATTATCTGTATATATCCATTTACACTTTTTTATTACTTTTTTAATCAGTAAACATGTATCAGCATTTTGGGCATGACCTACCCATGAATTTAAACTCATGCTTACTTCTTTAAAATTTATTTTTTTATTATCATATAACTGATTCCATTTTTTTATTTTTCTATATATTTTTTTCTTATTTTCTTTCCTTAACAAGATATGGTCTTTAAAAATTTTATATCCACAAAAATTCACACCTTGTTCTAATTTAAAATAATTTGTTTTTTTATTTAATTGTAATCCTAATTTTTTATCTAAAAACTCTTTTATAATTCCCAATATCTTTTTAGCATGTTCTTTATTTTCAGTTAATAATATAAAATCATCCATATATCTTACATAATATTTTATTTTTAAATTTTCTTTAACAAAATGATCTAATTCATTTAAATAAATATTAGCAAAATATTGCGATGTGTAATTTCCTATTGGAATTCCCACAGGCTCATTATTATGATAAATAAACAACTTTGTTAAATTCAAAAATTCTTTATCCTTAACTTTTCTTGAAATTATATCAAATAACTTTTGCTTCGATATACTATAAAAGAATCCAGATATATCACATTCTAAAATATATAAGTCCTTATTCTTTTTGCTGTATTCATAAATATATTTATTTAGCTTTTTTACTCCTTTGTGAACTCCTCTATTATTTATGCAAGCATATGTATCTTCAATAAATTTAGGTATAAAAATTGGTTTTATAAATTCTTCCACATACCATTGTTGAACAACTCTATCTCTAAAAGGTAATGATTGAATAATCCTTCTTTTAGGTTCATATATTTTAAATTCCCTATATTTGCTCACACTATATGTTCCATTATACAATTGCTTTAATATTTGTGTAATATTGCAAGCTAAGTCCATCTCAAATGCAATAACTTCCTTATTTTTGCTTTTTCCTTTTGCTGATCTTTCATAGGCTGATAACATATTTTTGAATTTTAACTTATCATAAAAAATATTATTTACCCTTTTTGGCATGACTTAATCCACTTCCAATTAATTTTCCTATTTCGCTAATATGTTCATTCCATACCATATAATTTTTTTGTGTTATATATTGATATTTATATGAAATAGTAATCAAACTTTTTAAAACAAGTAAGTCAACATCAATTTGTCTTAAATATTTTAACTTGTCTTTATTTTCGTATTCTTTCCATGCAAATATAATATTTTTTAGAGTTGTATATAAAAGATTTTTTATATCACAGCATAAATCCAATCTTTCACTTTTAGGATATTTATTTAATAAATTTTTTGAGTAATATATCAAATTTGTAAACTTTTGATATATTAATAATCGATTATCTACTTTTGGCATTTATATCACATTTATAATTTTATAAAATTTAAAATTATAACCTTTCATTTTTATTAAATCACTATAAACAACCCAAATCATAGATAAATTTATATAAAAATATTATTTATTTCAATTAACACAATATATCACTTTCAAAATTTTACTTGCACTATATTGCTTTTTTATTTTTTACCATTTAAGGAAGGAATTACGTTTCTTTTATATATAGATAATACTCGGAAAACTCCTTGAAATTTTCCCTTCTGATCCGAAATATCAATAAATATTTCATTCTATATAAAAGTCCAGCACCGCATACTACTACTACTCCGCGACTATAGTTATTGTTACTTGCATTGTTGTTGTTGAATGAGAAGATACCTCCATTGCCACGTTTGAAACCGTTACTAGCATTGTTAAGCCAACTAGAGTTAGACGCTTAAACATAATCCCTACTTTTCTTTCATATATCTGCCTTTTTATTTTAATATTTCTTTTATATAAGAGTCCAGCACCGCATACTACTACTCCGCGACTTGAGCCAATATCGCTCGCTTCATACCCATACACTCCACCGAAAGAAAATATACCTCCATTTTCACGTACGAAACCATAGCTACCACGACCAACCCAACTAGAGTAAGACGCTTAAACATAATACCTATTTACTTTTATATATTCGCTTTTTTATTTCGATATTTCTTTTATATAAGAGTCCAGCACCGCATACTACTACTCCGCGACTATAGTAAGTGTTACTTGCGTAGTTGTTGTAGAATGAGAAGATACCTCCATTGCCACGTCTGAAACCGAAACTAGCACTGCTAAGCCAACTAGAGTCAGACGCTTCAACGTAATACCTATTTTATCATCTATCTGTTTTTTGTATCCAACAAATTTAAAATATATGCCAACATCAAAACACAAAATACAAAACAATTTTAAAGTCCAGCACCGCATACTACTACTCCGCGACTATAGTAAGTGTTACTTGCGACGTCGTTGCCGACGAATGTGAAGATACCTCCATTGCCACGTACGAATCCATATCCATTACCAATAAGCCAATCAGAGTAAGACGCTGAGTGCCATCCGGCACATCCCGGGTTCGGAGTCGTTGCCGTTCCTAGTGCATCTCCTACTTTTGCTGATGTATTACTTGTTGTATATATATCTAAATATTTCTTGTTTACTCCTGATATAAAGCTACTTCCTCCTCCTGCTGTCCATTCATAGTATGACGTATTTAGCATTACTCCTGTTTCATTTCCTGTTGTTGATGTTATTGCTTGTTCATTACTTGGGTTCCCATAACCAGAAGCTGACAATATCGCTATTGCTCCATATTCTGTTGTTCTCATCATATGTACATCTATTCCATTACTTGTACTTGATGCTGTTAAGTCTGAATTTAATGTTTCACTTAGTCCCATTGTTCCTCCTGTTGTTTCCATCTCTCTAAAACCTCTTATCCAATTTGTTGCACTGTCTATTTTCTTATAATGCGTATTTGGATTTGCTTGTAATGCTGCTTTTACTTGCCCTGCCGGAACTGCTGTCATTGATATTAGCATTGTTGCTAATACTAAAAATTTTACTTTTGTTTTTTTCTTCATTTTTTCCCCCTTCTTGTTAAGTTATCTATAAAACACAAATAGTATCTATTTTTTTATGTATCAATAAATATATTTATTTTTTATTAGATTCTTAACTAATTAATTTTATATTTTAAAGGTTAATAACAAATACGACAAAAAATAGCAATATTACTATTATTAGTACTAATACATAATATCCCTATCTTTCTTTATTCACATATTTTTAGAATGCTTTTTGTAAGCCTTTTATTTATATTTAAATTCACATTTTTTCTTATTATTTCAATATCTACTAATTTTGTCATCTTTTGTGTACCTTCTTTTCTGATTTTTTATATCTACATTTTATACTATTAATTATACTTTTTCAAGTATTTTTTACATTTTTTGTAATTATTATTTGATAATGTCATAGTAAAATTAACATTTGATTATGTCATA
>CAUWIY010000017.1:0-23204 GCA_963559065.1 uncultured Clostridia bacterium
CTTTTCAATATTTTATTTTCAATATACTTGTGACATATCTATTTTAAACCTATAATTTATATTTCTTTATTTTTGTTATATTTTTTCTACTTCTGATTTTTGTAATCCTGTTATATCCATAATTTGTTTAATTGAAAATTGCTCTTTTTTTAATTTTTTGGCTATTTCGATACTTTTTTGCCTCATTCCTTCTGTCTTCCCTTCCTTTTTCCCTTCTTCTTTACCATCTTTTTTTCCTCTTCTATATATTTTTTTGTTTTCTCTATCAATCATCTCTAATACAGCTAGCATATTTTCATTACCTCCTTCTAATATTTTTATTAGTTCTTCTGCTTTTTCATTTCCAATTTTTCTTTTTAATATTAAATTAATCATTAATATAAAAATATTTTTTGTCTGATTCCCATATGTTTCTTTATCTTTTTTTATTACCATTGCTATCTTTTCAGAGTAATCAGTTAATTCATTATCATTTTCTGCTTTTTCTATTAACATAGCTTTTGTTAAAAATGACTTCTCTTCTAATAATTCCTTTACACTATAATCATTTACATCTACTAAATTATATTTTGCAAATTCTAATTTTTTAGTACTTTCTATATCTTCTTGTATATCTTGTATATATTCCTGAACATTCCATTTTTTCTTACCTGTATATAATACAATTGGTATAACTAATGGCAATTTATAATCTTTTTTTCCAAATTTTCTATAATCAATTGCACTTTTCATTATTTCTACATTGTATTCCAAAATTCTTAATGGTATTTTGTAGTCTATTTTTGTTTGATGTTCTATTAAGAAAAATATATCTCTGTTTTTCATCTTATATACTATATCTGATTCTTTATTTCTTAATTCATTGCTTACAAAACTACTATTGTATTTTTCTATGCTTTCTTTTTCTATATTAATTCCTAATGCTTTATTTATAAATATTTGAGCTTCTCTTTTATTGTCCAATATTTTTCTAAATATTTTATCATGTTCATTATTTATAATAGCTTTCTTATCATCTGTTATTTTATATTGTTCTTTATTTTCCTTTAATTGTAATATTTCTTTATATTCACTCTGTAAATATTTTATATAGTCATTATATGTAAATTTTTCTATATGGCTTCATCTCCTTCATTATAATATTTGTTTAATATTTTGTCAATATTTAATTCAAAGTAAATTTCTTTATTTTATAATATCTCTTACAATATTAAATTTTATTTTGTTTAAATTTATTTGATTTTTATAAGAATTAATTTATATGAAGAAAAAATAGAAAAAGTGTATATTTATTGAAAGCTAAGTATACTAAATTATATTGTAATTGAAACGATATTACAATGTAAATAATGATGGTACTGAATAATAAATTACCTTAGATGATTTTTAATAGTATATAAATAAAACTATGTAGAATGTTATTGCGTTCCACATAGTTTTTCAGATTTCTAATAAGATTTCTGATTTTTAATACAAATAATTTAAAAGTTACCTACTCGACTTTTAGAACTTTAATTTTAATGATATTTCCATTAACACTGTACTGTCCTTCAAATCCAAGTGTTTTTCCTAAAATGCATTCTCCAATCGGTGAATTTACAGAAACTTTATTTTCACTAATTTTCCCCTGTCCACCTGTTAAGATGAATGTATCTTCTTCGCTGTTTCCATCAGAGTATTCCATATATACTCTAATCTTAGACCCAACTTTGATAACACTTTCATCTGCATCAGAATTATCTTCAATAAGTTCAGCTGTTTTAATTTGATTTTGTAATTTGTTAATTTCATAATTCAGAGCTCTTTCTTTAATTTCAGTTTGCTCAAATGCAAAATTATCATGCCATGCATCACCTTCATTTTCAGCTGCTTGACTTTTATACTGCCCTAGTTTCCGAAGTTCTTCTTGTTTTAGTTCTAATTCTCTGTTGAGTTCTTCAAACCCAACTTTTGTAAGTTTTATTCTTTGTGTCATAATATAATCCTCCTTAAATTATGTGTATTATATATATAAAAAGCATTATTGCTTTTTAACTAAATAATTATTTATATACCAATTAGCAAATTGGTCTTTTGCATCTCCCCAAAATGTTGCCTCTCTCTCATAGTCTATATCTCTTAATTCACTTAAAGTTTTTGTTTCTCCATCTGGTATATAAAATTTGTCATGCCACCTGCCTCTTGTTCCTTTTGCTTCATATGCTATTGTTCCTGTACCTCCTCCAGAAAAAACTATTGCTTTTTCACCTGGTTCACAGAAGGCAAAACAATGTTCTAATCTTGCTTTTCTATTTTTTTCATTTTTAAACAATTCTAAGAATTTTTCAACACCTATTTGTTTATCAAAATAATGATTATATGGACCTGGAAGTCCCCCTAATGCATCAATATATAATCCGCTGTCTGATTTCAATACTGGTAAATTTAATTTATTTGCTGCATATTCAGCACTAAATGCTACTACATCTATACAACTTTCTGCTTGAATTTCTAATATTTCAAAATCTGGATTAACAATTTCTAAATTAAACCCATATTTTTTTCCAAAGAATTCATTTGCTTCATTTACTTTATTAGGATTTGTCGTTAAATAAATTAATTTTTCCATATTTTCCTCCATCTATAATAGTATTATATATTTCTCTATTTCTATCTTTTTTAGTTCATTGATAAACAATTTGTTTATTTTATGTTTTTGACAAGCAATTCTAAAATGTAATTTATTATTTTGATCCCAAACAGGTACAAGAGAAATATTATGTTGGTCTAATATTTTAATAAATTCATCTTTAAAAATAGTTTCAGTAAATAATGTGTTTGAAAAAGTATTAAGTGTTTTAATTTTAGCACTATTTAATTCACTTTTCAAATAATTTATTTCTTTTTTTATCTTTTTGACATTATTCTTATAATTATTGCTATTTATTACTTTATTTGCATAATATGTTGATATACCAGAAAATTCATTTATTGTTACATTATCTTTATATAGTTTTTCTAATTCACACTCACATACTAAATATCCAATTCGTAAATTTGACAGTCCGTAGGCCTTTGAAAAACTTTTTAATACTATCATATTTTTGCACATTCCTGTTTCTAGTAAACTTTCTTGCCTTGAAAATTCTATATTAGATTCATCTATCATAAAATATATATTTGGATATTTTCTTACTAGTTTTTTTATTTCTCTATTTTCTAATATTAAACCTGTTGGATTATTAGGATTACATATATATACCAATTTTGTGTTTTTATCTATTGCTTCTTCTATAAATTTAAGATTAATCTGATAATCTTCCAAAAATACTTTTCTGGTTTCCGCATTAAAAGAATTCGTTGCATATTCCGCTTGTTCAAATGATAAATATGGCATAATCATATTGCCACCATCTTTCAAAAGTATTTTGCAAATGTTTTGTATTAACCCATTTGATCCAGGTCCAAGTATTATAGAATATTTTTCATCATAAAATTTATATTTATTTTTTATACTTGTAATCAACTTAAAATTCTCTTCTGCACTAGGGTATTTATCTAACTTATATTTTTTTATATATCTAAATGGATATTTTGACAAATATGTCCCCGATAATGTCATATCTATTTTATTTGATTTTATGCAAGCATAATCTTCTCTGTAATTTTTATTTGAAATACAATACTTGTCACTATTTTTGTAATGTAATTGACCATACATTTCTTTTTCCACCCTCACTAACATCTGTAATATGTTCATCAACTTCTTTTATAACTTCAAAACCTATTTCTAATAAAATTTGCTTTATTTGTTCTTTTCCCATTAAAATCATAGATGGTCTTCCTTCTATTTCATAAAGATACTGTTCTTTCATTTTAGCTAAATCTGGTGTTATAATGTCATTAGTAAATATTGAAATAATAGCATATCCTTTTGATTTCAGAACTCTATATATTTCTTTAAATGATTGCTTATATTCATTTACACTTGTAGCATTATGAATAACTCCAATTGAGATTGCTAAATCAAATTCCTTATCTTTTTCCTCAATTTTACTCATTCTTCCGTATTTATATATTATGTTTTTAATATTTTCTTTTTTACAATACTTAAACATTTCAGTATTTTTATCTATGGCTAAGGTTTTAATATTTTTGCTTGCTAAATATTTAGAGTATCTTCCACCGCCACAACCAATATCAATTGCATTTCTTATAATATTTTTTTCTAAAATTTTTTCAATTTCATCTGTTATGTATTTACTTGGTTTTCTCGTATAAAATAGTTTATTAGTATTGTCTTCTTTCCAAAAAGAATCTATAATTTTTGATTTCATTATCATATATTTATGATTACATATTTTTGTTTTAATAACAGTCAAGTTTAATTTTTCCATTTCATCTTTACAGTATTGTGTATCTTCTGATTTATTAGTAATTGTAAAAAAAGCTGGTCCAACAGATGATAATGCTAACAATTGACAATGTTTTTCCTCATATAATTTTCTTATTTCTTTAGCAATATCATTCATTCTTGGAAATACGAAAGAACAATTTTCTATACTTCCCATATTAAATCTATAATCAAAAACAATATCTGCAAGAGATTCAATTTTACCTTCTGTCATATCTGGAAGTACACTATGTAAAAATCTATATGCAATTTTATCTTTATATTCATCTCCTGTTTTCTTAAATTTCCATAAATTTTCTTCTTCCAATGTCATTAATAAATCCGCATCTTGTTCAACAAAATCATTAGGAATTCCTATTAGGATTTCTCCTTCATAATTCATCTTTGAAATTGTACAGGATTTACCACTTATAATGATTACTCCTTCATCTGTTTGACCATTAGTTGCACCTCCACCTATACATTGAACAACTTTTAAATCATCATTATTAGAGTCTCTTACTTCTTCACCATGATTAGAAGCTAAATATTTTATTAAATCTTTTAGTAAAATTGGATTTCCATATAGTTCATTTATTGCAACTGCTACTGCTGAAATTGTTGAACTACTTGAACCAAAACCACAATGTTTTGGAATATCTTTATCATCTACATCAATTTCTAATGAAGGATTCACATTAAGTGCATCACACATTAGTAAATATGCATGTTTTATTAATACCTTTCTTTTTGTTCTATCGGAAATTAATAATTTTCCACCTTCAAAATTTGTAACCTTTATTTTTACATCAATATATTTTTCAACTGATATTACAACCTCTCCTGGTGTAAATACCATTGTATCATTGTATGTAACTGCTTCTGGATTAATTGCCATTGCATCTAGTCTACATGGGTAATTCACTTCAATTTCTTCATATTTTAATATTTTTTCTTCATTATCTTTCTTATAATATTCATTGAATATATGTCCTGCTTTTACAATTGGAAATCTTTCTACCATCTTTATCTCTCCTCAACTAAAAATACCCTATATGCCTTAGGTCTAAATATTTTTCTAATATTTTTTATCCTTTGATAATATTTTTGTTTAAATGGATATGAATATTCTTTTATTACTTTTCCACCTGATTTATTTATCATATTCCTCCAATGTTTTAAAGTCAAAAATCTATCATCCCCATGAAGTGTCTCATCATCATCAAACCACTTAGTTGGTATGACTATTATTACTTTTTTAGCAATTCTTAATTGTTGTTTAATTGTATCCATTATCATATTATCATCAAAATGTTCTAATACACCTACACTATACGCTAAATCAAATTCCTTTTCTTGAAAATCAAGTTCAAACATAGACTTTTTTATATATTTAACTTTTCTTTTCCCAAAAAATTCTCTTTCTAATTCTTTAGCCAGCTTTATAATATGTTCATTTACATCTATACCTGTTACATCGAATCCTTCACTTGCCAATTGTGAACAAACTATACCTGTACCAGATCCAACTTCTAATATTTTTCCATTATTGCATTCTTTTTTTAGAATTTTAATTAATTTTTTCTTATGTTTAATTTTAAATTCCATATATGATTTATTTCCGCCGCTTTTTTCTATTTGATTTTTATATACATCATACCAATCTTCTAATTCTTTATTATATTTTATACTCATCATATTTACTATATAACTCCTTTAAATAATCTGAAACTTCTTCATTTTTTGTTATTACTTTTTTTGATATATTTTTGCAGTAATCACAAACATTGCAATTATTTATGCATTTATCATTTACAAAAAATTCAATAAATCCATCTAATTTTTCATTATCAATGTATATATGTCTAGTGTATATTCTTGGTTGTCCTAATCCTCTAACTCTTTTTATTTCATTATATACCTCTTTTCTTGTATTTACTTGTAGTTTCTCTAATTTTTGTTCACCATTTTTATCAAGATATCCATGTCCTTGTATTAAATCAATTAAATTTCCGTTGTATTTTCTATCTGTATATGCTTTTACTCTTTTTACTAATTCATCAGTTGGAAATCCTCTTTCAGTTATCTTAAAATGTTCAATTCCTATATCTTCATAATATTTTATATCTTCTGGTCTAACCCAAGGCGATTTTATGTATTCTTCATTTTTATTGTTTTGAATTTCTTGACAATAAAACAAACTCCAATCTTCATAATTTTCTTTTCCTAAACTTTTGTCAGATGCATGTGATAACGATGTAGTATGTGTAAAAATCATAGGACAGTTTTTCAGGCAACTATTTGTAACTAATATTTCCATTTTGGCATGCTTTAAATTCTGTACCATATATTTTAATTTTTTAAAATCTCTATTTATTTTAACGAAATCTGCACATATAATATCAGCTCCCATATCTTCCCAATATTTAGCCCTTTCAAATGAATCAACACAAGCAAATGTTGAAACTCTTAAAGTAAAATAATCACCAAAATATTTTTTTACTAATTGCATAATATACGGATTTGTAATTGTTAGTGCATTTACACCAATTTCCTTTAGATATGTTAAAAATCTTTTAAATTTTTCCTGCCATTCTTTATTTTGTTCGTTATTTGCTAAACAGCTTCCATTTAGCAAATAGTTAAATTTAATTCCACTTTCCCTCACCTTTTTTACATGTTTTTCAAATTTTATAGTTTCAATATCTTTTAATTCGTCATCTGGTCTTCCTCCTCCGATAATGTCATTTTTTAATTTTCCATAAATTTCATATATCGGATATTTTTTTACTTTTTCAACTAGGTCATCCTCATAATTTGTTGCCAATGATATCTTCATAATCTTTATCTTTCCTCCTCAACTATTCTTTCTTTAATTTCTTTTAAAATATCTTGATATATCGTATCATCATTTTGTTTTTTAAAATAATATTTTCCTTTATCTTGATTATTCAATACAAACTCTTTAATTTTTTTTATTCCCATTAATTCTTCAATTTTAACTATTTTTTCATATTCCTCTTTTGAAATATCTGTTTTTTCTCTTTTATTGTAATTTTTTCTAAATAACTCGTAATCTCCATCTATAAAATAAATTTGATAATCTGTTATTCCAAAATGTTCATTAAAATATTGAATTCCCTCTATCGACCTATATCCAATTACAATATAGTCATTTTCTTTTTTAACATTGGCAATTTTACTTATAAGTATATTTGAAAAATTTTCTCCATATTTCTTTTCATTTTCTTTCATCCATTCTTTAAAACTACCATTATTAGTATTATATTTTTTATATGCTTCTCTTATAATTGGCCCTGTATCAATAATTTCAATAGGTACATATTCTGTTATTTGACTTGCTAAAAAATTTTTACCACAACCTCTATGCCCACAAAAATAATGTATCATTTTTTCTCCTTTATTTACAACAAAAGGCAAGCATCTCTAGCACTTGTCTTTTGTTGTTATATAATATATATATTCATTTTATATTATGTTACTACATCTTACATTTTTTGTCAATACTGACATCTATTGTAAAGCTATAAAAGAGAAATAAGTTCAAGATTAACATATGAAGAGAGAGTAATAATAGAAGCAAGATTAAGAAGTAGAAAAAAGATAAAAATCACAGATATAGCAGAAGAATTAGAAAGAGATAAATCAGTAATATCAAGAGAAATTAATCGAAATAGTTATGAAAAATGGGATGAAAGAACAGCAACATATAAGAAAGTATATTCAGCAGCAAAAGCCCAAGGAGATTATGAAAATAAAAGAAAAAATGCAGGAAGAAAGTCAGCAGTTGAAGAAGATGATGTTAGAATAGATATATGGACACATTTTATGACACTATTAGAGAGGTTAACAAAGAAATATATAGTAATAGAAATGAAAGAACATACGAATAAATGTGTTATGGAAGCAATAAATGGATTAGAAGAAAAATATGGAGAAGATTTCAAAAAAATATTCAAAACAATGACAACAGATAATGGACATGAGTTTCTAAATTATGATAATATAGAGAGGTCAAAATACGACAGACGAAGAAAGAGAACAAAAGTATATTACACCAATCCATATAGTTCATGGCAAAAAGGAATGAATGAGAACTGTAATGGAATATTAAGAAGATTTATTCCAAAAGGAACAGATTTAAATAGAATTAGTGCTTATCAATTAGGTTTAATATTGGATAAGATTAATGGAAAACCAAGGAAAATACTTAATTTTACATCAGCAAATGATATGTTTGAAATAGAATTAAATAAAATAAAAAATGCAGCTTAATAATTAAAATATATATTAAGTTTTTGTTGCATTAGAATTTTGAATGCACATAATTTATATGAATATCAAAAATACTTTTCACTACTTCATAAAATTTGAATTTTTATGATATAATTGATTTTAAAATTTTAGTTTTACCCAAATTATAAATTATCAAAATTATAATTTGGGTAAACTTTAGTTTAAATTTACTATTAATCTATTAATTAAATTAGTAATTAAGAATATAAAATTTTTTAGAATTATTCTTCATCGTCTAATTCATCATCTTCTTCTACTTCTTCTCCTAGACTTTGTTCAAATGCTTTTGCAAAATTATCTCTTACCTTTTCTTCTACTTCTTCTAATAATTTTGGATTTTCTTTTAGATATCTTTTTACATTTTCTCTTCCTTGTCCAATTCTGTCTCCATTATAACTAAACCATGAACCACTTTTTTCTATAATATCTAAGTTAACAGCCATATCTAAAATATTACCTGCTTTAGAGATACCTTCTCCATAAACAATATCAAATTCTGCCTCTCTAAAAGGTGGAGCTACTTTATTTTTTATAACTTTTACTCTTGCTCTACTACCTTTTACTTCTCCATCTTGTTTTATATTTTCAATTTTTCTAATGTCTAGTCTTACAGAAGCATAGAATTTTAATGCTCTTCCTCCTGTTGTTGTCTCTGGGTTTCCAAACATAACACCAATTTTTTCTCTTAATTGGTTAATAAAAATTAATACTGTTTTTGATTTATTAATTGCTCCAGCTAATTTTCTTAATGCTTGAGACATAAGTCTTGCTTGAAGTCCCATATGAGAATCTCCCATATCTCCATCTATTTCAGCTTTTGGTACTAATGCTGCAACAGAGTCTACAACTATAACATCTAAAGCCCCACTTCTAATTAAGCTTTCTGTAATTTCTAAAGCTTGTTCTCCTGTATCTGGTTGTGAAACAATTAAATTATCAATATCTACACCTAATTTTTTAGCATATACTGGGTCAAGTGCATGTTCTGCATCTATAAATGCTGCTTCTCCACCTTCTTTTTGAGCCTCTGCTATTACATGTAACGCTAATGTTGTTTTTCCTGAAGATTCTGGCCCAAATATCTCAATAATTCTTCCTCTTGGAACTCCTCCTATACCTAATGCAATATCCAAACTTAATGCTCCTGTTGGAATTGCTTCTATTTCCATTGCTTTAAATTCTCCTAATTTCATAACAGAGCCTTTTCCAAATTGTTTTTCAATTTGACTCATTGCTACTTCTAACGCTTTCTTTTTTTCTGTATTTTCTGCCATTGTATTTCCTCCTTATTATTGAACTTTTGTTTGATATTCTATTTATATCATCAAAAATTTGTTTTGTCAACACTTTTATAAAATATTTTTATTTGATTTTTTATTATCTATGCCATTCTTCTATATTATAAAATTGATAGAACCAATTTGCCTGTACATTTCCTGCTAAATCTCTAGCATATGCAACTGTATATTTGTTATTATATAAACTTAAATATGGAACTTCATTTTTATAAATTTCCCCTAATTTTTTATAGTTCTCTTTTAACTTCTGATCATCTGTAATATTTTTTACTTCATTCATAATATTTGAAACTTCACTATTTGTATAATTAGCTAAATTATTTTCTCCAAAAAATGTTGATAAATCCGGACTAATTGATAAATTTATACTGCATAAAATCATATCATAGTTTTTGTTTTCCAAATATTTATTATATTGACTATCAGATGCTTTTATCAAATTAATTCTAATTCCTTGATTTTCTAATTGTGCCTTTATATTCTCTGCTACAGCAACACGTGTCACATCACTTGCTTTAACTACAAAATTTAAAGCTATTTTCTGCGTTCTATAGTTTACTGTTTTTTGCCAATATTTATTTTTATAATACCATCCATTCTCAACTAATAGTTGTTTTGCCTGTTCTACATTATATCCTAAACTTGTATCTTGACTTTCATAAATCCAATTTCCATAGTCTAAAGGAAAACTAGAAATATAATATTTATCTGCATAAATACTAGATACAATATTAGACCTATCAATTGAATATGCTATTGCTTTTCTAACATTTAGCTGTGATAATATAGGACTTTGTGTATTTAACGCAATAAAGTCATGTTCTCTTCCCTTAATTTCTTTTTGTTGATAACCAATAGTTCCAATATAATCCTTTATATTACTATTTTGAGTACTAATAAAATCTATGTTTCCCATCTTAAAAGCATTATATAATTCACTAGCAGATGGATATAAATTAATAATTATCTTTTCTAATGTAAGATTTTTTCCATCATTCCTATGATATTTGTTTTTATTTAAAATTAAAGCTTTATCTTGTACCTCAACCACAGCATACATTCCTGTTCCTATTGGGACAATATCTGGAGAAAACTCTTTATCATCATAATAATGCTTTGGTAAAATTGGAAATGTTAAATTATATTCAAAAAATGGAACTTCTTTATTTAAAGTAATTCTTATAGTAGTATCATCTACTGTCTCTACTGCTATTACATTTTGTACATTTACTGAATAAATTGTATTTGAATCTTTTAAACGGTCTATTGTAAATCTTACATCTTCTGAAGAAAATTTTTTACCATCTGACCATCTAATTCCATCATTTAATTTTATTAAATATGTTGTATCACTTTGTTTTGCCCATTCTTTTGCTAAACAGTTTTGTAATTTATAGTCTGATGAAAGTGTAAATAATGGTTCATATATTATTTTGCTTATATCTTGTACATTCTTATTTTTGCTTAATATTGGATTAATACTATCAAAAGAAGCAATTCCAAGTCTTAATTCTTTGACACTTTCTTCTACATTGTCATTTGTCGAAATAGACTCATTTTGTGAACTTTTTTCATCTTTTCTTATTTTTACAACTGCTAAAATAAGAATTATGATAGCAAAAATAATAAAAAAATACTTAAAAATATTTGTTTTCATAATTCACCTCTATCTTATGTTGCTATCATACATTATATTTCCTTTTTTTTCAAGATTTTTTTATAAAATTGATTAATCTCTTTATTCTATTTAACACAAAAGCGCCATGATTTTTTATAACACATTACAATATGATTAAAACTCTTAATAGCTTAAATTATTTACATGTCGCATCTTTGTTCACTTATCAATTTTATTATTCTTCAAATGATTTTAAATATTCTATATATTCTTCTAAACAATACCCCTTTTCAGTCATAAATTTTGCATTTTCTACGCCTACATATCTATAATGCCATGGTTCATAATTTATTTGTGTAATTTCTTTTTTATCAGTTGGATACCTTAAAACAAACCCATATTTATTACAATTTTCTATTAACCATTGTTGTTCCTTTGTTTTTTCCTGTTTTTCATCTAATATCTGATATTTTTTAGAAACAATATCTAAAGCTAGTCCAATTTCATGTTCACTGGTTCCTGGTATTGCTACCCATAAACTTGCTTTTTCCTTTGCCCCATTTAAGGAATATCCTTTTCTTTTATATTCATTAACTTTATTATTAAATAAAGTTTTTTGTTTTTCCGTACTTCTAAAACTAGAGCATATAATAGGGTTCAAACCTTCTTTTCTTGCATCTTCTAACATTTTTTGTGCACTCTCTATTATTCTATAATCTAGTTTATGATTACCTTCTACTATCTTTGTTTTTACTTGATAATTATCTGGAACACTATTATTTTTATTTACCAACATCAAATTCCAATCATCTACATTACTATTAATTTCTTTTTGTGGTTTTTCTATTATATTTTCACTTATATTTTCACTTATATTTTCACTTATATTTTCTACTGTTTCTGAAAAAGTTTCAACTGCACTGTTTTCTTCTTTCTCACTTCCTACAAATGATAATATTATAATTTCTATTATGAGAAATAAGCTTACAAAAGTTATTTTATTAAAATTTTTCTTTTTTCTTTTTTGTACATTGTTGCTCATTCTCATTACCTCCACTTTTATATTACAATTAAATAATAACATAATTTATAATAAAAAAAAAGTACTTTACCAATAAATATCTTTATTGTAAGTACTCTATATTTTTGTTTTTAACTATGCTTTTTTTGCGATTTCAGCAATTTCTGTAAATGCTTTTGGATCACTTACAGCAATTTCAGCTAACATTTTTCTATTAATTGTAACATTAGCTTTTTTTAATCCAGCTATCATTTTGCTATATGTTGTTCCATTCATTCTTGCAGCTGCATTTATTCTTGTTATCCATAATTTTCTAAAATCACTTTTCTTATCTTTTCTTCCTACATATGCGTAAGATAAAGATTTCATAACTGCTTGATTAGCATTTCTAAATCTATAGTGTTTTGCACCATAATATCCTTTTGCTTGTTTTAATATTTTTTTATGTCTTGCTCTTGTTGTTCTTGCTGATTTTACTCTTGCCATTATTTCTTCACCTTTCCTTTCACTTCGACTATCACGATTTAAGAAATTTAAATGTTTCTTAAATTTTAAATCATTTACTTCTTTCTTCTTATAAACTAATAAATTCAAAATTTATTAATTTATCAATACTTTCATTATTTTATTTAACTATTATTATCCACCATATGGTAATAATTTTTTAATTGTGTTTTGACATGTTTTGTCAGCATAAGCATTTTGTACTTTTCCTGATTTTTTTTGTCTTCTAGTTTTATTTGCTAATAAATGTCTTCTGTTAGATTTTGTTCTTTTAACTTTTCCTGTTGCTGTTAATGAATATCTTTTTTTAGCAGCTTTATTTGTTTTTAATTTTGCCATGAGTTTTCCCTCCTTAAAATTTAAATTATATAAAATGCATGATTATGCTTTTTTAGCTAATATAATAAACATATTTCTACCTTCTAGTTTTGGTTTCTTTTCTACTACTGAAACATCTTCTAGTTTTTCTATAAATTTGTTTAAAACAATTTCTCCTGATTTTGAATTGTTTACTTCTCTACCTTTAAATCTTACTGTAATTTTTACTTTGTTTCCATCTTCTAAAAATTTTCTTGCATTTTTAGATTTGAATTCAAAATCGTGTTCTTCAATATTTGGAGTAACTCTTAGTTCTTTTACTTCTAATACTTTTTGCTTTTTCTTTGCTTCTTTTTCTTTTTTAGCTTGTTCAAATTTGTATTTTCCATAGTTCATTATTTTGCAAACTGGTGGATTTCCATTTGGTGCAACTAGCACTAAGTCCAAATCTTTTTCTGCAGCCATATCTAAAGCTTCTTTAGTAGAAATAACGCCTAATTTTTCTCCGTTTTCTCCAATTAATTGAACTTCTTTTTCTCTAATTTGACCATTGATTGGTAATTCTTGTTTTATATTAAAACACCTCCAATAAAATAAAAAAATTGACTTTTGTTACAAGCCAATTATCCAAATTAATATTATTAAATAATATATAATTTATTTCTTAACCTTTTTCTTCTTAAGATAAGGTGAGAAGTTAATTGCTTCTTCTTGTAACATTAATTATTATACCACATTTTGACCTTTTGTCAAGAGTTTATTTGTAAATACTTTACAATATCTTCTGTTTTACATTCTTGTTCATTTCCTGTCTTCATATCTTTTATTTTTACAATACCTGTATTTGCTTCATTTTCTCCAATTACAATTACATATGGTACTTCTAACTTATCTGCATATTTCATTTTAGCTTTTAGTTTTTTGTCATTTAAGAATATTTCTGTATTTATTCCATTTCTTCTTAAATTAGTTGCAACTTCAATTGGCATATTTATATTCTCTAACATTGGAATAATTAAAACATCTGAAATAGATTTCTTTTTTGCATTTATTATTTGTAATTCATTTAATTTATAAAATAATCTTGTTAATCCTATTGATATTCCAACTCCTGGTAATTTTTTATCTGTATAATATTCTGCTAAATTTTCATATCTTCCACCAGAACATACACTACCTAATTCTCTATATTCATTTAAAAATGTTTCATATACTGTTCCTGTATAATAATCTAGCCCTCTTGCAATTGTTAAATCTACTTTAAAATTATTTTCTGGAATTCCAAACATTCTTACATATTTTACTACTTGTGTTAATTCATCTAGCCCCATATTAAAAGTTTCATTTTCAATATTTAATTCTTTTAGCTTTTGTAATTTTTCATCTGTTGTACCATCAATACTTATAAATGAAATTATTTTTAAAATCGATTCTTTTTCTATTCCTATTTTTTCTAATTCTTCTATAACCGCTTCTTTTCCAATTTTATCTATTTTATCTATAATTCTTAAAATTTCTACAGAATTTTCTTTTTGATTTAAACTTTCAAACAATCCATTTAATATTTTTCTATTATTTATACGGATTGTAAAATCATCAAATCCTAATTCTTTAAACACTGTATAAATAACACTTGGTAACTCTGCATCATTAATAATACTTAAATCACCGTCTCCTATAACATCAATATCACATTGATAAAACTCACGAAATCTTCCTTTTTGAGTTCTTTCTCCACGATATACTTTTCCTATTTGATATCTTCTAAACGGGAAACTTAAGTTACCATAATTTTTTGCAATATATTTTGAAAGTGGTACAGTCAAATCAAATCTCATAGAAATATCAGTATTCCCTTTTTCAAAACGATAAATTTGTTTTTCTGTTTCTCCACCTGCTTTTGCTAATAATACTTCAGATAGTTCTAATATTGGCGTATCTAATGGTAAAAATCCAAATTTTTGATATACTTTTTCTATTTTTTCTTTTATTTGTTCAAATAGTATTTGTTCATTTGGCATTAATTCCATAAATCCCGCTAATGTTCTTGGTTCTACTTTATTCATTTAAAATCTCTTTCCTTTCAAAATTATTTAAAATTATATTGTACATTTTATATGTTAATTCTATTATTTTAAAATTTAAGGGAAATAGATTTCTATTTCCCTCATGCAAACATAAATCTCGTACCTTTCAGGATAACGCTCATTTTAATGGAACACATATTTTTTGCATCTCTTCCTTGTTTTTTGTGTGGTAATATATCAGTATAGTGTTGTTTGTTACGCCTATTCCACACACTTCTTTACACCAATCATTATGTGTAATTTCTGTGAGAATCACTATTGGTTCTTCATCATTTTGGTCAAGTGAAATAATTTCCACTTTTACCTTTCCTGTTGCTTCATTAACTATTTGAAGCACATTGTCTTTTTCAACAACCTTTAGTCCAATCCGTTCCATTTCATACATGTTGTCGTTACTAATATAAATCTTATCCATCTTTTCCTCCTGTATTTGCTTATTGATTTTATGATTTACATTCTATTTTAATTATAGCACTATTTACTTATTTTTACAATAGTTACCATTTTTTAAAAATTTCGACCTTCTTCATCACTTGTTATGCTATACTGTTATAATACATGATGTATTTGTTCATTTCATTCGTCAAAAATTTGTAATTGTTTATCTTGAGCCTCTTTCACTCAGGCTTGCAATGAATATAGTTATATTTTTATAACTTTTCGAATGTGATTGGAGCAATATTAGAAATTTTTAAATAATTTTATGGAAAGAGTTCACTTTTAGTGGAAGGGTGCCATAAAATTATTTTAGAATTTCTTATGTTGTGTATTGAACCGAGAAAATTATCAAAATATAACTATATTCATTGTATCCGTGAACATTACTCAAGATAAACAATAACAAATTTAAAAAACTCATTCCATTTAAATCTACATCATGTATTATAACAGTATAGTATAACAAGTGATGAAAAAAACGAAATTTAAGCTACCATTTTTTAGGCTTTAATTCTAAATAAATAGGCTTTTCATCTTTAAGCATTGTTGCTTTTCCATGTCCTGAATAAATAAATGTATCATCTGGTAAAACTAATATTTTATTTATAATTGAATTCATAATATCTTCCCTATTAGATGTAGGTAAATCTGTTCTTCCCCAAGTTCCAGCAAAAATCGTATCTCCTGAAAATAAACATTTTTCCTCTTCACAATAAAGTACAGTACTTCCTGCAGTATGTCCTGGGGTATGAATTACTCTGAACTCTAATCTTCCTAAATGAATTAAATCTTCATCATCTACCCTTGAATCTGCTTCTAATTCTATTTCTGGTAACCCTATATATTCAGATAAATTTATACTTATATCATTTAGCCCTATTGCATCAGTTCTATGTATTAAAATTTTGCCCCCACATCTCTGTTTTAGTTCTGTTACACCACCTATATGGTCTCCATGACAATGTGTTAAATAAATATATTTTAGATTTCCTTTTAGTATATTTTTAATCATATTTTCAATTTCATCTACATCCCCTGCTGGATCAATACACATTATCTCTTTGCTTTCTTCATCAAATATTATATAACAATTCGTTTTATCTCCTATCCACGTTTGTATTTTTAGTTCTTTTAATATCATTTTATATCTCCTTCTTATGTATTTATTTGATTGTTAAAGCAAAACTGTTAAGCAGATTTAATATTATACTCTTCGTACATCATATACGCTATCTACCTTTTTAATTCCTTTTATAGTTTTATTTAGCTCTGCAATATTTTCAATTTCTATATTTAAATCTAATATTGCAATTCTTTCTTTTGTTGTTTTAGTATTAACACCTAACAACTTTGCTTTTGTATCCTTTAAAGAGTTTAAAACATCTACTAATAATCCGTTTCTGTCATTTGACAACACTTGTATATTTACATTGTAGTTTTCTTTTGCCTCTTCATACCATTTTACTTCTATAATTCTATTTTCTTCTGTTAATAAATCTTTTACATTAACACAATCTTTTCTATGTACAGATACTCCTCTTCCTTTTGTTATATATCCTATAATTTCATCTCCTGGAAGTGGATTGCAACATTTTGATAGTTTTACCAAACAATTATCAATTCCTTTTACTACAACTCCTGAAGTCGATGGTTTTATTTTCTTTTCTTTATGCTTATTTAACTCTTCTATTTTTTCTTCTATGTTTATTTCTTCATGTTCTTTTCTATATTCTTGTAACATTCTAGCTATTACTTTTCCTGCTGAATTTGCTCCAAATCCAACAGCAGCATACATTTCTTCCATTGTTTTATATTTATATCTATCTAGCATTACATCAATATAATCTTGTTTGAATAGCTCTACATGTGTCATTCCAATTCTTTTGATTTCTTTTTCTATTAAGTCTTTTCCTTTTTCTATATTTTCTGATTTTTGTTCTTTTTTAAACCATCCGTTTATTTTATTTTTAGCTTTTGTACTTTTTACAAATTTAAGCCAATCTCTACTTGGACCTTTAGAATTATCTGATGTCATGATTTCTATAATATCTCCACTTTTTAGAGATGTTATTATTGGCATCATTTTACTGTTTATTTTACATCCTGTCATATGGTTTCCTATTTCTTCATGAATACTATATGCAAAATCTATTGGTGTTGCTCCTCTAGGTAGAACTTTTATAGTTCCTTTTGGAGTAAATACATATACCTCATCTTCAAATAATTCTGTTTTTAATGTTTCTAAAAATTCTTGTGGGTCCTGCATATCTTTTTGCCACTCTAATGTTTCTCTAAGCCATGCTAATTTATCTTCTTCAACTTTTACTGATTGTTTCCTTCCAAAATAGCTTGCTTCTTTATAAGCCCAATGAGCTGCAATTCCATATTCTGCTATTCTGTGCATATCCCAAGTTCTAATTTGAACTTCAAATGGTGTTCCTTTATCTCCTAATAGTGTTGTATGTATTGATTGATACATATTAGGCTTTGGAACAGCAATATAGTCTTTAAATCTTCCTGGCATTGGATTATACATTTCATGTACTACTCCTAGTGCTGAATAACAGTCCTTCACTGAATTTACTAATATACGTAAAGCAAATAAGTCATATATTTGGTCTAATGTTTTATTATCTCTTTGCATTTTTTTATAAATACTATATAAGTGTTTTGCTCTACCAGTAACTTCTGCATCAATATGTTGTTTTTTTAGTTGTACACGTATATCTCCCATAATTTTTTCTATGAATTTTAGTCGTTCTTCTCTTTTTTTGTTAATTCCTTCAACTAGTTCATGATATTCTTCAGGATATAAATATTTAAAAGACAAATCTTCTAATTCCCATTTCATTGAGTACAATCCTAAACGATTTGCAAGTGGAGCATATAATTCCATTGTTTCTTTTGCATTTGCTATCTGCCTATCTCTTTTTAAAAATTTAAGTGTTCTCATATTATGAAGTCTATCAGCAAGCTTAATTATAATAACCCTTATATCTTTTCCCATTGCAAGAAACATTTTTCTATAATCTTCTGCCTGTTGTTCTTCTGCCGATGTAAATTGCATAGTTCCCAATTTAGTAACACCAGCTACCATATCTGCAGTTTCTTCTCCAAACTCTTTTCTTAAATCCTCATCTGTTGCATCTGTATCCTCTACAACATCATGCAAAAGTGCTGCACATATTGTTGATTCATCTAATCCTATACCAGCCAATATATATGCAACATTTAATGGATGTACAATATAAGGCTCTCCAGAACGTCTCTTTTGGTCACCATGATGTTCTAAAGCATAATTATACGCCTTCATTATTAATTTTGTATCCACTCTTTTACTAATTTCTTTCTTCTTTGAAATTACATCTTGTATTGTTATTTCCTTTTTTTCTTCTTGCATCTTACATCACCTCTTATGGTCAATAGGGACGCCCCTTTTTGACCATTGTTTATTTCTTTTATATTCTGGTCAAAAAGGGGCGTCCCTATTGACCATTAAATCGATTTCATTACATCTTTAATGTTTATTTGTAGGCTGTCTACACCATTAAAACTGTTAATTTCTAATGTTCCTACAACATCAATTTTGTCTCCAATCCTATATTCCTCTGATATCTTTCCTAAGTTAAATCCAATTGCATTTATCATATTATTGTTGTCTCTAAGTGTCATTTTTATATGTTTTCCTTCTGATAATGCTCTTATAGAGTCTATTCTTAAATTTTTAAATGCAAATACCGGCATTTTATTTCCTTCTCCAAATGGTTCTAACATTTTTAAGCTTTCCACCATTTCTTTGTTTATATAATTTAAATCTATTTTTGCATCAATATTGACAATCGGTATTATTTCATCTATTTTTGCCATTTTAGCTATTTCTTCAAATTGTTTAGTAAATTCTTCTAATTTGTTTGGTTTCATTGTAATTCCTATAGCCATTGCATGACCACCAAATCTTTCAATAGTATTTTGGCATTTCATCAATGCTTGGTGCAAATCAAAACCTGGTATACTTCTTCCAGAACCTTTTAAAATATCTCCTTCATCACATAATAAAATACTTGGTTTAAAATACACTTCTGTAATTTTAGATGATACTATTCCTATTACTCCATGATGCCATCCCTTTCCTGATACAATAATTGCACTTTGTTCATCTAACTTATTCTGTTCAATTTGTAATATAGCATCTTCATATATATTTTTTTCTGTATCTTGTCTTATCTTATTATATTCATTTAGACTTTTTACTAATTCATTTACTTCATATATATCATTTGATAAAAATAGTTTTAATGCTTCATCTGCATGTCCCATTCTTCCACAAGCATTAATTCGTGGTGCAACTCCAAATGAAATAGTATTAGAATCTATATTTTTATATCCGGAAGACATTAATAAATTTCTTAATCCAATATTTTTTGTTTGTTTTACCAACAATAATCCCAATTTTGCAATAGCTCTATTTTCATCAACTAATGGTACGATATCAGAAATTGTTCCTATACATACAATATCTAAATATTTTAAATACTCTTTTTCGTCTAATTTTAATTCTATTCCAATTGCTTGAATTAATTTAAATACAACTCCTACTCCCGCCAAATCTCTACATGGATATTCATTATCTTTTCTTTTAGCATCAACTACTGCTATTGCATTTGGCAATCTATCTCCAACTTCGTGATGATCTGTTACTATTGTTTCAATTCCTAATGAGCTAGCATATTCTATCTCATCTATTCCTGAAATTCCACAATCCACTGTAATCATCAATTTATAATTGTCTTGTGATATTTTATCAATTGCTTGTTTATTAAGTCCATATCCTTCTTCCAATCGGTTTGGAATATAACTATCTACAAATATTCCTCTGTCTTTTAAAAAGCTTTTCAAAACCGTTATACTTGTAATTCCATCAACATCATAATCTCCATAAATAATAACTTTTTCATTATTCTGTATTGCTTTTACTATTCTATCTACGGCTTTTTTCATATCTGGCATTAAGAATGGATTATGAAAACTCTTTCTAGTTGGATTTAAAAAATCTTCTATTTCTGTTTCATCTAATTTTCTATTTACTAAAATAGAAGCTAACAATTTATTTAAATTATATTGTTTTGCTATTTTTTCTACTTTTTCTTGTTCTACTTCATATATTTGCCACTTTTTCTTCATATACTTTTTTGATATATCCTTATATATCATGTTCTCCTTTCTTTATATTCGCTCTTTTACATTTTTTATATTGTATAACATTTTATAGTATTTTTAAAGTGTTTTTAACAAATTAATTATAAAAAACACACCCTCCTGAATTACACTTTTTAGTATAATTCAAAAATGATGTGCTTTTTTATAATTACCTATTTTATTTAAATATTTTTATAATCTTGTATTTTTTTATAAGCATATATTGCTGAAATTCCGAATACAACTACTAATACTGTAACAGGTAACGCATCTTCAATTCCTGTATTTGGTAATGCACTATTATTATAAGTGCTTGTATTATTTGTTTTTAATATTGAATTATTTACAGTTGTATTATTTTTAACTGTATTATTTGCAACTACATTATTTTTATTTGCTTCAGTATTTCCTGTTCCATTTGATGCAGTATTATTTATATTTGGTGGTGTAATATCAATATCGGCAGCAAATACCCTATTTGCCATTACCATCATTATAAAACTAATTAACATGATTAAAACTACTTTTACTAATTTTGAACTTTTCATTACATTCTCTCCTTTATTACTATTATTATTCTTTGAATTAAATTAAATTATACAAAATTATCATCTTTATTTATTTTATACTTTATTCTGTTACAAGTCAATACGTTTATATTTCTTTTATTTTACGTTTTCATTACAAAAATATTACATCTTTTAAACATTAAATTTAAAAAGAACTATATCTCCATCTTTCATAATATATTCTTTTCCTTCTGAACGAACTAAACCTTTTTCTTTTGCAGCAACCATTGAACCTTCTCTTATTAAATCATCATATGAAACTACTTCTGCCTTTATAAATCCTCTTTCAATATCAGAATGAATTTTTCCAGCTGCTTGTGGTGCTTTTGTTCCCTTTTTTATTGTCCAAGCTCTTACTTCTGGTTCTCCTGCTGTCAAAAATGACATTAATCCTAATAAATCATAACTCTTTTTTATAACTTTATCTAAACCTGATTCATCTAATCCTAAAGCTTCTAGCATTTCTTCTTTGTCATTATCTTCTAATCCTGAAAGTTCTTCTTCAATTTTCACACATAATGGAATTACTTCCGCTTTCTCATTTTTTGCATATTCTTTAACTTGTTTAACAAATTCATCATTTCCTGCATTTTCCAATTGTTCTTCGGAAACATTTGCAACATATAGAATTGGTTTTGTTGTTAGTAAAAACATATCTTTTACTAAAACTTTTTCATCTTCATTAAAATCTATTGTTCTTGCTGATTTTCCTTCTTCTAAAACTTTCAAAATTTTTTCTAATAAATCTATTTCTTCTTGATATTTTTTATCTGCTTTTAAGTTTTTCTTAGCTTTGTCTAATCTTTTATTTACTGTTTCTATATCTGCAAATATTAGCTCTAAATTTATGGTATCTATATCTCTTATAGGATTTACACTTCCATCAACATGAACTACATTAGAATCTTCAAAACATCTTACAACTTCTACTATTGCATCTGTTTCACGAATATGTGATAAAAATTTATTTCCTAAACCTTCTCCTCTACTTGCTCCTTTTACTAATCCTGCAATATCAACAAACTCAATTACAGCATGTGTAGTTTTTTCTGGTTTATACATTTCTGTTAACTTATTTAATCTTTCGTCTGGTACAGCTACAATTCCAACATTTGGTTCTATTGTGCAAAATGGATAATTTGCACATTCTGCTCCAGCTTTTGTTATACTATTAAATAATGTACTTTTTCCGACATTTGGAAGTCCTACAATCCCTAATTTCATTTTTTTCATTCCTTATTTAGTATATTTAGGTTTTATTTGTGGTTCCTATAACCATTTTATTTTTTTATTTAGTTTATAACTTTAATTTTATAAACAGTAATAGAATAGCCTCGAAATTTTTTCTTTGACTATTCTACCACTTTTGTTTGTTTTTTTCAATAGAAAAATTTATATAATATATATATTAATGTAGGTTAGTCAATCATTTGTCACAAATTATTTAAAATAAAGACTTTGAGCAC
>CAUWIY010000018.1:0-18860 GCA_963559065.1 uncultured Clostridia bacterium
GGTGCTCAAAGTCTTTATTTTAAATAATTTGTGACAAATGATTGACTAACCTACAGTAAACAGATTCCATTTAATCAAAAGATTATTGATAATTTGGAAATAGTTGATGCTATAAGAAGGCAAAATTTTTTAAGTCACAAAAAATTTGATGAATTTTTTCCGAATTTATTGGAAGGTTATTCTAGTGCAGGTATAGACAAATACTCTGAAAATTATCAGAAATTAAAAGATTTATTAAAAGAAATTGGAATAAAAGAAAATGATATTTTTTCAGAGGCTTTGGTTGAAAACCATATACGAATTAATGTTGTAAATAGAGCTAAACTTGTGGATATGCTAATTTCAAATCAACAAGATAAAGTAAATAATTTGTTAAATCAGATGTACGATTTATATGATAAATCTCCAGAAAAAATGGAAATGGCTAATAAGAAATTTTGTAGTATAGTACAAGAATATCCTAATCTTCAAAAAGTAAAAAATTGGTGGGATAATAATATGATTGATTGTGGTATTAATATTACTCCTATAGGCAAGGTACTAGCTCATACAAATGCAAAATGTTTAGATAATAATATTCCAGATTTAAATTAAAATGTATTTTCATCATACATAATTTTCAATAGCAGAGTAATTTTACCCTGCTATTTTTATTTTAATAATAAATTAATTCTTTAAATATAATTTCTTCAACTGAATGCTTATAATTATTCATCAGTCCAGTCCATTTCAAAGGGGCAATATTTTTCAAGTTTTCGTCAATAGGATTTTTCTCTAGCATTTGTTTCATAAGTACTTCAAATCTTTCTTTAGCTTGTTTATCGGTTTCTATAATATGTTTTCTTAAAGTTTTGTTCATAAACATTATTATATATTCAGCTTTCTTATGATTTTTTAAATATTCTAATCTTAAATGACCATATTTTCCAATAATATAATCTTTTTCGTAATCTTCTTTCTCTAAATATAAGTTAGGAACAAAATAATCTCCTTCTTTGTGATAAGGTTATTTCTATCATAGTTAAAACCTCCATAAATTGATTTTCACTACAAATTTGACTAAATAATTTATATCTTTTACTCGACTATCTAACACAATAAAATTTTGGAAGAAATCTATAAGAACAATTTTGTCCTTATTAGACCTCTCCCAACTTCAGAATTTTTATTATAATCAATGCTACATTCTGCAAAAATATCAGTTACTTTTTGATAAAATCTTCTTTCGCTTGTTCTAATTTCTTTTATAATTTCAAGTAATTCATCAAAATAGTCTTTTCCATATTTAGTAGGATTTTTTAGTTTCTCTTTGTTTATACTATATCCTTTTATAATATATGACTTTAAAACTTCTGTTGCCCATTGCCTAAATTTTGTTGCCTTTTTTGAATTAGTTCTATATCCGAACAGCTATTATCATATCTAAATTATAATAATCAATATTTCTATTAACCTTACGATTACCTTCGATTTGAACTGTTGCAAAATTTGCAACAGTTGAATTCCTATTAAGCTCATCTTCATTATAAATATTATTTATGTGTCTTGAAATATCAGACTTGTCCTTTTCAAATAATTCAGCTATTTTATTAAGTGGTAGCCAAATTGTTTCATCATATAAAAAAGCTTCAATTTCTATTTTATCATTTTCATCTTCATATATAATTAAATCACCTTTTGTTAATTCGTTCAAATATATCATCTCCCATCGTTCAAAACATTTGTTTTATTATATCAAGTGCTACTAAAAAAATCAATATACTTTTATAATTTTCTTATAAAAGTTTTTCTAGTTACATTAACTTTACATTAACATTTCTTTTAAAGTCTTGAAAATACTAGTATTACTGAGTTTCTTATGCTTGTCAAACCGAAGTACGCCTCCAAAAATATAGTTATACAATACAGTATACAAAATTTTATCAAATAAAAAATCCCTAGAAATAGGGATTTTTTATTTGTCAATATCTAAAAATATTTAACTCTATTTTTGTTATTGCATTCAAAAATTTAAAAGTTCGAAAAAATTTTGATAAAATATAGTTTAGAAGAAAAAGTACTTAATAATAAAGATTTTGCGAACCTTCCATTTTAATAACAAAAATATAGTTTATTTATTTTTTAGATTGTTTTTAACAATTTATAAATTTGAAATAATATAATTAAATAAAAAGGAACATAGGCACATACTAAAACTATTATTGTAATTTTTGAACTACAATAAAATAAAAATTAATGTTATATAACAAAACAAAGTAAAAATTTACTTTGTTTGCTTGTTTTTGTGTTAAAAATATTGTATAGTAGTTATTATAGAAAGTGAGAATTGCAAGTAATGGGTGCTACCACTTTACATACACAGTTTTTACTGTGAGAATGGGGGTGGTGCTATGGAAACAATATTAATACAATTAATATACCTATTATTCTACGGACTAGTAGGAGTTACTATCATAGCAGTTGCCTTAATCATAACTTTGGTTATTATTTTGAGCAAATAAAAAAGCACCACATTACGCTTTGCCGAGCTATGTGGTGTTTTATCATAAATATATATGGTAGCACACATTTCTGTGGCTCTCATTTTCTATCTTTATTATACACAGATTATTAGAAAAAGTCAAATAATTTTCTCTAAAAATATCTATGAATATTTTTGTATTTGTATTCAAATTGCATTCAAAAAATGATATATAAGGACAGAAACATGAATGAATAGCATATTAAGGAGAATGATGGAAACGACTGTCGGCTCCAATAAAAAAGTGTGCAAGTACTGATAAATCAGTATTTATACACTTTTATATTTTTTATCTTCTAAAAGAAACTTAACACAAACTTGTAATTTGTCTATCAGTTGTTATTGAAGTTTTTTGTTTCTTTTACTAACTCATCAAAGTCTGAAATGTAATTTTTATCTTGTATAACTCTATACTTTTTATATTCATCTAAAGCCAATTTATCTGCTATTTCTCTCTTTATTTTTCCGTTATCCTTTAAAATATTATATTCGTTAATTTTCAAGAATACTTCTAATTTTTCTTTCCATTCTTGCATTGAAATAATCTTACCTAGTTTTACTTGTCTTTCTGCATAGTCAAGATACATAGATACTAAATTATTTAATTCTGTAATTTCTTCTTGTGAAAGATAGTTTTTAGCTATTGTTACATCTGTTTCAAGTATTTTTCCACCTGGTGCATTTTTCCAAGTTGTTAACCCCATATTTTCCTTTTTACTACTGGCTCTATTATAAATTATTTCAGGTGCTGTCATGCCAGTAATAGCAAAATGCAACTTATTTTGAACATTTTTATAAAATTCTTGTGTTGTTTCACTATTTTTATCATAATCAAAACTACATTCTTTATATATATCAGTTATTTTTTGATAAAATCTTCTTTCACTTGCTCTAATTTCTTTTATCTTAACTAATAATTCATCAAAGTAATCTTTTCCGAATTTAGGTCCATTTTTTAACATTTCGCTATTAACAACAAAACCTTTTTTTATATACTCTTTCAATGTTTTTGTTGCCCAAATTCTGAAATCTGTTGCTTCTTTTGAATTTACTCTATAACCAACTGCTATAATTGCATCTAAACTGTAAAATGTTACTTCTCTTGAAACTTTTCGAGTTCCTTCATTTTGAACTACTCTAATTTTTTGAGTAGTTCGATTTTCTTCTAGTTCTCCTGTTTTAAATATATTTTGTAAATGATATGTAATATTATTTTCTGCTACATTAAATAATTTTGACATTGATTTTTGAGTTAGCCAAAAATCTTCTTCATTATACAAAACTTCTACTGATATATTTTCATTATTTTGACTTTGATATATGATTAAATCTTTTAAATTTTCTATATTATTCAATATTAACCAACTCTCTTTTTATTTGTTTCTATTATAAATTTAATATCTTCTATTGCCTTTTCTATATTCATCATTCCATTTCCAATAGGATAATAAACTGGATATATTTTGTATTCTTTTCCTGCAATATTTTTAGAAAAGCTTTGTTTTCTACATTGAGATACAGATATGTTTTGATTTAATATAATGGAACTGACTTGATTTCCTAATGTTATAATTATTTTTGGTTTAATTATTTCTACTTCTTTGCACAATAAATCTAAATATTCAATATAAACAGAATTAGGCAATACTCTTGCATCTACTTGTGTGCACTTTCCTAAATTAGTTATGAAATAATTATGTTTTTCTACATTTTCATATACTAAATCTGCAAATTTTTCATCCCATTCTTGAGGTTTCTTGTCCATAATATTCTCATATATTTTTTCATCAAGTAATCCTATTCTATAAAATAATTTCCATATATTTTTAGTTTCTATCCATGGCGATCTTCTGCCTTTCCAATTAGGATCTGATGCAATATTTCTACCTGTTGGATTCATAAAAACAAAGCAAATATCTGGATTATTAGTACATCCACCATTATAGATAGATGTTAATTCTTTTGCTCCATATTTTATTTGTAATTTATCATATTCAGCTTTTAAGTCTTCTAATTGCATAATTTACTACCTCTACTTACTACAATTATTTACTATAAAATCAATAACATCATCTTCTTTATAGTTCTCTTTATTCCTATCTTCTTCTGTTAAATCAACAAAGTATTTGTTACATTCTGGCATAATTGACATTGAATCCAATGGATAACCCAGATTTCTTTTTTCACATGGCTTATCTACGAAGTAGAAGTGGCTCTTGCTCCAACTATATTCTTTTGATTCTTTTCCATCATATATTACCATTCCATATACCCATTTGGCTGTTAGTTTTCCACCATATTCTTTAACCAAGTTGCAATAATATTCAATCATTTCGTCATCATTTAATTCTTTTCCATTCACTCTTCTTACATGAGTTCCTGGTTGTTTTTCTTCTGGCAACTCTTCTATATATAAATTATTATCCATTCCTATAGTCGTAATTTTGGTTTTGTCATAATATGCTTTTGCTTTTATATACGCATTTTCTATAGCATTTTTGCCTGTTTCTTCTGGCTTTAAATTTATTCCTAAATCTTTAATAGTTAATACTTCTATATTTTTCTCTTTTAGTTTTTCTGCATATTTCTTTATTTTGGCTGGATTTGTTGTTGCAAATAGTACCTTCATTTTATTTGACCTCCTTAAAACCATTTCTACTCCATAACCATAGTGGAGTGTGTATATCAATAGGTTTATATTTAGTTTCTTTAAATAGTTCATTCCATCTCTCAACTACTATAAGTTGCACATCATTTTTAATTAGCTCTTCATCAGTTATTAGTCCTAATCTATGTGTTGCTTGAATTACATGTGTATCTGGTGCAACTGTTAAATGCTCAATATTTTTATATTTTCTGTCTGTATATTGGTATATCACATAAAGCCAGTAGTTACATATTTTTGTTCCAGATAAATATGGGAATTTCTTTTTATTTTCCTTTTGAATAAAATTTCTTATTTTATCAACATCGTTATCTAATGAGTCAAATAACTTTCTAATATCTCCATCATATAATTCTATAAATGTTTTGCATAAAGATAACCATATTTCAGTTTGCTTTTGTTTTTGCAGTGCTATTTTGTATTTTATAAGTGCATATTGCACTTCTTCAAAAGTTTTCTCTAAACACATTTTAGGACTAAATGCAAAGTTAGTTTCTTTATCATTGTATGTATTTAACGCACTTTCCCATAATTTATATGAATTTCTTTGATAATTCAATGCCATAGGTAATGTAAAATAAAGATAATTTTCCAATCCAAACTTATCTAAATGTGGATTTGCATCTTCTGGCATAACTTCGCCACCAAGACTACCTTTCTTCCACATATTATATAAAATATCTACTTTTTGTAATACTTCTTCTTTATTATACATATTGCACCTCAACAATTATTTTCTATGATTATTATAATAGCATAAAAACTAATACTTATCAATAAAATCGGAACACATTTTCTTTATTTTAAAATACAATATTCAATTTAGTTTAAAGTCTATGTAATATATTTTCTATGTGAATTTTTTACATTATTTTGGCTAACCATTGCATATTCCATTGTAGTATCTATTTTTATATGTCCCAATAACTTTTGTACTTGTTCGACTGGCATTCCTTTATCAATAGCCATAGTAGCCATTGTTCTTCTAAATTTGTGTGGATGTACTTTGTTTATATTTGCTTCTCTTCCTAAATTTCTAATAGCAATTTCAATGCCTGATATTCCTAATCTGTTATAAGGTCTTATAAGTGATACAAATAATGCTTCATTGTTATCTGTTCTTGTCTCCAAATATTTCTTTATATACATTTTACTTTTTGCACTAAAGTACACTTCTCTTTCAGAGTTCCCTTTTCCTAAAACAATACAACTTCTCTCTTGAAAATTCATGTCTGATATGTTTAATCTAGTAAGTTCTCCTACCCTCATACCAGTTGAAATTAATAGTTCTAGTATTGCTAGATCTCTTACATTTGAGCAAGTATCTCGTAACTTTTCTAAATTCTCATCTGTAAGTGTTTCTTTAACTTTTTTGGTTGCTTTTACTTTATGAATCCTTCTAACTGGACTTTTAACAATATAATCTTCGTTTTCTAACCAAGCAAAGAAACTTGATAATGTTCTTCTTATATTATCAATTGTAACCATACCAGCAGTTGAATTATTTTTATAATCTGATAAATAATTTCTTAGTGTTTCTGTTGTAATTTCATTTATTGGAAGATTTACAGTATCTAGCATTTTTGTTATATTATCTTTATAATATTTTAATGTTCTAACTGAACAGCCTTCAATTTCTTTTGATGATATAAATTTATTTAATATTTCTTCATTATTCTTTTGTATTTCTTGTTTTTGACTTTGTTCTAATATTTCAATGTGGTAATTTAAACATATTTCTGTAAGTATCTCTTTTAATTTTATTCTTTGGTTATTGTCTAAAAATTCTCCTGTTGTATCAATTACTTTTTTAACAAATAATTCTCTCATGACAATTACCTCCTTACATTTTTCCATAATTTACAATATATAGAACTCTACCTATATTATACAATATTTAATTGACATAATAAAAGATGAGCATACTTTATATACCCACCTCAAAAATTTATAGTTTTTTTATTTAAATTTCAAAACTCAACCTCAGCGACAACTTACTATTTTCTTTTAAAAATCATATCATATTTCAATTATATATATCAATAGCTCTATGCTTAAATGTAAAATATAATTTTTAAAATTTTTTAAATGTTTGCTTGAGCTTTATCAATATATGTTGTATTATTGTTGATGATAGAGATGAGATAAAAGCAGATGTGTGTGTTATACAATATTATATAAAATTAAGTTAGATGTTATAAAATTAGTATAAACGTAGGAGGGTATATGATAAAAAAAGAAGATTCTTTAGGAATACCTAATTATGGAATACATTATTTAAAAATGCCATCAGAAATAAATTGCATAGAAGATACCCTAGAAGAATTTTTGGGAATACATAACTTTATTAATCAAGTAGCTTCAAGTAATACAGTACCAGAATTTCAAGGTAGACAAAAAAGATTACAATTTATAAATTATGGTAGTACACAATTAGTCTATGTTTTAACCATAGATGAAAATAGGCAATATACTTTTTTAGTAAATCAACCAGCAACGCAATTTGGAATTGGAAGAAGAGAATTTGAAAATTTACAAATATTAAGTAAAAATAATAGAGATAATGTGGTTACTCCACTATATTATTTTGCAGATAAAAATAGTGCTAATAGAGAATTATATGTTACACCATATTATTATCAATCCAGATGTATTAGTGTAAAAGATAAAGAATGGGGAATGTGGATACCAGAACCAAAATACCGTTTTTATGATTTTAAACCTCAAGATAAAAAAGTTATAAATGCTAGCATGGTAGCTTTGCTTGTAAAATTATATGATTGCAAAGAAAAAAGAGGAATGTCAGAGGTTAGATTAGATGGTGGAGATTTTATGATTGAAAAAGGTTTTGAATATTACGATATAAATTTTGAAAATGTTTTTTATATGCTTCTAAAAATATACATAAACGCGAAAGTAAATTATGAATTTTTCGTGAAATTTGTTTTATTTGCTTGTATTTTAAAAATAAATATTATATATTATTCGAAAATAAAAAATGAACAAACATTGTGAAAATAACAGTGTATGTAAATAAAAATAAAAAGGAATAAAAATGTCAAAAACAAAGAAAGTAAAAATATTTAAAATAATTATATTAATAGCAGTAATCACATTAATTGTAGGATTAACAATATACCTAATACCAATACTAAAAAATTTAAATACTCAAGAAGGACAAATACAATTTAAAGAAAAAATAAATGACTCAAAAATGCTAGGATTTTTAATATTATTAGGACTTCAAATAGCGCAAATGATAATAGCAATATTGCCAGGAGAACCAGTCGAAATATTAGCGGGTATATGCTTTGGAAAGCTTTGGGGAACTATATTTTTAATAGCTTCTGTATTTATCACAACAATTTTGATTTATACACTTGTAAAAAAATATGGAAGAAAATTTATATATGAATTTTTTCCGAAACAAAAAGTAGAAAAAATAGAAAATAGTAAATTGTTTAAGGACGAAAAAAAGATAGAAATAGTTATGATTTTATTATTTTTAGTTCCAGGCACACCAAAAGACCTTCTTGTATATATAGGTGCTCTCCTACCAATAAAAACAAGCAAATTTATAGCGATAGCTACATTACTAAGAATTCCATCTATAATTTCATCTACTATTGCAGGAGATAATTTGATAGAAGGTAAATGGCAAATTAGCATTTTAGCATATGCTATCACATTTGCAATAACATTCCTAATAATTATAATTATAAATAAATGTGACAAAAATAAAATAACAAAAGATATAGTACACTCTATTAAAAATAAAGAAATTTAAAAGCTATATAAAAAACATATGTAATTTGTATAACCTTGAGAAAAATGGAAAAAATATATTAAATACATATTCAAGGAGGTACAAATGGAAGCGGGAAAACTAAAAAATATGGTAGTATTAAGAAATCTACCATCAAATTTAATAGATGAAGCTATAATTGTACTAAAATCAAATAAAAAAATAAGAAAACTAGAAAAAGTAGAAAAAAACAGAAGTTCCTTTATAGAAAAAGAGAACAAAGACAAAGAATACATTATAAAAGAAGCAGAAATAATAGTTAATGAATATATGAAAAAAATAGAAAACAAAGACAAAAAAGAAATATTTAATAAAGAGGCAAAACAAAAATATAAAAACTTAAAGAAATATGCAGTTATAACAACAATAGTATGTGCGATGCAAACAATATTACTTATAGTACTTTAAAGAAAGACTTATTATAAATATTACTTAAATAGTAATTTTATAATAGGTCATTTTTTCTGTGCAAAAAAATAAATTTTCATATTCATAAATTAAAAAATAATACATATAGATTATAAAGAAACAAAGGAAGAGGTGAAATGGTGGAAAGAATAATTTCGGTAGAAGAAAAAATTAGAAGAGCAGAGGAAATATATGCTAGAAGACAACAAGGAAATGAGAGAAAGACAACAAAGGTAAATGTAAATCCACAAAATCAAAAAGATATAAAATTACTAAAAAAAATGATAATTCAAATTATCTTATGTATAATGATATATTTAGTTTTTTATATTATACAAAATAGCAATTACATTTTTTCAGAGGATTTTATAAAAAAAGCAAAAGAAGTGTTATCATATGATACAAATTTTGTACAAATATATGAAAATATTAAAAATAATATTTTGAACTTTAAAAATAATCAATTTGTTGGAGGAATTGGAGGAGCAAGCGAAAATACAACAAATGAAGAAATAAAAACAGAAAATATTATAGAAAATAATGCTGAAGAAGCAGTTGAGCAAGAACAAAATATTATAATAGAAAATCAAGGAAATATAGAAACACAAGCCAAAAGCCAGGAAGAACAGGATATTGAAAACATAAAACTAACAACAACATGGATAAAGCCAGTAGAAGGAACAATAACATCAAGATTCGGACAAAGAGAACCAACAACAAGCACTGTACCAAAAAATCATACAGGAACAGATATAGGTGCTAATTTAGGCACAAAAATAAAAGCTTCAACCAGTGGAGAAGTTGTACTAGCTTCAGAAGAAGGAGATTATGGAAAACACCTAAAAATACAAATAGGAGATGTAAGTGTAATCTATGCACACTGTAATGCACTATATGTAAAACAAGGAGACCATATTGAACAAGGACAAGAAATTGCAGAAGTAGGATCAACAGGAAATTCGACAGGACCACATTTACATTTTGAAATAAGAATATCAGAAAGAGTAATAGATCCAGAAAAAATATTAACATTGCAATAAAATACAAAAGTAAAAATACAAAAGATTTACAAACTTTTGTAAGAAATGGAGAAAAAATATGAGATTTAGAATAGACTTGAAAATATTCATTTTTTTAATTATTTTTTATTTCACAAAACAAATAGAACTATATGCTTTAATAATGCTTTTTGCATTTTTGCATGAAATAGGACACTTATTAGCAGGAATATTATTAAAAATGAAGCCGGAAAAGCTAGATATTATGCCATTTGGAGTTTCAATATCATTTAAAATTAATATAAATGATTATAATAAAAAAATAAAAAAAGCAAATTTATTAGAAATCAAAAAAATGCTTGTAGCAATAGCTGGCCCATTAACAAATTTACTAATAATTTTAATTGTTGCAAATTCAAATATAGAAATACAAAAAGGATTAATGATTGTTTATACAAATCTAGTAATAATGCTATTCAACTTATTACCAATTTATCCGCTAGATGGAGGAAGAATTTTAAAAGAAATAATACATATCCATAGAGGAAAAGCAAAAGCAGAGAAAAATATTAACGACATTTCTATTATTACAACTATTATATTAACAGCAATAGCAAGCATAATGATATTATATGAAAAGAACATAGCAATATTTTTAATTGATATATACTTATGGTATTTAGTAATAAAAGAAAATAAAAAATACATAAATAAAGAAATTATTTATAAAAAAATGCAAGAAATAAAATATAAATAAAGAAAATTACTTGAAAATACTATAAAATAATAGTAAACTAATGATATAAAAACAAAGGAGATTCAAAAGATGAAGAAATTCAAATTAGAAGAAAAGGGAGTTACATTAATAGCATTAGTAATCACTATTATAATATTAATAATATTAACAAATGTGCTGGTATATAATGCACTAGATAGACTATATATACAAAAATTAACAAACTTAAATAATGATATAGAATTGCTAAGAGAAAAAGTATCCGACTTTTTCGATGTATATGGAAAAATACCAGCAGAAATAAAATATCCAACAGAAAATTTAACACAATTAAAAGATGTACTAAACACAAAAAATGATATTGGAGATTTTTATGTAATAGATTTAGAGGCAATGCAAGGCATTACACTAAATTATGGAAAAGATTACTATAACATTAAAAACGACAAAGACAATGTAAAAAATTATACAGATATTTATGTTATAAACGAAAATAGTCATAATATATTTTATGTTCAAGGAATTATTGTTGAAGAAAATAATATAGAAAAGATATATTATACTGATTATACTAAGCCAGATGAAACAACAGTTGACTTAAGATATATAGATGGAAAGTTGATTCCAGAACATTATTATTATATCGGTATATATAAAGACAACAGTGGGAACGAAAGTATAGTAATTTCTAACACAAAAGATGAAAATGTAGATATTACAAAATCAAATCAATACATTTGGATAAAACAAATATCAATACTAGAAAGTCTGCCATCAAGTATTATACTAGAAGGAGACCAAACTGAAGAGGAATTTTTGCTAAGTGTAAACAGTAATAAAGGATATTTTAAAAATAAGGATGGGAAAGTAGTATATAACAAAGTAAACCAAGAAAATTGGTCAGAAATATACACAAAAGAAACAGAGTATCAAGATACAAATGGAGATGTAGCTACAATTCCGGAAGGATTTAAAATAAACATGGATAAAAGTATGAATACTATAAAAAATGGATTAATAGCAAAAGACAAGAATCAAAATGAATGGGTATGGATACCTGTACCAAATACTGTATTTAAAACAGCAACAAATGAAACAGAATATGAAAAAATAGAAGCAGATTTATTAGAATATGTAAAAAAATATAGAATGGATTCAGAAACATCAGAAATAAGCAAAGACTGGAAAGATGAATGGTATGAAGGATGTGGATTAACAAAAGAGGAATACACTAAAACATATCAAAATATGCTATCTAGCACATATAAAAATCAAGGGTTTTGGATTTCAAGATACGAAATCGGAGATGAAACTTCAACAAGTAACAATAATAAAGCAAGGACAAGTATTAGTGGAATAGAAGGAAATCCAGTAAGCAAAAAGAATATGATACCATACAATTATGTTACATGTAGTCAAGCCCAAGTTCTTGCAAATAAAATTGATACAGGAACAAACAAAACAAAAAGCCTACTATTTGGCATTCAATGGGATTTAATTTGCAAATTTATAGATGATAATTCTAATCTTAAATATCCAGCAGAAAGTAATTATGTGAAAGAGGAAAAAACAATGTCTATTATTACAACAGGGGCAAGTGAGAAAAATAAAATTTTAAACATATATGATTTCTCAGGAAATATGATGGAATGGACATTAGAAAGATACAAAAATGAAAATATACCGACAGGTAGAGGTGGAAGTTACTTATTAGGACAAGACTATACAAAAGTAAATAATAGAATTAATTCTAGCATTTTGAACGGACTAGAAAATTCAAGAATAGACTTTGGATTTAGAGTTACAATATATTAATAAATACAATAAACCGAGTGATACGACTAAGGGGGATGTTGCTAAATTGGTAGAAAGAACAAAATAATTTCAACCAATTTAATAACATTCCTTTTATTTGCCTTTTTAGTCATATTCTCTTACTTGCTTTCAGCTCATTGGGTTAACCTCAAATTTAGTATGGTGGATTTATTATTTGTAATCAATTTGTAATATTTTAGAAATATTTCTGACATTTTATTGGACAAACACATTGACTTTTTCGACTTTTCGTTGTATCATATTAGCTGTAAAAGAGTGTTTTTAAAATCCTAAATAAGGAGAGTGTGAAAAACATACATACACTCCTAAGTAAGCATAGGACTTACAATAAAAGAAGAAAGGAGATTATGTTAGTTATAAAACTAACATAGACTAACAGATATGGGAGAAGTTATTGTTATTACATCAGGAAAAGGTGGAGTAGGAAAAACAACAACAACAGCAAATTTGGGTTCCAGTTTAGCTGTAGAAGGAAAAAAAGTATGTCTAGTTGACACAGATATTGGACTAAGAAATTTAGATGTTGTTATGGGATTAGAAAATAGAATAGTATATGATATTGTAGATGTTGTTGAAGAAAAGTGTAAACTTAGACAAGCATTAATTAAAGATAAAAGATTTAAAGAATTATACCTACTACCAGCAGCTCAAACAAGAGATAAAAGCGCAGTAAACGAAGAACAAATGAGAAAATTAGTAGAAAAATTAAAAGAAGAATTTGATTACATACTAATAGATTGCCCAGCAGGAATTGAACAAGGATTTAAAAATGCTATTGCTGGAGCAAATAGAGCAATTGTAGTAACAACAGCCGAAATATCAGCAATAAGAGATGCAGATAGAATTATAGGTTTACTAGAAGCATCAGAAATAAAGAATCCAGAATTAGTAATTAATAGAATAAGACCTAATATGGTAAGAAAAGGCGAAATGATGGATGTAGATGATATTGTAGATTTATTGTCAATAGACTTAGTAGGTGTAGTGCCTGATGATGAATATATAATAACACAAACAAACAAAGGAGAGCCAGTTATTCAAAACAAAAAAGCTCCATCTGGAAAAGCATATATGGAAATAGCAAAAAGAGTATTAGGAGAAAAAATAGAAGTAACTATACCAGGAAGAGAAAAAGGTTTTTGGGAAAAATTAAAAAGTTTGTTTAAGAAATAAAACAATAGATAAACACATTGGAGGGATAGGAAATAATGTTTGAAAATATCATAAGCTTCTTTAAGAATATAGGTAAAAAGGAAGAAAAGAAACAATCACAAGAAAATTCTAAAAATGCGGCGAAAGAAAGGTTACATTTAGTATTAATGCAAGATAGAGCAAATGTATCAGCTGATTTTCTGGAATTAATGAAACAAGAAATTATAGATGTAATAAAAAAATACATAGAAATTGATGAAAACGAAATCGACGTAAGACTAACTAATAAAGAAAATGAAGACGGAACAAACGGTGCACCAGCTTTATATGCGAATATTCCTATTCTCAATATAAAAAATGAAACAAGAAAAATAACACCAAAAGATATTGAAATAAAACAAGAGCAGAATAAAAAAGAACAAAATGAGCCAAAATTAAATGAAGAAAAAGAAATAAAAAGCGAAGAAATATCCCAAGAAGATAAAGTAGAAAAAGAAACAAAAGAAGAATCAAATGATACAGAAAAAAGTAAAAAAGATAATCCGAAAAAAGAAGAAAATAGCACAATTGTTAATGAGAAAACAGACAAAGAAGAATCAAAAAAAGAAGAAAGAGAAAAAACTTTAGAAGTACAAGCACAAGAAAGCAAATAGAAAAACTAAAAAGATTAAATCATAAAAATTATTAGAAAAAGAGTTGATTTAATGAGAAAACGTGAACTGAAAAATATGGAGTGGGGTATGTTAATAGTGGCAATAATCTTAAGTGTAATAGGAATTATTGCCTTATTTTCTGCAACACAAGAAAATAATTATGATGAATTTAAAAAACAGATTATATGGCTAGTAGCAAGTTTAATAATAATGGTTGTAGTTTTATTAATCAATTATGAAACACTAGTAAAGCTATCGCCAATTTTTTATGGTATTTTTGTAATCTTATTAATAGCGGTATTATTTACAGAAGAAATAAATGGTGCAACAAGCTGGTTTAATATAGGAATATTCTCTTTCCAACCATCAGAATTTGCCAAAATTGCAGTTATATTATTTTTAGCATATATAATTTCCAAAATACAAGAAAGATACAAAGAAGACATCAATAAACCAACACGTTTATTAATAATATTCGCAACATTAGCACTACCACTATTATTAATAATAAAGCAACCAGATTATGGAACAGCAATGGCGTTTTGCGTTGCATTAGCTATGATGTTGTTTACATCAGGATTAGATAAAAAATATATTATTGGAGCAATTATAATAGTGTGTATTTCTATACCAATACTATATAATTTTGTGTTACCAGAACATGCAAAAAAGAGAATAGATATATATTTGCACCCAGAATCAGACCCAAGAGGAAGTGGTTATAATATTATACAATCAAAGCTAGCCATAGGAGCAGGTGGATTAACAGGAATGGGGCTATTAAAAGGAAATCAAACACAATTGGGATACTTATATCCAAAAACTACGGACTTTATATATTCTGTAATTGGAGAAGAAATGGGATTTATAGTAGCACGGAGCAATAATTATGCTGTATACGTTTTTAGTAACGAAAGCATTTTATATAGCAAAAACAGCAAAAGATAACATAGGCTCACTAGTAGCATCTGGAATAGCGGGAATATTTTTATTTCACATGGTGGAAAATATAGGAATGGTAATGGGGTTATTACCAATAACAGGAGTCCCCCTACTATTTATTAGCTATGGAGGAAGTTCATTAATAACAAGTTATATTTTAATAGGAATATTACTAAATATAAGTGGAAAAAGACAAAAAACGATATTTGTAAAATAATATCCCAAAGGGACGGTTCAAACGGCTTACTTCTAGTCCAATAGAATCGTCCCTATAAAACATTTGGAGGAAATATGTATTTAAAAAAATTAAAAATAGGAAATGTAGAACTAGAAAACAACTTAATATTAGCACCAATGGCAGGAGTAACAGATAAAGCTTTTCGTAAGATATGTAAAGAATTTGAGCCAGGGCTTGTATGCACAGAAATGGTTAGCAGTAAAGCTATTTTTTATAATGATTCAAAAACAAAACTATTAATGAATACAGAGGGAGAAAAACGACCAATAAGTATTCAAATATTTGGAAGTGATGATGAAACAATGGGAGTTGCTTCTAAATATGTTAGTGATTTAGCTGATATTGTTGATATAAATATGGGATGTCCAGCACCAAAAGTTGTAAAAAATGGTGATGGCAGTAAACTAATGCTAGATATAGAAAAAGCAGAAAAAGTAATAAAGTCAGTAGTAAAGAATTCAAGTAAGCCAGTAAGTTTAAAAATAAGAAAAGGTTGGGATTCAAACAACATTGTAGCAATTGAATTTGCACAGATGGCAGAAAATGCAGGAGTAAAGGCAATTACTATTCATGGAAGAACAAGAGCAGAAATGTATTCAGGAAAAGCTGACTTAGATATTATAAAAAAAGTAAAAGAAAGTGTCAAAATACCAGTTATAGGAAATGGAGATATTATAGATGAAGAGTCTGCTAAAAAAATGTTTGAATACACAGGTGTAGACGGTATAATGATAGGAAGAGGAACATTTGGAAATCCATGGATTTTTGAAAAAATAAAATACTATTTGGAAACAGGAGAAAAATTACCAGAAATAACAAATAAAGAAAAATTAAGAGTAATAAAAAATCATATTGAACTAGAACTACAAGAAAAAGAGCCAATAACAGCAATAAGAGAAATGAGAAAACATATAGCATGGTACACAAAAAATATGCCAAATTCAAGCGAATTTAGAAGTGAAATAAATAAAATCGAAAACAAAGAAGAACTGATAGAAAAAATTGATAAATATTTTCAATAATACCATAAAAACTATATAATTATAAAATTAATAATATAAGAAAATAAAAGTAGAAAGGAGAGTATGGCTACTTAAAAACAAAAATATGTAAAGAAATTTATATTAAATGCCATACAATAAAGAAATGGAACGTATAAGATTAGCAGGTATTATACCTATGGAAGATGGATTTGCATTAATGCACAGAAAAGATGTATTAAAAAATCCAGACCAAAAAGAATATTATGTATTTCCAGGCGGAGGAAGAGAAGGAAATGAAACATATGAAGAAGGAACTATAAGAGAAATAAAAGAAGAATTTGGAATAGATGTAAGAATTGTAAAAAAAATGTATGAAGAATACTCAGAAAAGTTTAATCAAACAACAATTTATTATCTATGTGAATATGTAAGTGGAATATTTGGAACAGGAACAGGTCCAGAATTTTCAAATGATCCTAAATATATAGAAAGTGGAAAATATATACCAGAAATAGTGGAAAGAGAAGATATTGATAATATTCCACTAATGCCACCAGATATAAAACAAAAATTTATAGCAGATATAAAAAATGGAAAAATATAAATCTAAAAAATAGTATAAAAGTTAAATATATAATGGAAAGATTATAAAAACAAATTAAAAACATAAAAGAAAAAAAGCCGAATAAAAATTAATTAAGATTAATTTTTAGGGGGCTTTTTTTATGCAGAAAAATAAAAATAAATATCTACACGAGAAAAAAACAAACAAAGGAAAAACAGTTACAATAGTTATATTTATAGCAATAGTTATAATAATATCAGCAATATTTTTTACAAAAAATAATAATAAAACGGCTAAAATTTCAAAAATTGGAGATAATAGTAGTAGTCAAGAAATTGTAGATTATATTTTAAATATTAGTTCTTATGAAAGCATTGCAGATATAGAAATACAAAGTAACAAAAATAGTAACAAATATAAGATTAAACAATCATACATAGAAAATGAATCTTATGAACAAGAAGTAATAGAACCAAACAACATACAAGGTGTGAAAATAATAAAAGAAAAAAACACATTGAAAGTAGAAAATACAAAATTAAATATAACAAAAATATTAGAAAATTATCAAGATATTACGCAAAACAGTTTGGATTTAAAAAGCTTTATAGAAGATTATAAAAATAATGAAAACTCGACATTTAAAGAAGAAAACAATCAAATTGTAATGGAAACAGTAGCAAAAACGGATAACAAATATCAAAAATATGAAACATTATACATAAACAAAGAAAATGGAATACCAATAAAAATGGAAATAAGAGATATTAACAAAAAAACAATAATTTACATAATATACAATGAGATAAATATCAATCATAAAAACCATAATAAAATATTTGCATTTCAATTAAAAGGAATATCAAAAGAAATATAAAATATTTATCTTCAACTAATATAAAATATCAAACTTGACACATACTAATATTAGGAGTGAAGAATATGACAATAAAAAGAGGAGATATGTTTTATGCAGACTTAAGTCCAGTTGTAGGTTCAGAGCAAGGAGGCATTAGGCCAGTCTTAATAATACAAAATGATTTAGGAAATAAATATAGCCCAACCGTAATTGCCGCTGCTATTACATCACAGACAAATAAAACAAAATTACCAACACATATAGAAATTAATTCAGAAGAATGCGGACTAAAAAACGATTCGGTGGTTTTAGCAGAACAAATAAGAACGATAGATAAAAGCAGACTGAAAGAAAAAATAGGACACATTGAGGACGAAAGAATAATTAATAGAATAAATAATGCACTCGGAGTAAGCTTTGGCTTAGAAGAATAATGGTCAAAAGGGAAATTGGTCAAAAGGGACGGAGGAAATTGACAAGTATTACGACCAAGGGGGAC
>CAUWIY010000019.1:0-18121 GCA_963559065.1 uncultured Clostridia bacterium
ATTTAAAAGTTAATTTTGAAAATTTTTTATGACATTTTCAAAAGTTATTGACATACTTTTTCTTTTCAAAAATTGAACTATTTAATTGATTTATCAATTAAATATTAAATTAACTTCAAGGAAAAGGGGCTGTAAAAAAAGTCCCATAATTATATATACATTTATCATCAAATTTCAACAGGAATATAGAAAATCATTGAATAAAATGTTATAATACTTATCGACATCACAAATATATATTAAAAATATAAAAAATAAATTAAATTATTTTAAGGAGACAAGAATATGACATTTGACGAGATAAAAAAAATTAATTTTGATGAATGTATGTATAATGATAATTCAATAGTTGTATTGGGGAATTGTTTAGATAATTTAAGAAAAATTGATAGTAATTCCATTGATTTAATTTTTGCTGATCCACCATACAATATAGGAAAAGACTTTGGTAATAATAAGGATAAATGGAATTCTACATATGAATACATTGAGTGGTGTAAACAATGGATTAAAGAATGTTTTAGAATTTTAAAGGATAATGGAACATTTTATTTTATGACTGCCACTCAATTTATGTCATATTTAGATGTATATGTTTCAGAAAATTATAATGTTTTATCAAGAATAATATGGAGTTATGATTCAAGTGGAGTACAATCAAAAAAAATCTATGGTTCATTATATGAACCTATATTAATGTGTACAAAAAAGAAAAGTTCAAAATATACTTTTAATTATCAGGAAATTATGGTAGAAGCAAAAACAGGGGCTCAACGAAAATTAATAGATTATAGAAAAAAAATTCCAACACCATATAATACGAAAAAAGTTCCTGGAAATGTGTGGAACTTTAATAGAGTGCGATTTAAAATGGAGGAATATGAGAACCATCCGACACAAAAACCAGAAGCTTTATTAGAAAGGATTATTTTAGCATCTAGTAATGAAGGAGACATAGTTTTAGATCCGTTTAGTGGTACATTTACTACTTCTAGTGTTGCTATCAAGTTAAATAGAAAAGCTATTGGTATGGAAATAAATATGGAATATTACAAAATTGGAATTAGACGTACAGGCATTTCTGATATGTATAATAATGAAATACTGCAAAAGGACAAGAGAAGAAAAACAAAAAATCAGAGTAAAAAAAGTATAATTGCTCAAAATTGTGTTTCAATCAAATAAAATTAAATTCGGAGGATAAATGTTATGAGAGAATTTATAAAAAATATTTTAGTTGAAGAATATGATAAAAAATATAATGAAATTTTTGAAAAATCATTTTTAATAAAATATTTAGATAAAAAAACGGGAGCAATAGAAGGGGATTCTAAAACAAGAAGAAGTTTAGGCAATATTTATGCTATTTATTCAGTTCTTTATTATTATGTTGAAATGGGATTTTATAATAATAAAGAAAAATATAAAAAATTTGAAGGATTTGAATATAATACTTTATGGACTTTTTGTAAAAATCAATATGGTGGAAATAAATTGCAAAATCATGCTTTAAATAATAGACTTAATACAGAATTTATAAATAAAGTAGCTAAAGGTATTAATAAAGAATTATTAATAATTAATGGAAGTAAATATTTAATTCATATAGATTATTTATATATAAATGATATGGACATCTCAAAAACTGCTATTAAAATTATTGAAAGGTATATAGAATTATTAAAAGAAAAAGATTTTAAATTATCTAAGGATTTAGAAACTTTAAGAAATTTAAAAGATTTGGATGAAAAAAAATTAAAAATTGATAGTTTACTAGAAGAGAAATCTGAAGCTAGAATTTTTGAGATAATTTCTTATGCTATTCTTAAGAACTATTATAAAGACCAACATATTTATATAGGTACATCATTAGAAAATATAAAGAAAGAGCAACTTGATTTATACAAAACAGGGAGAACAAATGCTAATGATGGTGGAATTGACTTTGTAATGAAGCCACTAGGAAGATTTTTTCAAGTTACTGAAGTAGATAAGTATGATAAGTATTTGCTTGATATAGATAAAGTACTGCATTTTCCTATAACTTTTGTTATAAAAACTGAAACTAGTAAAACTGAAGTATTGAAAAGCATTAAAAATTATATTCAAGAGAAGTCTGGTGGTATGCAGGTAATAGTTAAAAAATATGAAAATTCTATAGAAGAAAAAATAACAATTAATGAATTGAAAAAATGGCTAAATCAATTAAACGAAAATAGTATAAATAATTTAATTGATGATATAGATACATATTATAAAATTGAACTTAATATAGGTGAAAATAATGAATCATATTAATAATATAACATACTAGCTTATTTACGAAATATATGAAACTTTATATGCTTAGAATGTTAAATGTGAGAATCTTTAATTTCTATTGAAAAAGACAATACTAATTAAAACTTAAGTATTGTCTTTTTAAGATATATTTTAATCATGTAACTTTTGTTCATTATAAAAATAGAAATGAAAAATCTTTATATATCAATTTCGTTTTTTTCTTTTTTGATATTTAAGTTGATTCCAATTGTTGAAATAATGGATAAAATAAATATTACATAAAATACTTTTTCACCAATAAAAATACTTAATATTGAAAGTATAGAAAAAACTACTACTTCTGTAAAACATAAACTCATTTGACCTACTGCTGATAAAAGAGCATTATCTTCTTTAGAATCTTTTATAATATTTTGTATTGATGTTTGAATAGATGTTTCATATACTTTTGTAAAATTATCACTTAACATATTATTTAGAGATATTATTACTTTATTTCTTGCAAATAGATATATACCAGTTATTATTGTTTTAATAACTGAAACTAAATTATTGGCTTTTGACAAATTTTTATCTGAGTATTTTCCTATTAACGTTATAGTAATTATTTGTAATAATAGTGATATTATTACAATAGAAGAAAATGCCGAGAAATCTTTTAAAACAATGTATAAATAAAGTGGTGCAAATTGTCTTTCTATTATATGATTTGTTCTTAGAGCATAAATAATTTTATATTTACTTTTACTCTTAAAAAGATATTTCATTGTTGCTTTAAATGCACTTGTTTTGTTTTCTACTTTATAATCTATTTTTCTAATAAATATATATTGTAATATAAAAAATATAGAAATTATGAAAAATAGTATAATATTATTGCTTGTTAATACTCCCCATGCAACTAAGCAACTTGCCAATGCTGTCCCTAATATTTTACTTATATTAACAAAACTATTAAATCTTCCTCTATGCTCTTTATTTACATATTTACTAGACAACGCATCTGATGATGGATTAGAAAGTCCCATAAATCCCATTGATAATATAAATATGACTATATTTCTATATAAGTTTGTTGTATCCAACATCATATAGGCACTAATAATACTAAAAATATTAGAAATCAAAATACACTTTGCTATCCCTATTTTAGAAGATATTGTTACAAATAGAGGCGTAGTGAAACCGGTTATTCCAAATCGTAATCCATAGATTAATAATATAAGCCATATTGGTAATCCATTTTTATATAACATAACAGTTCCGAATGTTGATGTTAAAGCATTTGCAAAATTATATGATATGGAACCTAAATACATATAGGTATATTCTTTTTTATAAAAATATTCTTTCATTTTTCCCCCAAATTTTAAATAATTGTATAAAGTTTATCATAAAAAAAATTATTTGTATATAGTCTATATCAAATTTTAGGATACGTTGAATTTGCACTAAACATAAAATTATGATATAATTAAGAATAATACAAAAGTGTATTGTAGAATATTGATATCAAAAAATGGAGGTATTAGAAATGAAAAGGCGGACTAGTATTGTTTTAAAATTTGGAATTATTGGGGTTTTAGTAGCAGCTATAATCTTAGTAATTCTCTTAACAGGAAACAAAAGAGCTATTGGAACATGTACGGAGTACCAATGTGATGTTAAAAATCTTCGATTGTCAACAACTATAGAAATAGACAAAGAAAATGAGGATTTTGCTAGCATAAAGGGAAACATATTTGCATTATTTACAGATCCTTTGACAATGTATGACTTAGAAGATAACAAAATTGGGTATGCAGGTGATGCGTATCATTTTGTAACCCAAGATTCTCATTCGATTTATATAAATGATGAGATTTCTGTAGAGATGGTAGGGTTGTTTGAAATCTTTGGAGAATCATACAATATTTATAACAAAGATGCAGAGAAAATTGCAAAGGTTACATTTAATGCTTTCAATACCAATGGAGAGATGTATGATGTATATGGAAATTTGATAGCAGACTTTAATTCAAAATTATTTATGAATGATTTTGATGTAAGAATTACAGATAAATGTAATCTTGATGAGAATACTGTTTTGATGATATTCTCTTCTTATTATAGTGATCAATCTGCAGATGCAAAAACGTCTTCCAGTTCTTCAAGTTCTAAAAGCAAAAAAAGTGGCTCATAGCCACTTTTTTTGAATAACTTCAGAGTCTTAGATGGGGATAGGTTTAGTAAATTATTATCTTTCTTCTTCATTTTTATCTTTTGACATTGAGTAGGAAAAGCCAGGTGTTGAAGAAACATAGCTAGGTATATTTTCGTGCTGTATTGTTTTATAATTTACTGGTACTCCATAATATTTTTCGTATGTATTTTTACAAAAAGAATAATTTAAATCTCTCATTCTACGTATATTTTCTTTTGGAATTAATGTATTATCTGGATAAATAGGGTATCCAATATTTATATTGTATGATTGGACTGCATTTTCATCACCTTCAATACTATTTTTATCTTTCATAGTAATAAAGGTAGGAATAACTGGAACATTATTTATGGTAGCCCATTTAAAAGCTCCATATCTTAATGGCTTTGGTTGTTTATAGTTAAGCCACATACTTTGCTCTGGGCAAACTATTATAAAGTCACCATTTGCTAGTATTGTTTCTACTGCTTCTTCAAATATTTCCATTGTTTCTGGTATTTGGCTTAATGGAAGAGTGTTATCATGTTTAAAATATAATCCAAATTTGCCAGGAAAGTTTGTATAATTTCCTTCTCTGATTACCTTATATATTTTTCTTTGTATTTACATTTAGTGCATTTTCTATTCCATTTATTTCATTAATTGTTAATTGTCTATTTTTTAATAAGTTGTTAGTAAATGATTGCTTCCACGAATTTGCAATTTCGTTTTTTTTGGCATTTATTGGATTTTTATTTAAGTAATCTACATTTTCAGGGCGTAAGGGGATGTTAGGTGGGTCGTCATTTATATCTAAATAAAATAATCCTATAGATTCTAAAAAAGTTATTTTATCTGTATTACTTAGATTGAAGAATCCGTGTTCTCTTAAAAATGAAATCTGTTCATTTATATTCATATCAAAAAATCCAAATTCTTTTAATTTTTCTATTTTTACCATATACTTAACCAATTTTTAAAGTCGCGTATTTTAGAGCAACTAAGGAGGTTATTTGCGAAAAATATGCCTATTTTGCATAGTGTTCCTCCCACATTTTATTCCCAAAAAATAATTGACTTATCAACTGTTGAAATTAGTATAGCATAAAATAAAAAAACTAGCAACTAATTATTTCTAACTAGTCGCCTCCCACAGCAATCTTTTAATTATAAAACGAACTGATGGCTAACTATTTCTAGTCAGCCATCTAACATAGCAATTACTGGAGTTTTCACTCCAAACATAGCAATCTTGCAATTACTTTCTAATACTATGATAATATATTTTATTACATAAGTCAAGATTTTATACACCAAATTCTTTACTGATTTTACTTGATATTGTATTTATGTATTCTCCGTCTATCCTTCCTATTGTTCCTGAAAAGTTTAATCTTAATATACTAACTTTTCTTATTCTTGTTATATTTGCCCATCTAATCATTTCTTTAAAGCCAATTATATTATCTAATTGTACAATTTCAGTTATTTTGTCTTTTTTCTTAATACATTCTTCTTGTGTTATTTTACCTTCTCTGAAATCTTTTTCTATTTTTTCATACTCTATGGGTTTCTTAGATGACACAGGCAATACAAATATATCTTTGTCAAAATTTTTCAAAATAACTGCTGGATGCATTCCTCCAAATTCATTTCCAATATTAAATCCGAAGTCAATCCATACAACATTACCTCTTTTTAATAAAAGTTTTCTCATTATTAACATTGTATCATCAAAAGAAATATTTGCATTATTGAAAATGCGATAATTCTTTTTTAGAATATAGTTATTATCAATTACTTTTTTTAGTGCTTTATTTGCCTTTTTATAGCTAAAATCATCTATTTTAAAATTGTGTAGTGCATATTTCACAATATTTTTATAAATATAATTATCATCTTTTTCATTCGCTATTTTTTCTGTTTTATCTTTAATCCAAGTAAAATATAGTTTACCTCTTTTTATATCTTTATCTATTGTTAGATTTTTTCTAAATTCTCTTAATTTTTTCAAACAATTTATATAAGCATGTTTCATATAATAATCACTCCTTGTATTTCATGTATTATATCAAACTTTTGTTCTTATATCAATAGCTTTTATAAATTCTTTTGACTTATTTCTAAATTAAGTTTATTTTTATGAATTATATATTGTGTTGACACTAGTTGATATATAACAGAAACAGCTAATCCAATTGAAGTACAAAATGGTGATGGTATAAAAGAACAACAAACTCTTAATATATTTGCAATCTGTTTACTAATAGTAGCTTTTATAGCAGAACATTCAAGTTGAATATAAGTTAATTTTGTAATATAAATTGGATACAAATATAAAGATATTAATTCAATTCCTGCTATAAGTAATGTAGCTGTTATATCAACTTTATAACTTGGATATAATATTAGTCCCATAATAAAAGTAGATATAATTAATATATAGATTAACTTTCTGCTATTTTTCATATGCTCTTTGTATGAGAATACTCCTTTAGCAATATCAATTTGTGCTACAGTTTTTATTGCATTAGATATATCCCATTGAGTATCTGTTATTAAAGTCGTAAATGAAGTAGCTAAAATATATTTTTCTCCAAAATTAAATGAATTTTTAAATCCAAATAAATAAATTATAAACATACTTATTTCTGCGAATAAATATACAGAATCGTATTTTATACAATTAATTAAGTTAATTTTTATTTTTGTTTTTTGTACTAATCTAATCATCATAACTATAGTAAAAATAGTAGTAATTATAATTGATATACTTGCAATTATTATTTGTTCTTTTGTTATAATACTCATAATTATTAAAGAAGAAAAATTTATTAGATTAAACCAAAAACTATATTTATTAGCTCTTTTATTATCATTTTCATAATATAATTTGCACAAAGATAAATTTAATAATAATTGTAGAAACATTTGAATTAGTCCATACATTGCAAATGTTTTATAAGTTCCTATATCCATATTCATAAAAGCTATGTATTTATCTATATTTAATACAATTGTACATAATATTATCATTCCCAATATTGATCCTAATACTACTCCTGAAAATATACTTTCTTTGTTTTTATCTCTAATAGCACTTATATTAGCTCCTGTACCAAAAATACTTTTTATAGCACTTATAACAAATTGCATTGGGTATATGAGCGAAAATATATTAATTAGATTTTTATCTACTAAAATTCCTAGTAAAAACCAACTTAAGATAGGGGTAACTGATGTTAATAAAGTATCAAAACTTATTCTTAATAATCTATTCATTTCTTATTCCTTTTCTTTATTTATAATTTATTTTATTACTTCTTTTTTATATAATTTGATTTGTTCTTTTAATTTATTAGACGGTGTCTAATGGATTAAAGTATATCATAATTTTTCAATTTTTTCATTAATTTTACAAATATTATATAAATGGTCTGGGACTATTTTGTACGAAGCTTTTCTCCTTACAGTCGGAAATTTCTACAAAACAGAAAAAATCAACCTTTTACAGTTGATTTATCAATACTTCGCCAAAGTGCGACGATTTTACTTGGGTGGAGCGGGTAGTGGGAATCGAACCCACGCTATCAGGTCGGAAGCATGACATTCTACCACTAAATTATACCCGCATAGACATCTTCTATATTATACAACAGAAAATAAAAATATACAAGTAAATTAAGAACAAAATGGGATAATTTTAAAATTATAACATAAAAAAGGATGCCTCATTATGAGACATCCTAGGTACTATGGCTTAATCTGGTAATTTAGGATTAACACCAAAATAGGTATTTCCAATATGATACCAATTTTCGCCTTGCGGAAATTCGGCTTGATAAACCAAATTTTTTGGAACAGGGATTGTATCATTGTAATAATTAGAAACGACAATCTCAGCATTTTTAAATGCTTGTTCAGTAAAATAATCATTTTTATACTTTTCAATCGTTTCCTCTGCATATCCATCATTTAGAATTTCTTCAATTGTATTAGGGAATGAAGTGGATGCAAGCCTATTAAGCAATACATACCCTACTAGCTGTTGCCAATAGTCATTATTTACTCCGCCAGCTTCAATTGTAATTACTTTTGCTACAGAAGTAACTAAACTTTCATCATATATGGGAATATTCCATTTGTCATAAAAATTAGTTTCTTGTATAGCTTGAAGCAACTGCAATTGTTCTTCATTATAATCTTGAAGGTATATTGGATTACAGCATTCATAAGAATGTGTAGGAACATCTTCGGTGTCAGATGTAGCAAAATTAATATCATTTGAATTAGATTCAATGCTTTCAATTTTGTTACTTTGACATTTTACAATGATGGCTAGTGATGGCAAAAGGATTCCAACGATTATACAACTCTTGATAAAAGTTGTTTTCAATCTCCGCAATCTTTTTCTTGTTGATAGTTTCATAATAAAACCTCCTAAAAAATAGTACAAAAATTGATTTATACAATAATTATAACACAATTGACATAAAAATACAAATGTAAATATTTAATTTTAAATTTGTACTAAAAATTAGAGATAAAAATGAAATATATAATAAATCCTTTATTATGAAATAGTATGTTAAAAAGTATTTGTAATTGGTAGTTCAACTTTTAAGTTATTTAAATAATTTAAAATACTGGAATCTGTTTTAAAATTAAAAATTATTTTATAACTACAAAGCATTTGAGTTTTTTTATTAAATTGCTTATTAATTTCGTTTTTTCCATATTTACCATCTCCAATAATAGGATAACCTAAATGAGATAATTGAGCTCTAATTTGATGAGTTTTACCAGTTTCAATTTCTACATCTAATAAAGAAGTATTATTTTCTCTTTTTTCTAAAACAGTATATGATGTGATTATTTTTGAGTAACCTTTTTTAGGAATATCTGAAATATACACCATAGATTTTTTTGTGTCTTTAAATAAAAATGATTCAATTTTTTTATAATTAGACTTTGGATGTCCATATACAAGTGCTAAGTAATGTTTTTCTATTTCATGATTTTTAAACTTGTCTAATAAAATATCTAAACTTTTTTGATTTTTAGCAAATAATACAAGGCCAGTGGTATTTCTATCAATTCTGTGACAAGGCATAGGTTGAAATGAACTATTAATATATTGTTCATGTATTAGTGTTGTTAAAGAGTTATTACCAGTAACCTCAAGATTAGAAGGTTTATTTACAAATAAAATATTATCATCTTCATATATAATTTGTATATTTTGACTTGAATGTTTTTTGTTTAGAATATCATCAGAAATGTAGACAATTATTTCATCACCAGTGTATATGATAGTGTCTTTATTTGTTCTTTTTCCATTTATTTTAATATCTTTTTTTCTAAGTATATTGCAAAAAAGAGAAAATGATAGACCATCTATATTATCTAATAAGAACTTATTTAATTTTTTTTCATTATATTTTTTGTTTACTATTAATTTTTTCATAAAATGATTATACGAAAAAAATAAGAAAAATACAAGTACTAAAACCTTGATTTTTGAAGAAAAAAGAAGTATAATTTTGTACATATAAAAAGTGAAAAGAATAATATTTGTATATGTAAGAAGGAAAAATAAAAAATTAATCCTTCAGAGAAAAGAAAGGAAAGTTATTAAAAATGAAAGCAATTGAAATCAGAAATAAATATTTGAATTTTTTTAAAGAACATGGACATACAGTAATTCCATCAGCACCATTAATTCCTGAAAATGATCCATCTGTATTGTTTACAACAGCAGGAATGCAACCATTGGTACCTTATTTATTAGGAGAAAAACATCCATTGGGGACAAGATTAACAGATTATCAAAAATGTGTTAGAACAAATGATATTGAAGAAGTTGGGGATAACAGACATTTAACTTATTTTGAAATGTTAGGAAATTGGTCATTGGGAGATTATTTTAAGGAAGAATCTATTAAAATGAGTTTTGACTTTTTGACAAAAGAGTTGCAGATTCCTGTAGAAAAATTATCTGTAACTGTATTTGCTGGAGATGAAGATTGCCAAAGGGATGAAGTTGCTGCAGAATGTTGGAAAAAAGCAGGAATATTAGATGGACATATTTATTATTACGGTAAAGATGATAACTGGTGGATTGCTGGAGAAGAAGGACCATGTGGACCAGATACAGAAATGTTTTATGACACAGGAAAATCAGCATGTGGACCAGATTGCCAACCATCATGCGATTGTGGTAAATATGTAGAAATTTGGAATAATGTTTTTATGGAATACTTTAAAGATAAAGATGGACACTATTCTAAACTAAAACAAAAGAATGTTGATACAGGTCTTGGCTTAGAAAGAATGACAATGTTATTACAAGGAAAAGAGACACCATTTGATACCGAAATCTTTAAACCAGTTATGGACAAATTAGTAGAATTGCAAAAAGTAGATATAATAGAAAGTAGAAGAATTATTGCTGAACATTTACGTTCTAGTATGATGATTATTTCTGATGGTGGAAAACCAAGCAATGTTGATAGAGGATATGTATTAAGAAGATTAATTCGTAGAATGGTTAGACACATGAACAAATTACAAATTAATTTAGATGAAATATCAACATTAATATCTATAAATGTTGAAAACTTAAAAGAAATGTATCCAGAATTAGAAAAAAATCAAGAACTAATTAATAATGTTATTATAGAAGAAAAAAATAAATTTGTAAAAACATTAACACATGGAGAAAAAGAATTCCAAAAAGAAATGAATAAGCTAAAAGGTGAAGGAAAAAATAAAATTGATGGAAATGTTGTCTTCAGATTATATGATACATATGGATTTCCACCAGAAGTTACAGCAGAGTTAGCAAAAGAAAATAAATTATTGGTAGATATGGATGAATTTAATAGATTATTTAAAGAACATCAAGAAAAATCAAGAATGGGTTCTGAACAAAAATTTAAAGGTGGACTAGCAGAACAAAATGAAATAACAATTGCTTATCATACTGCAACACATTTATTAAATGCAGCACTTAAAAAAGTATTGGGAGCGGATACTCATCAAAGAGGTTCAAATATCACAGTAGATAGAATGAGATTTGACTTTAACTGTGACCATAAAATGACAGATGAAGAAAAGAAACAAACAGAGGATTTAGTAAATCAATGGATTAAAGAATCTATTCCTGTAACAATAGAAGAAATGACAAAAGAAGAGGCTTTAAAATCTGGTGCAGAATGTATGTTTATAGAAAAATATCCAGATAAAGTTACAGTTTATTCTATTGGAGATGTTTCAAAAGAACTATGTGGAGGGCCACATGTAAAAAACACAAGTGAAATAGGAAAATTTAAAATAAAGAAAGAGGAAGCAAGTTCAGCAGGAATTAGAAGAATAAAAGCTATTATAGAACAATAAAAATTATTTTAAAAATTAGATTACTTAAATGTGTAAACTACTATAAAAGTTTGCAGATAACAATTATATAAGTTATAAAATTTGCTGATTATAAAATTGATTGATAAAAGTTAAAGAAGAATATTTAAGATTATAGAAAAAGAAATGAGGAAAAATAATGGATGATTGTTTGTTTTGTAAAATTATAAAAGGAGAAATTCCTTCAAATAAGGTTTATGAAGATGAAGAAATATTAGCATTTTATGATATTAATCCAGCTGCTCCAATTCATATTTTAGTTATTCCAAAAAAACATATTACTTCATTAGCACATATGGAAAAAGAAGATGAGGTTATTGTTGGAAAAATATATGGAGTAATTAATAAAATTGCTAAAGAAAAAGGTTTTAAAGATGATGGATACAGAGTTATTGTAAATTGTGGTAAAGATGCTGGACAAGAGGTTATGCACTTACATTTCCATATATTAGCTGGAGCTAAATTTGGAGATAAAATAGTATAGATTTTAAATAGCAACTCGGAAGTTTTATTTGAGTTGCTATTTTTAAATTACAACAAAATAATATGTGATTGTTTATAGAAAATTCGCAATAAAAATTGTAAAAAAAATATTTATATGTTATAATATATATAGAGTTATTGTGTACGGAGGTTGAAATTATGTTTGAAAGTAAATATAGTAAAGTATTAACAATTGTTTTAATAGTTATAATTGCAGCAATAGTTTTATTATTAGGATTTTTAGGATTTGATTATATTCAAAAATATTTTGTCACAAAACAGGCATCTGATTTTGTAAATAATTATGAAGGAAATATAACTACAGGAAATGAAGTTGCAGATAATGATGAGGAGGATACAAATGCACCAGTAGGAAATGGATCATTAGACGCATTAAATCAATCACCAACAAATCCTTCAAATACTACAACATCTGGTTCAAAAACAAAATGGAATGGATTTACAGTTCTTGGAACAATGAAAATTCCAGCTATTAATTTTGAATATCCAATTTTAGAAGAAGTATCTAGTTCTGCAATTACTAAAGCCGTATCTTTATTATGGCCAAATGGAGATAACTTAAATCAACCAGGAAATGTTGTAATTATAGGGCATAATTATAGAAATGGATTGTTTTTCTCTAATTTAAAAAAATTATCTAATGGAGATAAAATCTATGTAAAAGATTATAGAGGAGTTAGTGTTACATATAGTGTATATAATAAATTTGAGGCTTCTGAAAATGATACATCTTTCTATACAAGAGATACTAACGGAAAAGCTGAACTTACATTATCAACTTGTACAGATGCAAGTAATGACCAAAGAACAATTGTATTTGCAAGACAAATTGATTAAGAAGTGTATAGCACAAAAGTTGTAACAAAACTTGATTTAAAATAATAGATATAACTAAATAAAAATTAATAAAGGAATTTTTGTAAATTCCTTTATTTTTTGTTTTAAATTGTATATAATAATGAAAATAAAACACAAAGGAGAGAGACAAAATGAATAAGGAACAAGCAGAAAAAAGAATTAAAGAATTAAGAGAAAGAACAGAATATCTTGCTGAAAAATACTATGATGAAGATAAGCCGGAAGTATCTGATTTTGAATATGATATGTTAATGGTAGAATTAAGAAATTTAGAAAAAGAATATCCGGAATTTATAACAAAAGATTCTTTGACACAAAAAGTTGGAGGACATGTAAAAGAAGGCTTTACTAAAGTAACTCATGAAGTTCCATTACAAAGTTTACAAGATGTTTTTAATTTTGAAGAACTATATGAATTTGATGAAAGAATAAAACAAAAAGCACAGGAAAATGAAATTGATGAAGTAAATTATGTTGTAGAAACAAAAATAGATGGATTATCTGCTGCATTAGAATACAAGAATGGTAAATTTGTAAGAGGAGCAACAAGAGGAAATGGATTAGTTGGAGAAGATGTAACAGAAAACTTAAAAACAGTAAAAACAATTCCAATGGAAATAGAAGATAAAATAGATATTACAGTTCGTGGAGAAGTATTTATTTCAAAAAAAGACTTTGAAGTTATGAATCAAGAAAGAGAAGAAAATGAAGAAGAATTATTTGCAAATGCTCGTAATGCCGCAGCTGGTTCATTAAGACAACTAGATAGCAAAATTACAGCCAAAAGACCATTAGATATTTATATATTTAATGTACAAAAAATAGAAGGAAAAGAATTTAATTCACATTTTGAAGAATTAGAATATTTAGAAAAAATAGGATTTAATGTAAACCCAATAAAAATTAGTTGCAAAAATATAGAAGAAGTAAAAAGTGCCATAGAAAAAATAGGAGATATGAGAGAAGAATTAACATTTGGAATAGATGGTGCTGTTATTAAAGTTGATGATTTGAAATTTAGGGAAATTTTAGGTACAACAGCAAAAACACCGAGATGGGCAATTGCCTATAAATATCCTCCAGAGCAAAAGGAAACAATATTAAAAGATATAATTTGTCAAGTTGGAAGAACAGGAGTTATTACACCAATGGCAATATTAGAGCCAGTTAAGCTTGCAGGTTCAACAATATCAAAAACAACACTTCATAATGAAGATTTTATAAAAGAAAAAGGGCTAAAAATAGGAGATACGGTTGTAATTCAAAAAGCGGGAGATGTTATTCCAGAAATAGTAAAAGTAATAAAAGAGAAAAGAACAGGAGAAGAAAGAGAATTCCAAATGCCAAAAGTTTGTCCGGTTTGTGGTGCAGAAGCGGTAAGGGAAGAAGGAGAAGCAGCTGTAAGATGTACAGGTATAGAGTGCCCAGCAAAACTATTTAGAAATTTAGTACATTTTGTATCAAGAGAAGCAATGAATATAGATGGATTAGGGGAAAATATTATCCAACAATTATTAGATAAAGAATTAATTCATAACATTGCAGATATATATCAATTAAAATTTGAAGATATAGCTTCATTAAAAAAGAATGGAAAGAAATTTGCACAAAACTTAATTGATAGTATAAATGTAAGTAAACAAAATGACTTATATCGTTTAGTTACAGCATTAGGAATTAGACATGTTGGAGGAAAAGCAGCAAAAACATTAGCAAGAAAATATAAAACAATAGATAATTTATCAAATGCAACTTTCGAAGAATTAAGTGAAATAAAAGACATTGGAGAAGTAATGGCAAATAGTATTAGAGAATTTTTCTTACAAGAACAAACAATAGATTTAATACAAAAACTAAAAGAAGCAGGAGTAAATACAACGGCAATAGAAGAACAAGGAATAGATAACAGGTTTGAAGGAAAAACATTTGTATTAACAGGAAGCTTAGAAAAATACTCAAGAAAAGAAGCAGAAGACATAATAGAAAAATTTGGAGGAAAAACATCAAGCTCTGTATCTAAAAAAACAGATTATGTATTAGCAGGAGAAGAAGCGGGAAGCAAACTAGCAAAAGCCCAAAACTTAGGAGTCACAATTATATCAGAAGAAGACTTTAAGAAAATGGTCAATAGGGACAGAGGATTTTGACAAGATTGTCTATGTTGGTCAATGGGGACGGAGGATTTTGACAATAAGAATCATAGAAAAATAGAAAAAATTTAAGACGCATTTTTGTGTTAGACAAATATATAAATAAAACGATAAGAGTAGTTTGATGGTTAGATGGATAGATAAGTAATGAAATAGTTTGCTTTTAAAAATATTAATAAAATGAAAGGATAAATACCAACATGAATGAACAATATACATTTGAAATGATGTGGGAAGATTTAAATAATGGGTATGAAATTTACTATACCTATGTACGAAATAGGTACTTATTATTTAAAACAGCATCAAATTGCTATACACAAAAATTATTATCGAACACAAAAAATAATCCTCAACCAATGATGACAGTTTTAACATTAAAAAGAGTAAAAGAAATGTTTCCACATATGGAAGATATAGAGTATCATTTAGGAATTAACTATAATAACTAATATATGTAATTAAAAATTTTAATAATAAAGGGAGGAAAACGAAAGATGAAAAAAGAAACAAAAAAAGATAATGATACAATAAAAATAAAACTAAATATGACAATTTTACTTATTGTATTAGTAATGCTAGCGACTGTAATATTTGTTGCATATATATATTGCAACAAAACCATAGAAGAAAATACAAATACACAAGTAGTCACTGAAAATGTATCTAATGATAGTAATAAATTAAATAAATAATGATGAAAAGGTAGGAAGTAAAAAATGGCAGTAATAATAGATGGAAAAGAGTTGGCAAAAAAAATAAGAGCAAATTTAAGAATTGAATGCAATGATTTAAAACAAAAAGGAATAAACGTAAAATTAGCTGTTATAATGATAGGAAATGATTCGGCATCTAAAATTTATGTTAGAAATAAAAGCAGAGCATGTGAAGATGTTGGAATTGAATATGAAGAACATTTATTAGATTCAAAGATTTCGCAAAATGAATTAATTGAGTTAATAAAAAAACTAAATAAAGATAAAACAATAAATGGCATATTATTGCAAAGTCCGATACCTTCAAATTTAGATATAAATGAAGCCTTTAGAACTATTACGCCAGAGAAAGATGTTGACGGATTTTGCCCAGTAAATGTAGGAAAATTAGTTTTAAATCAAGACACTTTTGTATCTTGTACACCATATGGAATTATGAAAATGTTTGATGAATATAATATTGACTTATGTGGTAAAAATGTGGTAATCTTAGGAAGAAGTAATATTGTAGGAAAACCATTAATTCATTGTTGTTTAAATAAAAATGCAACAGTTACTACTTGCCATTCTAAGACAAAAAATATAAAAGATATTACTAAAAATGCAGATATATTAATTTCGGCAATAGGAAGAGCAAATTTTGTAACATCTGAAATGGTAAAGCAAAATGTAGTTGTAATAGATGTAGGAATTAATCGCTTAGATGATGGAAAAATTGTAGGAGATGTGGATTTTGACAGTGTAAAGGAAAAAGCAAGTTATATAACACCGGTGCCTGGGGGAGTAGGACCGATGACAATAGCTATGTTAATGAATAATGTTATAAAAGCTGCTAAAAGACAAAACGGATTGATTGATTAAATATTAAAATTAAATAAAAAGTGGGACACAAGATATTTGTGTCTTTTTTGCACTTTATATCAATGGTTGAGGCAATATACGATTTTGTAAAAAACTAAAATAAAGAGGAGGAATTACTATAGATAATTTAGAAAAACAAAAATACTGGATATGGTATAGTTTAATTAAAGGAGTAAGGTATTCAACAAAAAAGTTATTATTAGAAAAATACAATAATCCTGAAATAATATATCACTTAAGTGAACAGGAATTATTAAAAATAGATGGAGTTACAGAAAAAATAGCCCAAAATGTAACTTATTTAAAAAGTAAAGAACTTATAGAATATCATATTGAATACATGAAAAGAAATAAAATAGATATTATAAATATACAAGATACAGAATATCCTCAGATTTTAAAAGAAATTTATGATCCGCCATTTAGTTTGTATATTAGAGGAAATAAAAAAATATTAAATGATAAAAATATAGCAATTATAGGATGTAGAGAATGTAGTGATTATGGCAAAAAAGCGGCAAAATATTTTGCTTATAATTTATCAAAAGAGACATTTAATATTGTGAGTGGATTGGCAAAGGGAATAGATAGTTATTCACATTATGGAAGTATTTGTGCTCAAAAAGAAAATGTAAAATGTTGTGGAAAAACCATTGCTGTGCTGGGAAATGGCTTAGACAGTATCTATCCAAAAGAAAATTATAATTTGGCAAATGAAATTATAAAAAATGGTGGTAGTATAATTTCGGAATATCCTTGTGGCACAAAGCCGGAAAAAATGAATTTTCCTGAAAGGAATCGAATTGTTAGTGGTTTAAGTAAATCTGTTATAGTGGTAGAAGCAAAAGAGAAAAGTGGAACTTTGATTACAGTGGATTTTGCACTAGAACAAGGACGAGAAGTTTTTGCTGTTCCAGGAAATATTAATTTAGTTAATTCAGTTGGAACAAATGACCTAATTAAACAAGGTGCAAGATTGGTAACAAATTATCATGATGTTGTGCAGTATTAAAAAATAATTTAAATAATGAAAAAAATATCAATTTAGTGAGACATAAGTTTTCCAAAAACACAATTATAATTTCTAAAATTTGCCAAATATAGGTTTAAAATAGATATGTCACAAGTATATTGAAAATAAAATATTGAAA
>CAUWIY010000020.1:0-16998 GCA_963559065.1 uncultured Clostridia bacterium
CCAGCAGGTCCATATACTGTAAAAAATCTTAATCCTGTAGATGGTATATTATATAATTTAGAATAGCTATGTGCCAATAATTCATTTGATTTTTTTGTTGCCGCATAAAGTGAAACAGGATTGTCCACTTTGTCTTCAGTAGAATATGGAACTTTTTTATTTGAACCATATACAGATGAACTTGAAGCATATACTAAATGTTTTACAGGATTGTGTCTACATGCTTCTAATATATTATAAAATCCTATTAAATTAGATTCAATATAGGCATCTGGATTTGTAATACTATATCTTACTCCCGCTTGTGCAGCTAAATTTACAACTACTTCTGGCTTATTTTTTTCAAATATTTTGCTTATTAATTCTTTATCTGCTAAATTTCCTTTTATAAATTTAAAATTATCAAATTGTTTTAATTCTTTTAACCTGTATTCTTTTAATTTTACATCATAGTAGTCATTCATGTTATCTAAACCAACAATTTGAATGTCCTTATTTTCTTTTAATATTTTTTTTGCTAGATTTGAACCTATAAATCCTGCTACTCCAGTAATAAAATATGTTTTCATATTAATTTGCTCCTTTTTTATTTAAAATTTTTTTGAAATATCTTAATCCTTGTTTCAAGCAATATACAAAATCTTCTCTTAATAGTATCAAACTTAATGATATTACACTCATTATATATATAGTAAATCCATATATTGAATTACTTATACTTCCACATAATATAAATATTATTAATAGCATTATCATATACAAATAATTCTTTAAATGCAGTCTATATTTTTTAAAATCTATTTCTCCAATTATAAACCATATCATATTAGTTATTAAAGTAGCCAATGCAATTGATTCGATTGATTTATTAATATTATAAAATATAATGTTCAATATTATTGATATACTAACAACACTCAACATTATAAAAAAATATCTATTTTGTTTTTTTTCGGCTTTATACAAGTTAACATGTACACATCTTATTATTATTGAAACATATTGTGCTGCAAATAATAAAATCATTACCATTACTGCTCCACTATATTTTTCAATCCACAAATCAATGACAAATTTAGCTCCAAATACAATGCTAACTATAAATGCAGAAAAAATTAAAATTATCTTTTTAATAACTATTACATCTTTTACTTCTTTATTATTACATAAATAATTATACATTACTGTACTTATTGGTGTTATAAATACATTCATCAGATTCTCTACACTAACCGCAAAGGAGTAAAAAGCAAATTTAATAGTTCCTAATAAATTTTGTACAAATATTCGATCTATGCTAGTAAAAATAACATTACAGAAATTGCCTATCATTAAAAAGAACCCTGACTTCACATCTTCTATCAAATATTTTATATTAAATTCTGTCTTTTCTTTTTCAAACAACTTTCTGTTTTCTTTCTCTATTATTAACCAATAAACAAAATATATAACTATGTATGATATTATGTATATATAATAGTTATCTGTTTTTACAATTAATAATAAAATTATATTTATAGCAAATATTAAAAGCGTATTTATATTTGTAAATCGTGAATATCTTTTAAATTCTCCTATTGCTTGATATAAATTTCTTATGTAATTACCAATATTTATAGGCAGTATCACTATAGAACAAAATAGTAACATTTCATTTTTTAATACTATTGATACAATCATAGCTATTAATGTAATTACTAACTGAAATACTTTAAATGTTTTAAATTCATCCAATATTTCTCTTTTATTTACATTATAAATACTTTTTCCACCATTTTTCAAATACATACCATCTGCAAATCCAAAATGCAAAATACCAATATATGTAATATATAATTGAAATAATTTTATATTTGCATAGCTATCAATTGATAATAACTTTGGTAAAACAAAACCTGTAAATAAACTAATTATTAAATTAATTACATTTGCTATAAATACATACATTATTCCTTTTTTAAAACTCATTTATCTTATACCTCAAATCTACTTAGCCATTGTTCAAAATCATAATAATCTATAATTTTTTGTTCTACTTTTTCATATGGTTTATCCATAAATTCCTTTATATTTTCAATATTATCTTCTCCTAATATAAAAATATTGTTTGGATTATAAAAATCATAATTTTTGATATCTTTATTGTTAGTTATTAATTTTTTCTCTAAAAATAAAGCTTCCATGGGTCTTAACGAAAGACCTGTTTGCCCCTTTTGATTATAGTCTAATATACATTTTGTAGCAGAAACATTTTTTAAATATTCATCATATGAAATAAAATCTTTTTCATTTTCTATTATTTTAAAATTTGTTATTAATCCTTTTTTCTTTATTTCAGTTTCGATTTTTAGAATTTCATTCTTTCTATCTTTCATTCTTCCTAAAAAAATAACATCTGTTTTTTCATTATCATCATTTTCTAATATTACTTCTTTAGTATAAAACTGAGGATTATATTTCAATTTATACTTATTTGCATCTTTTACGTCAAAAGTCCAAAATTCATCTACATTCTTATCTTTTAATATATATTCATTATGAATATCTATAAAATTCCAAAAATACATTATTATCTTACATTGCGGATTATTCTTTTTTATTATTTTTGAAATATTTTCATCATACAAACTCTCAAAAATTATAAATTCATCATATTTTTTTATGTTTTTTTTCCATTTTCCTAATATAACAATTTTAATTTTTTTTAAGACTTTAAATATTAAACTATTAGAATTTAAATAATATAATTCATCTATATTATACTTTTTACATAATTTTTCCCAAAAATATATATCTTTTTTATTTTTTAATATAATATACATTTTACTCAAATTCCTTTCGCAACAAATATTCTTTCTTTTGCTTATAATTCATATTCTTAGTAAAATCGCATTTATTTTTCTTCTTCATATAATATTCTTGAATTGTCTCAATTTTTTTTGCTGGTACTCCTGCTACAACAGTATTAGGCGGTACATTTTTAGTTACAATAGCCCCAAATCCTACTATGCTATTTTCTCCTATTTTAACTCCTGGCATTATTGCAACATTCATTCCTATATTAACATTTTTACCTATTACAATTTTCCCAAAATAATCCGCATTCTCTAATATTTTCATTTTTCTTAATGTCCACAATCCACCATCATGTGTTATAAGATTTACATTTGAAGATATTCTAACATTGTCTGCTATTTCTATTAAATATGGTTCGCTTCCAAAATTAACTTTATCTCCTATATCTACACCTTTACCTATTTTTACACCTTTTTTTCTCAAAATATATTTTTTAATTCTCTGCTTTAGCCCAAACATTTATCCTCCTATTTATTGTAGTATTTCTAATGGATATTTACTCTAAATTTAGGGTTTCTATATAAATTATTTCCTAAAACCGCAATATCATTTATTTTAAATTTATTTTTCCAAACTACATATTGTAAAGAAATTTGATCTCTTAAACTATCACTTGAAACAAATTCACTCCACCAATCATCCAAAAACTTTTTTGCCACTTCATTTTTTAGTTGTGTAACAATTATTGTTGCTTCAAGCATACCAAACTTTTTAGGAAAACCTTTATCAATATATTCTTTAACCTGCATTTTCATCTCATTATAATTACCTTTTTTCTTTATTTTACAAACCTCTATCTCATCACATATGCAATCTCTAAATTGATGTCTGTGCATTGCTATTCCTATTTTGTGATTAACCGAAAATACTAATTCTGTCAAATCCGACATCACTTGTACATTTCCATCTATGTATATACTATAATCATATTCTTTAAACAATTCACATGGATGCATCTTTATGTACCTATTTTTTAATATATTATTATAGTTTTCATCAATCTGTTTTGGTATTGGTTTTATAATCCAATTTTCGCTTTTCTGTTTAACATCATCAGTAAATAAATAAAAATCAATATTATCTACTTTTATGTATGGTTCTAATATTTCTTTATCATAATTTCCTGTAATACACGTATATACTGCAATTTTAGGTTTAGTATCACAATCTTTTTCTATTCTACAATAATTATTATCCTCTTCTTCATGTGAATATTTTTTTATATTTTTACTTTCTTGTATTTTATTTATAAATTTCTTTATTTGCAAATTTTTCAGATACTGTCCTATTTTTATAATTTTTTTTCCAGTTGAATATTCTTTACTCGTTTTTAATTTAATTATTTCTAAATTTAACTCTTCTATTTTTTTCATATATTCTGACTCATTCATTATTATATTTCCTTTCAAATTTAAAATCAAATAAAAACCATGTTATTAATATAATACTAACAATATAAACAACTGTATCAATTCTAATTAATGAATTAAAAATTTTTTCGCTTCTAAATTGATCTATTAAATTAATTGCTACTAATCCATAAAATATCAAGTATCGATAATTTGACTTTCTGGCTTTTAAATATAAATATGTAAACACTATTCCAAATAAAATCTCAAATATTATGACTCCGTGTAATTCCAAAGTCTTGAAAATACGTTTTTATCCCAGTAAAAACATTACTTTTTAATCCATTTCCGAAATCTAACCATTCACTTTGATATATATTATAATAATCAATTATATGAAACTTATATAAAATTTGTTGAATCCCTACAAAAGTATGCTCACCAAAGTGTTGAGAAATTTCCTCATATTTAGAATAATTTTCAAGATATTCATCAAACCCAGGTATTGGTGATCCAAGATAAAAAGTCATATAATCAACAAAATTATTTTGTGTAGTTTGTCCAATAGCTCCTAGCATCATATAAAATAATGGTAATACTATAATAAGTATTAATATTCCAATTTTAACAAACTTTAATAATTTTATTTTTTTCTTTTTCCCATAAATTATCATAAAAAAAACAAAAGCCGCCACTACAAATCTCATTATAGCAGATCTTCCACCTAAAAGCATTGATAAAACAATTGAAATTATTATAGGTATAATAAATTTAAAATTATACTTTAATTTAGGATTAAAGCACATGTTGTTTATATATATATACAAAAAAATCATACCTATTACCAAAGAAACTCTATACATCTGTGTATATATAAAGCTTATTTGTTCTACACTGCCACTATCATTATACATTGCCGAATTTACTTTATACGCATTTATAACTTTACTTATTCCGGTTGTATTAGTAATTCGACTCATGTCCATGTATATCAATAAAAATGTTAGCAACAAGAACATTGTACATATTAAAATTTTAAAATTTATTACTTTTATAAATTTTATATCATTTTTTTCATCTTTCTTGTTTGTTTTAAAAAGTTTTCTTATAAAAAATTCCCCTATTCCTATACATATTACTGTGACAATTATATATATGGCTGTACTCTGATGAAGTTCCACATAATTCCATGATCCTTCAATCTTATAAGAAACAAATGCTGCTAACACAGAAAGCGCATATATAATGCAAGATATAAAAGATATAGATAATACATCTTTTTTAAATATATAATAATAAGTTATAGCTAAAAATATTAATATTAAAAATAAGTATATATACCACATTTTATTTTTCCTTATCCCTCTTATATTTCAACAACTCTTTTGTATAATTAATCCTATTTACTAACATTTCTTTTATTGGCAAATGTTTAAAACTAGATGTATTCTGACTATGTCTTCTATATTCCATAAGCTTTTCATTTAAAAAATAAGTCTTTCCATTTAGTTCAGCCACAAGTCCAATCCACTCATCATGCAAGTAAATATTATTTGGAATTGGCAAAATTTCTTTTTTTAATTCTTTCCTAAAAGCTATGCAACAACCATGATAAGAATTTTTTATTAAATTTTTCACAATTCCTGTTTTTACTTTTCTATGTTCAGCAAAAGACTCAAACATCACACTATTATTATCATCAACTACAATTGCATCATGTTGAATTAAGATATAATCATTAGAATTAAAACATTTTACTACTTTATTTACTTTGTTCTTCATCCATATATCATCTTGATCCGCCAAAAAAATTATATCCCCTGATGAATTTTTTATTGCATTTTCAAAGTTTTTCTTCAATCCTTTTTTTGGTCCATTTAATAATTTTATTCTGTTATCTTCAAAAGACTTTATTATTTCAATGGTCATATCTGATGAACCATCATCAGATATGACCAACTCATCACTATAATTTAAGTTTTCTAATATTGTCTCAATTTGCTTTTTTATATATTTTTCTCCATTATATGAAGCCATTGCTACTGAAATCTTTTCCGTTCTATCTAACATCTTTAATATCTTTTCCTTTTCTTCCAAATAATTTAGGAGCTATATTTTTAAATCCCTTAAAGTTTCTAATTAACTCATCTTTATTTGTTAAAGATTGTCCTATTTTATGGAATATGTATCTTGGGCGTAAATAATATTTTTTTCTAGCATAGTCACAAAAGTCAACTAACTCTTGTGAAGAAATACCATCTATATGTAATACACAATTATCAGTTCCATCTTCTTTTAAATATTCTGAATATTTTTTATCTTCTAAGTATCCCATTTTTACTGCATACTCATATGCTTCTGTTCCAGGATAAGGATGTAACACGTAAAATTGTGCCGTATCAGTGTTTAAGTGTATAGCAAATTTAAGGGTATCTTCCATAGTTTCTCTTGTTTCTCCCTTTGTTCCGACCATATAACACGCATGTACTAATAATTTTGCTTTTTTAGCATCTTTCACATATTTTTCTATTTGCTTAACAGTTGTTCCTTTTTTCATATTATTTAGCATTTGTTGATTTCCATTTTCAATACCTGCAATTAATAACTTACATCCAGCCTTTTTCATTAACACCATTGTATCATAATCTAAAGAAACCCTAGCATTACATAACCACTTGATTTTTTTATTAATTCCTTTATCAATTAATAAGTTGCAAATTTTTCTTATTCTTTTTGTGTCAATCGTAAATGTATCATCTTCAATTACTATTTCTTTTACTTGTGGCATCTCTTTTACAATATATTCAAACTCTTCTACCACATTTTCTGCACTTCTAGCTCTATATTGATGTCCATGCATAACTTGAGGATATACACAAAAATAACATCTACACATACATCCTCTTCCAGTAAATATTTGAATTTCTGGATATTCTGACGCAGCAAAAAAATAATCTTTTGGATCTAAATACTCCTTAATTAATTTAGAAGCAAATGGAATTTTATCTAAATCTTCTATTGGTTTCATAGGTTTTGTTCTTATAAATTCTTTGTTTTTGTTTTTATATACTATACCATTAACCTCTTTTAAGTCCTCATTATTTTTTATTGCTCTTGCTAAATCTCTAACAATAAAATCAAATTCTCCAACAGCAACGCCATCTATTCTTTCATCCAACTTCAAAGTCTCTTCTGGTAATGCTGTAGGATGAGTTCCTACTAAAAAAACAAAAGTCTCTTCAAAAATATCTTTCAATGTTCCGCCAAAATCAACGTCACTGTATATAGATGGTGTACTAGTGTCAACGACTATTAAATCATATTTTTTATTTTTTTCTTTAATCCACTCAATTGAACTTTCTTTATTCATTCTCTTGGCAGGTGCATCCAAAAAATCAACGTTACATCCATCTTCTTTACAAACTCCTGCAGCATATAATAACCAAAGTGGATAATAAATAACACCACTATTTGTTATCATTGGACTTCTTGCTTCTCTTGAAAATTTTCCATATTCAGCTTTAAATGGTGGATTTACAAATAATATATTCATTTCACTTCTCTCCTCTTAAATAATATTCTTTTAAAAATTTTTTATATTTCTTCAACACATAATGTATACCATATAAATGTGTTAAGTTTGCTTTGCTTAAAAATTTTTTCTTTGATATTCTTTGATAAAAATGTATTATTTCAGCTTTTTTTAGGTGCACAATTTCATAACCTTTTTTTCTAATTCTCATACAATATTCAACATCTTCAGGTGAATAAAAAATTTTTTCATCCAATCCACCTATTTCTTTATACATATTATATTTCATTATCCAACACGCTGAAATTAAATAGTCACATTTAAATTCATCTGTTACGTTTGAATATCTTTCTAACTTTTCACCTTTAAGTTGTAATTTTTTTATAGGACAAGCTTTATATAGTTTTATTTTCCATGACGGAAATTTTCTAAATGGTATTTGTTCAGCACCATCTTTTCCTTTCATAGATGGTCCAACTATTCCAACTTCATGATGATTATCCAAATATTGTGTCATTATTTCTATAGCTTTTTCATTTATTATAGTATCGGAATCAAGAATACATATATAATCAGCATCAATAATCTGTTTTAATCCTATATTTCGACTTATTGTTGTTCCATAATTTTTATTTAATGGAGTTAATGTTAGTTGCTCTTGATTAAACTTTTTTATTATATTTACACTTTCATCTGTTGAGCCATTATCAATAATATAAATATGTATTTTAAAACCCTTTATATTTAATATAGAATTAATACAATCTTCTATATATTTTTCAGAATTATAAGAAAGTATCACAAAATCTATGTTTTTCATTAAATTGCTCCTTCTTTTTCGAATACTGCTTTTATTGTTTTTATTATAATTTTTATATCTAACAACAATGAAAAATTTTCGGCATAATAAGCTTCCATTTCTACCCTTTCTTCATAAGATGTATCACTTCTTCCATTTGCCGCCCAATAACCAGTAAGCCCTGGTCTCACACTGTGCACTGTTTTCATTTTATTTCCAAATAATTTTACTTCTCTATCAACTATTGGTCTTGGACCAACTAAACTCATATCTCCTTTTAAAATATTTATAAATTGTGGAAATTCGTCAATACTTGTTTTTCTTATAAAGTTTCCCAATTTAGTTATTCTTGGATCATTTCTTAGTTTCTGATTTTTTTCAAATTCAATTTTTGCCTCTTCATTTTTATCTAGATATTCTTTTAATTTTTCATCTGCTCCAATTACCATAGACCTATATTTATATAATTTAAAATGTTTTCCATTTTTACCAATCCTTAATTGATCATAAAATATTGGTCCATCATCTTCTTTTAGTATTTTTCTTGCTATCCAAATTCCTATTGTAGTTGGTATTAATAATACCACTCCAACTAATCCAACAATTATATCTATTATTCTTTTTGTAGCTTTTTGTATATATAAACTTATTTTTTTATTATTTATAGAAGTAGCTTTTTCTAATATCATTTCATCAGAAATTTGATTGCTTGTATATTCATAATTTTTAATCATCTTCATAATTTCTTATCCCCCTAATTACATTTTCTGCAATCCTGTACTTTAAATTATACACTATTTGTTTTTATATTACAAGTTACTTTTATTTCCATATCTAAGCTTATTTTCCTTATTTATTCTTGTAATAAAAAGATGATTTTATTATACTTTTAATGTTACTTTTATTGTCTCTATTATCCATTTTTTACTTTATTTGTTATATTATATATTTTGTGACATTTATTGTCAATATTTTAATATTTATTTTTACAATCTATTTGTATTTCATTTTGTCTGCTATTAATATTTTTATATTTTATTATTCTAAAAATAAGCATATCTATAGAAATACCAAAACACACCCCTAGACTATCAATTCCTACATCTTTAACAGACGGTGTTCTTCCTCCAGAAAACATTTGATGGAATTCGTCAGAAATAGCATAGCTAACTCCAACTATTAAAGATAATAATATTTTATTTTTCATTGTTAGATTGTCATATGTATTGATAAAAGCCATAATCCATATTCCCGCAATTGTATATATTGTAAAATGCGCTAATTTTCTAACAACAGTTTGTAGATTTTCTATAATTTCTTGTTTTTTTTCTTCATCCCAATTTTTGCTTACTGGTAATAAATTAATTATCTTTTCTGTAAACCCTCTGCTTGTCTTGCCTGATATTTCTCCATTTTGCTCTGAAAATATAAAAATTGTTATAAATGTTACTATTGTTAATATAGCAAATATTATTCTTTTCAAGTTTACTTTCATTTTATTTTTCCCTCATTAATCTCATTAAATAAAGAGACTAACACATGTGCTAGTCTCCACATACTTATTTTAAAATTATTTTGTATATCCTGTTTTCTTTATAATACTTTGACTAATTGATTTTACTGTTTCTGATGGTGTATATTCTGTTTCTCCAAATGCTTCTTGATGTAATCTTGTAACATTTGATTCCAATGTTACTGGTATTCCATACCAACGATCCATTGTTTTTCCTCTTGTTTCATATGGCCACCCTATACTTTCTGTAACTTTATATTTTGTCATGCTTGGTACCATAGAAAGCAAGTCTCCTGCTGATATGTTTGTATATACATGTGGTAATATGGCATCAGCAAAAGAATTTAGTTGTGCTAAATTTTTTGTTTTTAATTTAGCAAACATTGCTTCTATTACAGTTCTCATTCTTTCTGCTCTCTTGTAATCTCCACCATTTGTATATCTTATTCTTGAATATGCAACAGCTTGTACACCATCTACTGTATATGTACCCGGAATTGTTATATGTGTGGATTTTTTACCTGTAACTTTTGATGTTGCATCTATATATGTATTTATATATTTAATTTCATCAGCAGTTATTGTTAGTTCAACTCCTCCTAATTGATCTACCGCTTCAGCCACAGAATCAAAATTAACTGTTACAAATTCTTTAATATTTAAATCTAGATTTTTATTCAATGTGCTTATTGCTAATGGTGCTTCTCCATAAGAATATGCGTGTGTAATTTTATCTAACCCATGTCCATCTATATTTACATATGTATCTCTGTAAACAGAAATCAATTTTATTTCTCCTGTATCATTGTTTATACTTGCAATTATTATACAATCACTTCTGTTTCCAACTCCATAGTCGTCCGCTCCGCTGTCTACTCCAAATATTGCTATATTTCTATATCCTGTTAGTTTTTGTTCTACAGTCTCTGTTATCCCTAAATCCTCTTCTGGAATATGTACATTTTGCAATTTATCTAGTTTACTTTTAACAAAAAAATACATTGTTCCTATTATCACTGCTAAAATTAATAACAATACTATAACAATTTTACCAAATACTCCAATTTTTTTCTTTTTTTTATCTTTTTCTTCCATATTTAATCCTCCATTTTTTCTTTCGAACTTTTGAATTTTCGAGTTTTTGTGGCTTTCGAGTTTTCAAACTTTTGAGTTGTTTAACTATATATAATTCTTTAATTTGATGCCCATCTTAACATTTTTATATCTTTATATTTCTTTAATACTTGTTTATACTTTTCATACTCTTCTTCCCATAATTCTTCTGGTACTTTATCAAATGCAGTAAAAATTTTTTCTGCTTCAGATAGATAAATAACTTGTTCTTGAGGAGACATTGCCTGATATTGTTTTGCAAATATATATAATTTATCTAACATTTGGTTTGCTTCAATAAAGTCCCAAAAATCTTTTACTTTTATTCCTAATAATCTAATTTGCATTACTGCATATACAACTAAAGCAAATATTATGAACACTAGTATATATATTATCATAAGTAATTTCATCTTTTTTACCACCTTTTGGTATTACAATTATACAAAATTATTATAACATATGCAATATTTTTTTGCAAATTATGTTTTTGGTTTCATTGCATAAACTTTTTGTGGAAAATAGCACCAACATATTTTTATTATGCTTCTTTTATTACATAATTTTTCAAGCTATTTATTTCATATTCAAATACTTTATGTTCTTTTTTATTTTCTTTTTCATTACGTTTAACTTCTTTTGTTATTTCTTCTCTCATTTTTATTTGTTCTTGTAATATTTTGGCTACATTATTATTTGTATAGTCTAGTTTTTGACTTAAATCATTTATTTGTTGTGTTAGTTTATTGTCTACATAGTCAATCTTCTTATTTAAACTTTCATTTACGGTATCAATCTTCTTATTTAAACTTTCATTTACGGTATCAATCTTCTTATTTAAGCTTTCATTTACGGTATCAATCTTCTTATTTAAGTTTTCATTTACAGTGTCAATCTTTTTATTTAGGCTTTCATTTACATAGTCAATCTTCTTATTTAAGCTTTCATCTAGTCCATCTATTCTTTCTCCTAAACTTTGATTTACTCTGTCTATTTTTCCATCAAGTGCATTCAATTTTTCTAACATAACGTTTTCAAATTTTCCATCAAGTGCATCCAATTTTTCTAACACAATCTTTTCAAACTCACTATCCATATTATCCCCTCCTTTCTTTTTTTATTTTTGCCTTTCGAAATAATTTTTAGGTAAAGGCATAACATGAAAATTAGAATAAATTTTTTAGAACTAAAAATAATTTTAGATAAAAAATTATATAAATTAAAAAATATGAAATAAAAATACATTATTTTTAATATACATCAAAAATAAGTATGACATTATAATATCATACTTATTTGTAAAAATCAACATTTTAAATTTATTTTTTTAACCATTCTAAATATTCTTCTATTATTACATTTGCAACTTCTTTTGGTGTTTTGTTTGTTGTATCTATTACTAAATCGTAGTTATTTTTATCTTCTTTCCTTACACCATATACTTGCCAATATCTTTCATTTTCTAATTGATATCTTTTTTGTAAATCTTTTTTGTGTTCTTCCTTTGTTTGGAATTTTTCTGTTTGTTTTTTTTCTTCATCTTGATTATTAAACGCTCTTTCTGCTGCCACATCTATATCTACTGTTAAATACACTTTAAAAGATTCTGGAACAGCATACCATCCAAGTCTTGCATCAATAATGAATTTATCATGTTCTTTTGCATATTCTTTAGCACTATTTTCAATTTGAATGTCTATTTCTGGATGTTCTCCAACATATTCATTAAACTCTGTTACACTCATTCCTTTTTCTTTTGCTAATTTTCTAAAGTAGTCTCCATTTCTATAAATTCCATAGTTTAATTCTTCCATTAAAATTTTTGAAACTACGCCTTTTCCACTTGATAGTTCTCCATTAAGTGATATTATGTTCTTTTTTTCCATATGCTTCTCCATTACATTTAGTTTTATTTTGATTTTATAAAAGATTAATTATTATTTTCGTTTTCATCCCTAACAATGTTTACTTTTCCTTCTGCAATTTCATTTGCAGCTATTGTAACTGGTGATTTATCACTTACTTTAGTTAATGGTGCTGCTCCCATAGCAATTTGTCTTGCTCTTTTTGATGTAGCAATAATTAACTCATATCTATTTTTTGATTTTTTTAACAATTCTGTTACAGTTGGCTTTACTATCATTTTTATTTTCCTCCTATCTATTCTCTCTTATTTTTTCTCTTATTCTTCCTCTGTTATTTGTCCAGACATAGATACTGCATCTTTTCCAAATCTTCCTGCTACAGTTTCTGGTTGTACTGCTGATAATATAATATGTCCTGAGTCTGTGATTATAACAGCTCTTGTTCTTCTTCCACATGTTGCATCAACCGCTGTTTTATTATCTTTTGCCTCTTGTACCATTCTTTTTATTGGTGCTGACTCTGGACTTACAATGGCAACAATTCTATCTGCTGAAACAATGTTCCCAAATCCTATGTTGATTAGTTGCATAATTATCATTCCTTCCTTTTATTCTATATTTTGTACTTGTTCTCTTATGTCTTCTAGTTCTGTTTTTATGTCTATAACTCCATTTGTTATGCTTAAGCAATTTGCCTTTGACCCAATTGTATTTGTTTCGCGGTTCATTTCTTGTATTAAAAAGTCTATTTTCTTACCTATGGTTTCATCTTTATTGTTATTCACTAATGTTCTTAACTGATATATGTGACTTTTTAATCTTGTTGTTTCTTCTTCAATTGAAGATTTATCAGCATAAATAACTACTTCTTGTGCAATTCTTGATTTATCTATTTCTTCTGTTTTTAATATTTCTTGTATTCTTTTTTCTAATTTTACTACATATTCTTCAATAAGTCCAGTAGATTTTGTAGATATTTCTATAATTTCATTTTCTATTTTATTTATTCTACTATTTAAATCTTGTGATATTTTATCTCCTTCTACTTTTCTCATTTGATCTAAATTTTCTACCGCATTACTTACAGTATCTAACAATTCCTGTTTTATTTTTTCATCTTCTTGATTAATTTTTATTGTTAATATGTCTGGTAATTTTGCAATTTCTATAACAGGTATTTCTTTTGTTAAATTTTCTTCGTCTGCTAGTTCTTTTAATTGATTTATATATATTTTTGCAAGTTCTTTATTTATTTTTATGTCTTTTCCTTCTTCACTATTATTTTCAAATGTGATAAAAACATCCACTTTTCCTCTCTTAATTTTAGTTGCAATCTCTTTTTTTATTTGTTCTTCTAAGTAGCTTAAAATTTTTGGCATTTTTACAGAAATATCTAAGTATCTATGATTAACACTTTTTATTTCAACTTGATATTCTCTATTTTCTTTTGTTAAGCTACTTTTTCCGTATCCTGTCATACTTTTCATTTATTTTTACCTTCTTCTATTTTATTTTCTTCATTCTGCTTTTTATTCTTTTTAGTACTTTCTTTTACTGTTTTTGATTTACTAGTATTCTTGTTGATATTACTTGTTTTCTTTTCTTTGTTGTTTCTATTGCTTTTATCCAAATCACTATTATTTGTTTTTTTCACATTTGATTTATTTTTTATTTTTGTATCTTTCTGTTTTGTCTTTTCAGATTTTTTACGTTCCTCTGTCACTTTTTCTAATTTTTCACTTTTTTTATCTGTAACTTGTTCTGATTTTTTATCTTTTATTTGTTCTGAGTTTTCATTTTTATTAACTTTATCTTCTTTACTGTTTTTGCCTTCTTTTTTATTTTTCTTTGTAGCTTCTTTTTTAGTTGGCTCTTCTTTTTTTACAATTTCCCTTACGTCACTAAGACTGTCTACATATTTCTTTTTTTCTTTTGTGTATATTACTAATCCTTTTAAAACAAAATAACTAGCAAAAATATAAGAAATTGTTAAAACATATGGTTTAAATTCAAAATCATACTTAGTTGTATTATGTTCTATTGTTAATGATAATATAGCTAATATTAACAATTCTATTCCCTCTATTGTTAAATTAAAGTCATCTTTTTTATACGCTTTTTCAAAAGAGTATATTGCTCCAAATAAAATTAATATTGAAAAACATTGAATTCCTGTATTTAAAATATTTATATCAACATTTTCATAAATAAGATTTATTACCAAAAAATAAAAAATGATTACAATTGCCTTTACTATATTAATATATATATCTTTTATTGTTTTTTCCCCTATTTCTTTCATCTTTCTCCTCCTATGTTTCTAACTCATACATTATGATACTTAATGTATTTAGTGCTACTGTTTCTGTTCTTAGTATTCTTTTTCCTAGTGTGATTATTTTTGCATTATTCTCTTTTAGTAATTCAACATCTTTTTCCTCTAATCCGCCTTCTGGTCCGATTACAATTCCTATTTTTATTTTAGATTTTTTTTGATTACTGTATTCTTTTTTTATTTTTTGTAATTCATTTTTCAGACTGTTTTCATCTTCTTTTTCATATGCTACTAATACTATATCATAGTTTGGAATTTGTTGGCAAATATTTTTTACATTAATAATTTCATTAATAGTTGGTATTATATTTCTTCCACATTGTTTTGCCGCTCCTTCTGATATTTTTTGCCATCTCTCTATTTTTTTTGTCTTGTCTTTCCCATCTAGCTTTACAACACATCTTTTCATTTCCACTGGTGTGATGTCATAAGTCCCCAATTCCACCGATTTTTGTATTATATATTCCATTTTATCTGCTTTAGGTAATCCTTGAAATATTGTCACTTCTACATTAGATTCAGCATTTTGCTCTATTTTTTCTAAAATTGTACATTGTATTTTTTCTTTTTCTATATTACTAATTTCACAGTAAAAATTTTCTTGTGTTTCACAATTGCATAATTCCAATTTATCTCCAATTTTCATTCTTAGTACATTTTTTATATGTTTTACATCTTGTCCAATTATATCTATTTGTTTTTCATTTATTTGTTCTTCTTTCACAAAATATTTTGGCATAATCTCTCCTTTTCTCATTCTGTTCATCAGGAACATTTTTATTTGAAGATTAGTTCTTTTATTTTTAGTTTTTATTTTGGTACATTATATCATTAATAAATAAAAAAGTCGAGACAAAAACTTTAAAAGTTTTCATCTCGCTATATCTGTATAACTACCCATTAAATGAATAGTTTCTCATTTATTAATAATTTTCTGCTTTTATTTCAAAATATGCTTTTGGATGTGCACATACTGGGCAAATTTCTGGAGCTTCTTTTCCAATTACTATATGTCCACAGTTTCTACATTTCCAAATTCTATCTCCATCTTTGCTAAATACTAATCCATCTTCAACATTTTCTAATAATTTTAAATATCTTTGTTCATGTTCTTTTTCTATTTTTGCAACTTCTGTAAATAAAAATGCAATATGGTCAAATCCTTCTTCTTTAGCTTCTTGAGCCATTCTATCATACATATCTGTCCATTCGAAGTTTTCTCCTTCTGCTGCTGCTTTTAAGTTTTCTGCTGTTGTTTTTATGTCTCCACCTTGTAATAATTTGAACCACATTTTTGCATGTTCTTTTTCATTGTCCGCTGTTTCTTGGAATATTGCAGCTATTTGTTCATATCCTTCTTTTTTTGCTTTACTTGCAAAATATGTATATTTATTTCTTGCTTGTGATTCTCCAGCAAATGCCTCCATTAAATTTTTTTCTGTTTTAGAACCTTTTAATTCCATAATAAATTCCTCCTATTTATATATTTTCAATTTTAGTATTTTTAATACTCTTTATTGAATTATTTTTATTTTTTATTTAGTTTATATTAAATTTATTTTTTTGTCAATATTCATTCCAATATTTGTAATTATTATTTGATAATGTCATAGTAAAATTAACATTTGATTATGTC
>CAUWIY010000021.1:0-12680 GCA_963559065.1 uncultured Clostridia bacterium
TCTTTTCAATATTTTATTTTCAATATACTTGTGACATATCTATTTTAAACCTATAAAAATTTATATAATATATATATTAAATTTCACTATTTCATATGCGGTAAGTTTATTTTACTAGCTATTACTAACTTTTAAATAATACCTATTATTTTTGCAGCCATTTCAGTAACTGCTATTTCTGGAATTCTGTCTTTAAATATTGATTTATTTCTTATTCTATCTATCCATTCATTTATTTCAAATACATTTTCAGCATCTGAAATTTTAGAAGATAGTATTATAGTCAATACTTCTGTTAAACAATAATTGTCATCTTTGTAATATCCTTCTCTTATTGCAAGTGCAGTTGGACTATTTGCATAGATGATAATTCCTTCAAATCCCTGAAATTTTTCTTTCATATCTTCTGAATGTACTTCATCTAATATGAAAACACCTTCTTTTCTCCGCATTTTTACCTCCTAAATAAGACTTTTCTTATAATTGCATTTTTATTTTATCAAATTATGTTAAATTAGTCAAATTTTATAAAATCTATTTAAGTTTTTTCTCAACTTCGTCTTTTATTCTTTCAATAAAGTCATCTACACTTACAGTTTCATTTTCTGCACATCCCCTAGAACGAACTGAAAGTGTTTTTTCTTCTGCCTCTTTTGCTCCAACAACTAACATGTATGGAACTTTTTCTAGTTGAGCCTCACGGATTTTATAGCCCACTTTTTCATTTCTATCATCTAAAACAACTCGAATTCCAATTTTATGAAGTTTTTCTTCAATTGTTTTTGCATAATCATGTTGTGCATCTGTGATTGGCAATATTTTTACTTGTGTTGGTGCAAGCCATAATGGAAATGCTCCTTTTGTTTCCTCTATTAAGAAACACATAAATCTATCAAATGTTCCAAGTATTGCTCTGTGAATTACAACTGGTCTATGTTTTTCTCCATCTTCTCCAACATATTCAAGTTTAAATCTTTCTGGTAATAAAAAGTCTAACTGACATGTTGAAACTGTTACATCATGTCCTACTGCTGATTTTAATTGAACATCTAATTTTGGTCCATAAAAAGCTGCTTCTCCTTCTGCTTCATAGAAGTTTATTCCTAATTCTGTTAATATTTCTCTTAATTGACTTTCTGCTTTTTCCCACATTTCATCATCATCAAAATATTTATGTTTATCATTTTTATCTCTTAAAGATAGTCTAAATTCATAATCTTTAAATCCAAAATCTTTATAAACAGATAAAATTAATTGAACAACTTTTCCAACTTCTTCTTTTATTTGATCTGGTCTTACAAAAAGATGTGCATCATTTTGACACATTTCACGCACTCTTTCCAATCCACAAACACTTCCACTGTCTTCATATCTAAAATCATGTGCTAATTCTCCAATTCTAATTGGTAAGTCTCTATATGAGTGCATTTTATTTTTATAAATAAGCATATGATGTGGACAATTCATTGGTCTTAATACCATTTCCTCATTATCCATTTTCATAACTGGGAACATATCTTCTTTATAATGTTCCCAATGTCCTGAAACTTTGTAAAGTTCAGTATTTGCAAGTGATGGAGTATATACATGATTATATCCCATTTCTATTTCTTTATCTTGTATATATCTTTCTAATAATCTTCTAACTGTTGCCCCATTTGGCAAATACATTGGTAATCCAGATCCTACTAATGGACTTGTCATAAACAATTCTAAATCTTTTCCTAGTCTTCTATGGTCTCTTTGTCTAGCTTCTTCTAATTGTTGTAAATATTCATCAACTTGGCTTGCTTTTGGGAATGATATTGCATAAATTCTTTGTAACATTTTATTGTTTTCATTGCCTCTCCAATAAGCTCCTGAAGATGATAATATTTTAACAGCCTTAACTTTTCCTGTTTTCATTAAATGAGGTCCTGCACATAAATCTGTAAAATCGCCTTGTTTATAAAAACTTATTTCTTCTCCATCTGCTAAATCATTTATTAATTCTTGTTTATATTCTTGATTTTTCATCATGTTTAGAGCTTCTTGTTTAGGTAAAGAGAATCTTTCTATTTCGATATCTTCTTTTATTATTTTCTTCATTTCTTCTTCTATTTTTGCCTTATCTTCATCTGTAAATGGTTTTTCAACGTCAAAATCATAATAAAAACCATTATCTATGCTTGGTCCTATTGCAAATTTAACATTTGGAAATAATCTTTGTACTGCTTGTGCCATTATATGTGATGTAGTATGCCAATATGCTTTTTTTCCATCTAGGCTACTTTCAAATGTTTCTATTGTCAAATTACAATCTTCTTGTATTTCATGTCTTAAATCTTTTACTTCTCCATTAACAATTCCACAAGTTGCATTTCTTGCTAATCCTTCGCTTATTTTTTTTGCAACTTCATATATTGTACTTCCTTGTTCAACCTCTAATATTGAACCATCTTTTAATGTTATTTTTATCATATTTATTCCTCCTTTCGGAAAGCCTTGCTTTCCTCATCACAAACTAAATTTTTTTCAAAATTTCCATCTGTCAATTTTTTTATTGTGAATGTTTCTTTTTGGACATTTTGTCCGTTTGAGACCGATTTTTAGTATGCAATACAAAAAACACTTCTATGGTTGTTTTGCCATAGGAGTGCTTTTATATACACGGTTCCATCCCTTGTTTTTCTTAATTATAGATTATAACGTATCTTACACGTTTGGCTTATTCACCAAAACTTTTGAAGAGGTAGTTTTTCAAATATGTTTACTTAAATTAGTTTTCAGCCTTTGACTAATTCTCTCTTAAAGCAACTTTTATTTTACTTTTTCTCTTACTTGTTTTTTCTTATTACATTTTAATTTTAATACCTTTTATGTAAAATGTCAATAATTATTGATGTTTTATTTTACAATTTATATGGAGCTTACAGCGGGGATTGAACCCGCGACCTCAGCCTTACCAAGGCTGCACTCTACCAACTGAGCTATGCAAGCAGATTTTATCGTATTAAACTATCTTACATAAAGAAAGTTCAATACGATAATAATTTAATTATAATATATTTTTAATTGCTTTTTTTCTAATCCTTTGAATTGCATTATCTACTGATTTTACAGGAGTATCAAGTTTTTTTGCTATAGTTTCATAGCTTTCTCCTTGAATAAATCTTGATAAGACTTTTTCTTCAAAATCACTTAAATTTTTGTGCATTATTTTTTTTATTTCTTCGTAATACTCTTTTTTTGTTATTGTATCTAAAGGATCTTCTACTACATTATTTTTAAAAGTTTCTATTAACTCTGTACTTGCTTCTTCATTTTCATATGCTGACATATTCAAAGATAAGTATGAATTAAGAGGTATATGTTTTTGTCTATTAGAACTTTTAATTGCTGTTATTAATTGTCTTTCGATACAGATATTAGCAAAAGTCTTAAATGTATTTTGCTTTTCCATGTCAAAATTTTTAATTGCTTTATATAAACCTATCATTCCCTCTTGTATAATATCTTCTGTTTCTGCACCAATTATAAAGTATTTTCCTATTTTAGAATGAACTAAGTCTCTATATTTCTCTAATATATATACTAAAGCTTGTTCATCTCCGTTGTTCTTTTATTTGAGATATTATTTGCTCATCTGTTAAATTATTATATTTATCTGTTGTATAAAATACGTTATTTTTTTGCATGTATGTTAAATACCTCCAAATAAGCTCTTTTTGTTATTATATATTTGTATTCCTTAGAAAGTCAAGTGTTTTTGGAATTTTTTTATTTGTTTAATTGTTCTTGTAAAAATCCCCAAAATCCATCATATTCCATATCTTTCGCCCATGATGCTACTCCTGCTAAATTATATTTACTTATTAATGATATTTTTTCTTTTAATGATTTTTCATCTTCAATCCAGATTTTTTTTGTATATGCACCATCTTTATATTCTGCATAATACTGTCTTAAGTCTTCATCCCATTGTTTTTCAACTCCATCAGGAATTATTTTGTTTATATCTTTTATTGGAATTGCGCTTTGTTTAACAACTGTTCCTGAATCATTTAATGTCCAAAGTCTTGCATATAGTGGAATTGCAATAATTATTTTATCACTTTCAATATCTTCAGTTTCTAAGAACTTTTTTAAACTTAATTCTACCCAATTATATCCTGCTGTTGTTCCTGCTTTTTTACTAGATGCACCATATTGGTCATATGCCATAAATATAATATAATCTGCAACATCTCCTATAACATTTCTATCAAAACATAATGACCATGTTTCTGCACCATCTGGTGCTGTAACGTCAACAGATAATGTTAAACCAATTTCTTTTAGTCTTGGTTCTAATTCAATTATAAATCTTGAATACATATCTTTGTCTTCTTGTTTCATATTTTCAAAGTCCAAATTAATGCCATCTAATTTATATTGAATACAAGCAAATAAAATTTCTTCAATCAATTTTTGTCTTTTATTATAATCATTCATAATTTCAGATGTCACACTCATCATTCCAGAACCATCATTTTGTACCATTGGCCATACTTTATATCCATTATTATGTGCCCATTCTACATATTCTTTTCCTGCTGTACCAACATTAGATTGTAATTCTCCATCTTTATTTAAGTGGAAAAACGCAGGTGATACAACATTAATTCCATCTATTGTTTCTCCATTTCTATTTGGAGCTTTTGCTACTGTTGAATAATAATCCCATACTAAATTTACTTTTCCTTCAATTTGTTTTGTTTCTTTTATTTCTTCTCTAACAGTAACAATATTAGCTAATTTATTTGATTTTACATATCCTAATTTTCCATTTTCTGTTCTAACTCTTGCAAAACCATTCTCCTCTGAAACAACAACTACATAACTTCCTTTTTTTACTCTTTCGACTGTTTTAGCTATAAATTTTTTAGAAGATTTAACCGGAACATCTTTTGTTACTATAGCCTTTTTTTGTTCTTTTGTAACTGAATCTAACACTAAAACCTTGCTATCTTCTACATATTTTATTTCAATTCCATAAACATCTTCTAAGTCTGTAATTGGAATATAAATAACACCATCTTTTTCAATTACTTTACCATCTGCTTCTACATTTGCTCCATTTATTGTCATTTCATTGGAATCTAAACTTATAGTTGCTACTTTTGTGTCATAAGTTGTAATAATTTGATTATTTTTTTTATCTTCATAAATATATTTATCAAAGAAATTTCCTAAGTCTTGTTTTGATAAATATATATTATCATTTTCTATTATAATTTCTTTTTTTAAGTTTGATGTCACATTCCTATTGTTAATTACTAAATTTATGTTCTTGTTTTTATCTAATACAACAAAATCATTTATTATATACGCAATTACTCCTATTATAAAAACAGCTATAATTACTATTAATATTTTTAAAAGATTTGTATTTTTCTTTCTTTTTTTATGTTTTCTTTCATTTTCCACTATTTTATTTATTTCTTCCATAATTTTTATCCTTTCTTTTATTTAACTAATTCTTATAAATAGAATACATGTAATAAACATTATTTTTTCATTTTTCTTAAATCTTCTTTTTGTTCATTTGTAATTCTATAAGATTCGATTGCTTTTTGTATTGCTTTATTGTATGTCCATTTATCTAATTTTGCATTTTTCATAAATTCATATGTTTTATCATAATATTTAATAAAACATATTGATATTGCCCACGCTATTGCCATTTTAACATAATAAGCATCATTTTTTATTGATTCAAATATTTCAAAGTCTTGCTCTAAATATTCTTCTGTAATGTAATAATCTAAAATCATAACAATTGCAAATCTTATTTCAAATTCTTTATTAGAACTTAAATAATCATTAATTAGTTTCCATATTTCTTTTTTATGTTTTTTTGTAACTTTTAATCCTGCACAAAAAACATCACAAAGAGCCCAATTATCAATTTTTGGCACATATTTTTTTATTTCTTCTATTATTATTTCTATATCAGCTTTTTTTGCTTGTCCTATTATCATTCCTTGCAACATAATTTCTTCATAGTATTCATCATCAATTTGCTTAATTGTTTGTTGCCATGTTTTTTCATCAAATAATTCTTTTGCATAGTTTCGTAATATTGGTACTCTTACTCCTATAATATTCTCTATTTTTGGACATAGCTTTGAATGAAATTCTTTATATTTACAGTCTGATAGTTCAAATAATTTTTGTTTTATTTTTTCTTTCATCATTGTTATTATTCCTTTTTTAGTAAAATTATATTAATTTTATAATATTTTTACTTTTTCAAATCAATTATACTATTAGCAATTTTTCATGTCAAATAAAATATTAGAATTATAAAAAATTTTGAAAAAGTTATATAATATTTGTAACGAATTTTATTTTTTTAAGTCTATATTTATGAAAGGAGAAACAATGGAAGAAATTTATAATGAATATGCTAAAATAATATACCATTACTTGTTATCACTCACAAATGACATAGATATTGCAGAAGAATTATTACAAGAAACATTTTACAGTGCTGTTAAAAATATAAACAAATTCAGAAATGAATCAAATATAAAAACATGGCTCTGCCAAATTGCAAAAAACAAGTACATTGACTATTATAATAAATCAAAAAAACTCAATGAAACTAATATTGAATCATGCCCTGAAAATGAACTACAAACAAATTCTTTTGAAAACGAATATTTTAGTAAAGTTTCTTTATTAAATACTTTTAAGAAAATACATAAATTAGATGAAAAAACAAAAGAGGTAGTCTATTTAAGAATAAGTACAGATTTTAGTTTCAAAGAAATTGGTAGCATTATGGGAAAATCAGAACAATGGGCAAGAACTAAGTTCTTCCGTGCCAAAACAAAATTAAAGGAGGATTTAAAATATGAATAAAGAAATTGAGTGTAACATTATAAAAGACTTAGCAGTACCTTTTATAAATAAAGCAGTAACTGATGAAACTGAAAATTTCATAAAAAGCCATTTAAAAACATGTAATAATTGTCAAAATTATTACAAAAATATTAGTAATAAAAAAAAGATTCTAGAAAAAGATGGAGATTCTATTATGATTAATAAATTCAAGAAAATCCATAAACATATTAATATATTGAGAACAAGTTTAATATTAATAGTATTATTAATTTCAATTATATCAGCTACTTTATTTATAAAAAATCAAAAAGTAGTAAATATAATAAATACATCATGTAATAAAATCGAATATCTTAAAGGATTAGATAATTATAAATTATCTATAAAAACAACACAAAAAGATTTCAAAAATAATTTTAACTGGGAATATGAACAAAACTATTATTATAAAGATGGAAAATTTAAAATTGAAGATAATAATAGTATAAAATTTTATGAAGATAATAGTTATGAAAATGTTTGTGTTTATGATGAATTTCAAACAATAGAATACAATAAGCTAGATTTTGTTGATTGGAAAAAAGGGGATATTGTTAATATTTTTTCTAATGACCTATTAAATTATAAAAAAATGACAAATACAATCTATTCCTTGGGTCTTAATGTAAGAGAAGATAGCTTTAACGGTATAGATTGTTATATAATTAGAGATGGTAATGATAATAATTATAGAGATATTTGGATAAATAAAGATAATTTTATTGTAATAAGAATTATAAATGAAGATTACAATAATTTTTACAGAGAAGAAATATATGAATTTACAGAAAATATAGTAACTAATAATGATGTTTCTACAGAAATTTTAAATTCAGAAAAATATAAAAATTATATAAAAGAAGATATTATTATTAATGGAAGTAAAGACATCAAATTATATAATTAAATTTAGAAAAATAAATAATGAAAAGGAATTTGTATGATAAATATTTTAATTGCAGATGATAATATAAACTATGCAATAAATTTAATGAATTATATAAACAAAAATAATAAAAATATTAAAGTATGCAATATTGCAAAAAATGGAAAAGAAGTACTCAATATCTTAAATAAAAACAATGATATAGATATAATATTATTAGATTATAAAATGCCTTTTTATAACGGACAAGAAATAATAGAAAAATTAATCAATAAAGATAAATATAGTAATTCAATAATAATAATATCTGGTGAAATACAATCTGCTATTAATATAAAAAATTGTGAAATGATCTATTCCATTGTTTATAAAACTATTGGCATTGATAATATTTTTAAAATACTCGTAAAGCTTATAGAAGACAAAAAAGCCGAAAAAATAAATAATTTATATATCAAGAAAATCGAACATGAGTTATTGTACTTAGGATACAATATTTCACATAAAGGTACACAATACTTAATAAAAGTAATTGAATATATTGCTTCTAACCATAATCAAGAATTGAAAATATTAGAAAAAGATATATATCCTAAAATATCAGCAATATATAATGAATCCGTACACAATATTAAATGTAGAATTAATTGTGCAACATCAGAAATGTATTACAATTGTGAAATAGAAAGATTAAAAAGCTATTTCAATTTTTACACAGATACAAAACCTAACACAAAAACTATTATAAATACTATAATAAAAAAATACAATAATCCTGTTTGATAGCATTTACATCAATTATTATTCAAGTATAAAAATAAAATCTGAAAAAAGAAGTCAAATTAGAGTATAAAATAAGTTGTATAAAAAATTTTGCTTATACAACTTATTCTATACTCTCTTATTATATTCCCCCTTAAATTTTATCTCATTCATTCATTACTGCATTCATAACTGAAGCTAAATATTTCATACTAGTTAAACATTGTTCTAAAGTATTACCTGTTGCCCCAATTTCCATAATATTAGCATATTTGCCAGTATGTTGATTATATCTCGATTTAGTTACCATTATTGGTTTAAATAAACCTGGGTACATCTCTTCTGCTTTTTGTTGAACTTTAACTGCAAATTTCAAATTTTGATTCCAATTTGGATGAAGTAATCCTCCCTCATTAGTACCAATTACAAACATAATTTGTGCTGCATAATCATCTCCTATTTTAACTGTTGGTGCATAATCCGGTCTTGAACCAATTGCATCTCTATGTAAATCAATTATTATATCAGAAGGTGTTGTTTTTAATATATTTTCCACAGTTTTTAGAGAATTAGTATATGAACCATTATATGATGGGTAATCATGATATGATGAATCATGTACAACATTAAAATTATATTTTTTTAGATAATTCTCAAGCTCTGCTCCAACTCTTGTAACTGTATAATTTAAATCTGTTGTTCTAAAATTTCCTGTTTGCATATATGGATATTTTTCACTTGGTGTATAACTTTCACAACTATGTGTATGAAATATCACAATGTTTTTATTATCTATTTTTATATCTGGTTTTAACATTTCTTCTGTTAATGTATATGTTGTTTGATTTTTTATTTTTACATTTCCATATTGCACATTAAAACTTTCTTTAATTGGATTTGGAGTTACAATCTCTGTATTTACATTTTTCTCATCTGCTAATTTTAGTTCTTCTTTTACTTCTTCCTGATTATTTTCTAAGTTATTTGTATTTTGATTATTTCCGCCATCTCCACTATTGATATTATTACTATTTTCATTATTTAAATTGTTTTCTTTTTCAGCATCCTTTAAGCCTTTTATGCTACTTATTTGCGTTTCTAAAATCATTTCTAAATAATTGTTTTCTGATATTTTTTCATTTTCTTGTTCCATTTTGTTATATTCTTCATTAATCTCTGCTATTGCAGGTAAAGTTTTATTTAAGCATGCACTTAAGTTTATTTCTGAAAACAAATTAATTTTACCTTTTTCTTTTTTTTCATTTTCTTGTCTATCTATTTTTCCCAAATACTGTGTTGCTATCATAACAATTATTATTGTAAAAGCAATTCCTAATAGATATTTTATAATATCTCTCATTTTTAGCACAGTTACATTAAACATATATTTTTCTCCTTGTCCTTAGTCTACTGTATATATATTATTCATTTAACATGCTAAATAGAACTTTATAAACACAAAAATAGGGACTTTAAAAAGTCCCTAAATTCAATTTTATTCTTCAGATATATTAGTAAATTCATTTGTCTCATTGCTTTCTATTTCATTAGAATTATCTTTATTATTATTTGAGCTATTGTTTGGTTTTACTCCTGAACTATCTAGTCTTTCTTCAATATCATATTGTTCATCATTATAGTTCATATAATAATGAGTTTCCCCTCCACTTATTGACATATATATGTCATCACACACTACTGCACTTATAGTTTCTCCTTGTGAATTGATTAATCCATACTTTTTATCTTTACAAACAACAACTACATCATAGTTTGGAATTACTAATAAATTTATTGCATCTTTATTATTTGATGCCACATATCCTAAGCTATCATATTGAAAATCAACTAATTGTTTTCCATTTTTGTCAAATATTCCCCACAAATTATCTTTTTTTACTGGTATTAAATTATTTGCTAAAATGTATTTATTTTTTATACCATTTTTTTCAAATTTACTTATATCTATTCCTATTTGGTCATACTCTATATAAATTTTTATCTTTCCATTTGAATCTATAACACCATATTTATTATCTTGTTTCGCCAAATATAGACCTAAGTCACTATCTATCAACTCTAAATCATCATATAATAGCTGTATCTTTGTTTGTTTTTGGGCTGATATTATTCCTACTTTATTGTTACTTTTTACTAAAAAGCTATTTGTGTCTTGTAAATATTCAATACTATCGTATTTTGGCTCTAATATTGCATTTCCTTTTAAGTCAATTACACCATAATTAGATTTATTTCCTTTTTTTACTACTAACATACTGTTTAAAATTGCTTTTCTATTATTAAAGTTGTCATCAATTTCTGTATATCCATAGTCTAAAACTCTAGCTGAATAGCTTTCTATTAAATATGGCATTGTGTAAATATATATTTTTTTTCCGCCTTCAGTATAACTAAAAGATACATTAAATGCTTTTTCTAATCCATCTGATGTTATATACAATTTTCCGTTCATAGCTTTAACTGGTTTATCTGCATATACATATTCGTAATTTGCTTGTCTGTCTGAAATTACTAGCTTATATATCTTTTCTGAGTTTAATGCAAAATTTGCTATCTCATTTTCATTTTGCACATAACACTTACTGGCTTCTTCCGATTTATCTGTATATTCACCATTGTAGCTTTCATAACCTAAATAACTTGCTATGTCTTTTATAGGAAAATATATTGTTCCATCTGAGTCTACTTCCATCATCTGCAATACTTTATCATTTTGCAAACCATCTATATATAATTGTGTTGTATTTCCCTGTATATATGCGATTACTCCTAACATAGCCATAATTGCTATAATCAAAAGTACTATAAATATCAAAATAATTTTTGATATTTTTTTAGTATTATCCGTTCTTTTTTGTTCAAAACTCTCATCAATTAAATTCATTTGTACTCCCCCTACATATTTATCTTAAATAGCCATATTTTTCATAAAATTCATTCTTAAATGTTAGTAAATTATCATTTTCTATTTCTATTCTAACTCTTTCCATCAATTTAGTCAAGAATCTTAAATTATGTATTGATAATAATCTTACACCTAATATTTCGTTTGTTTTTATTAAATGTCTAATATAAGCTCTAGTATAATTTTTGCAAGTATAGCAATCACATTCTGGGTCTAATGGTCCCCAATCTCTTTCATATGTTGCATTTCTTACTACAACTTTTCCGTGTGAAGTCATTGCTGTTCCATTTCTTGCAATTCTAGTTGGGAGAACACAATCACACATATCTATTCCCGCAATTGCTGCTTCTATTAAATAATCAGGTGTTCCTACTCCCATTAAATATCTAGGTTTATTTTTTGGCATTAATGGTGCTGTATAATACAACATTTTTAAAAATTCTTCCTTTGGTTCTCCAACACTAATTCCACCAATAGCATATCCTGGTAAGTCTAAAGCAATTAAATCCTCTGCACTTTTCTTTCTTAAATCCTCATAAAATCCACCTTGAATTATTCCAAATAGTGCTTGATTTTCAGTTACATGGGCATCTTTACATCTTTTTGCCCATCTTGTTGTTCTTTCCATAGATTGTTTTGTATATTCATATGTTGCTGGATATTCCACACATTCATCAAAAGCCATTATAATATCAGCACCTAAATCTTCTTCTGTTTTCATTACTGATTCTGGTGTAAATAAATGTTTACTTCCATCTAAATGTGATCTAAATTCAACACCTTCTTCAGAAATTGTCCTTAAAGCAGACAAACTAAAAACTTGAAATCCTCCACAATCTGTTAGTATTGGTCTATCCCAATTCATAAATTTATGAAGTCCTCCTGCTTCTTTTACAATATCTTGTCCAGGTCTTAAATATAAATGATATGTGTTTGATAATATAATTTGAGCCTTAACTTCTTCTTTTAATTCTTCTGGTGTCATAGATTTTACAGTAGCTTGTGTTCCTACTGGCATAAATATTGGTGTTTGTATATCACCATGTGGTGTATGTATTACCCCTCTTCTAGCTCCTGTCTGTTTACATTCGTGTAATAATTCATATGTTACTGCTGGTTTCATAATTCCTCCTCATTTTAACTTTGGTGATTTTGGGGTCAGAGCAGATGATTTTGGGGTCGGAGCAAAAAATCATT
>CAUWIY010000022.1:0-11612 GCA_963559065.1 uncultured Clostridia bacterium
TATTTTATCAGGTATTTAAGATAAATGCACTATTTTTTTGCATAAAAATAGTTGGAGTTTTATCCACCCCAACTAATATTATAGAACCAATAGTGCAGTTTACCATTTATTGTGATGACTGGCTTGATTTGTTCATACCGTTTTTTCATCTCCTTATCGGAGATTTTAGGAATTGATACTTTAAACATTGTGATTACCTCCTTAAATTCTCTTGGAGGTTAGAAACCTCCAAGAGTTTTAACTTATTGGTTTCTAAACAATACTTACATTTATATATTACTATATTTTACATAAAATTTCAACTTTTTTCAAAAAAATACTTGAAACACCTTAAAAAATATGTTATAAATATATTGAGTGGTGCTCAAGAAACTTTCGAAGCCTTGAGTCATTTTTTATATTATTTGGAGGTATGATGAAAGAATACAAGAATAATGAAGAACTTATAGATTATCTAATATCTAAAAATGTAATTGTAAATAATAGAGAATTAGCTTTGAAGAATATAGAAAAATATTCTTATTATTCCATTATAAATGGGTACAAATTTGTTTTTAAAGATAATTATAATAATTATAAAGAAAATACATCTTTTGAGGAAATATTTGCATTATATGAATTTGATAAAAACATAAAGGCTATATTCTTAAAATTTACTTTAGAAATAGAAGTTATAATAAAATCACTTATGGCAAATACTCTAGCAGAAGAATATGGTGTTGAAGATTATCTAAAATTAGAAAATTTAGATGAGAATGCTGACGAAGAACTAGTAGATGATTTTATAATAAAGATAAAAAAAGAAATAGATGATAATTATATTAAACATCCTGCTATTAAGCATTATAAAGATATATATGATTTTGTCCCACCTTTTGTTTTAACTAAAATACTAACTTTTGGAGCTATCAGTAGATATTACAGTTTACTTAAACAAAATGATAGGCAAAAAATAAGTAAATATTTTAAATTGTCTGACAAATTATTAAGGCAAATTTTAATAAATTTAACTATGGTTAGAAATATTTCAGCACATTCAGATAGATTATTTAATTACAGAAACAAGTATGATATTAGCTTTAAAAATATTGAAAAAGATTATAATAGAAAAGAATATTTGTGTAATTTATATATGATTATAAAATCTATGAAAGTATTACTTGATGAAGAAAAATACAAAGAATTTGAAAATCTGCTAAATATTGAAATAGAAAAATTAAAGAATAAGTTAATTGTTATTGATATAAATGATATTTTAAGAATAATGGGTTATGATGTATAGTATCTATATAAATTGAATAAAATAGTGTTGAGTGGTGCTTAGAAAACTTTCGAAGCTCTAAGTCATTCATACAACCTAGAGTCTATTTAAAGATTCTAGGTATTTTTTATTCATAAATTTTTCTATAAATTTATTGTAATTTATAAAAATTATGATATACTTTAGTAAATTGATTGATATTTGTATCAATCGTTAAGAGAGAAAAAAGTTGTAGATAACTACGACGTCCGCTCCAAGTTATAACAGCTTACGAACTAAAAGTTTGGGCTCAATGTCAATAGTTGGGGTAAGATACCTGAAAAGTTTCTTATCTCAGCTTTTTTTATTGATTGAAAAGTTACTCGTAAAAGCACATGAAAATTAGTATTTTTGAAACTAAAAATACAGTCTTAAGTAAAATTAATTACTATAAGACTGTATTATGTTTTATTAAAAGAATTAGTTAATTAACTTTCGCAAAAACATTTGGAATATCACTTATACTTTCTATTATTTTCATCATTATTCCTTTTTGCCTCTATGATAAGTATAATAATACCTATCATAGATAAAATTGCGATAGGAATACTTTTTGCAGTACTTACAACTGAAACTGTAAATATAATGCAAAGGAGAAGAAATAATAAGATAAAATTTACTGATGATATAATTTTATCTATTTTACTTAATAAGTTTGATTCCTTTGGTTTTCTTACAAATTGTTCAAGAGCTTTATCTTCAAAAGGTTCTGACCGCTCTTGTTCTTCTAACATCTGCTGAAATTCTTCTTTTGACATTCCAAAAGCTGTTTTTTCTGTCTTGCTCTTATCATTCATAAAATTTACCTCCTGTTCTTCCATTTGGAATTGTAATGTTTGAATTATATCATAAAATAGCCAAAAATACTAGTGTTTTACATAAAAATGTGATAAACCATGAAAAGATAAAATTTTATGTTGAAGTAGGCATTATATACAAAAGCAATCAAGAGATATATTAACTGTAGAGTGTGAGTTTAGCAGTTGATTTTTATGTAAAGTTGTGGTAAAATAAAAATAGCAATAATTGATTAAGCAATAAAACTAAGGAGGAAGACAACATGAAGGGAATTACAAAGGCATTAATTAAGAGTGTAACTGTAAACGAGAAAATGCAGGATAAAGTGCCTGTAGAAGTGCCTGTAGACATTATCTTTGACATTCCATTTGGAGGAATCATAGGGCTGGAATTATGCTTGACAAATCCAATAGACAATCAGCGACTTGAAAGTCTGCTGAAGTATGCCGGAGTATCGAATGTTGAAGACTTAACTGGCAGAGTAGTACGCCAAGTAAATTATGGCAGCTACTTGCTGGGGCTGGGACATCCTATTGAAAATAAGTTTGTTCCGACTTTTACGGAGGACTTCATGGAGATTGACACTTCGAGATTTGAAGAATTATTAGATGGATTAAGTTACATTCACTCCTTAAAATAGCATCTTATTAATTAAGGTGCTATTTTTTATATAATTTTACTAAGTAACAAAAAATATAATAAAAATTTAAAAAAAGTTGTATTTTTTTTTAATATTATATATAATAGAGAACAAATCAGAAAGGATTAGAAACAAGGAGGAAAAACATAAAAATGAATGAAGTTATAGAAAAAGATAAAATGCCTAAAATAAAGGTTATAGGAGTTGGAGGAGCAGGAAATAATGCAATTAATAGAATGATTGAAGACAATGTAAGTGGAGTATCATTCTATATGATAAATACAGAAACAGGAACTCTTAAAAGGTCAAGAACAAGTAACATTTTGCAAATTGGAGTACAAACAACAAGAGGATTAGGTGCTGGAGCAAATGAACTTGTAGGAGAAAGAGCAGCTATTGAAAACAAAGAAGAAATTAAACAAATTTTACAAGGAGCAGATTTAGTATTTATAACAGCAGGAATGGGAGGAGGCACAGGTACTGGTGCAGCTCCTATAGTAGCAGAAATAGCAAAAGAAATGGGAATTTTAACAATAGGAATTGTAACAAAACCATTTTTGTTTGAAGGAAAAGCTAGAAAATTAAGAGCTGATAGAGGAACAGAAAGATTAAGAAACAATGTAGATGATTTAATAGTTGTTTTAAATGATAATTTATTAAAAATAACAGATACAAAAGTAACTTTAGACCAAGCATTTTCTTTAGCTGATAATGTTTTAGAACAAGGTATTACAAGTATAACAGATTTATTGACATCTATAGGAGAAGTAAATATAGATTTTGCAGATATTAAAACAACTATGAGTTATAGAGGAAAGGCTTATATGGGAATAGGACAAGCAAGTGGAGAAAAGAAAATAGAAGAAGCTGTAAGACAAGCTATAGAAAATCCATTAACAGAAAGTAAAATTGATGGAGCAAAAGGTGTTATATTTAATGTAAAAGGTGATGAATCATTAAGCTTAATTGAAATAAATAGTGCAATAGGTTTAATTAATGAAAAAATAAGTGAAGATGCTAATGTTATATTTGGTACTGTAATTGATAATAATATGAATGGGGAAGTGGCAGTAACTGTAATTGCAACAGGTATTGAAGAAAAAGCAGAAATTAAGCAATAATAAAAAGATATATTAAAATGTATTAGAAATAACAGATTAAAATATAAGCAATGTACTAGAAACTTCTAAGCAATGTTTGGAGGAAAAGCTTATGAAAAAACTATTAATAATAATAGGGGTGTTATTAGTTATATTTGTCTCAATGTATATTTACAAGCTAAATAGTAAACAAGATAATATAACAGCACAAGAAGTACAAAATATAGAAAACTATTTAGGAAAATTATATATGTGGAGAGAAGTTACAGGAGAAGCATTGCCAAAGTTTGAAGATATAAATCAAGCTACAGAAGAATGGTTATGGGAAGTAGTAAAAAAGGACTTAGAAGAATATGAACTTACATATAATCAAATTCAAGAAAAGGCAAAGGAATTGTTTGGGAATGAGTTTTCAAAGGATTTTCCAAAAGAAGGAACTGAATACATGTATTTTAGTGAAGAAACAGGTAAATATTATGTGACTGGACTTGGATTAGATAGTGAAGAAGATTCTTTTTTAATTCATCAAATAAATAAGACAAAAGACGGTTATCAAGTTGAAATAATAGAATATTTAGTAGATTATTCTGAATATGCTTCTGTTGAAAATGAAATAGATGATATAAGTAGTAAAAATACAGATAAAACAAATAATAATAGTGATAATGAAATAGAAGAAAATATAGAACCTGAATATAATGTATATATTAAAAATTTAGATGGTAATGTCGTATCAATTGTTAAATCTACAGCAAGTGAAAGTCAAATAATTGATGTAGTAAAAAATAATTTAGATAAATTTTCTAAAAAAACAATTTATTTAGAAAAAGTAGAAGATGAAAAAGTATATGTTAAAAGTGTAAAGGAATGATACTTAAATGTTAGAGCTATTAGAACAATGTAAAATATGTCCTCACGAATGTAAAATAAATAGAAATCATGGTCAAATAGGAAGATGTAAATCAACAGATAAGGTAAAAATTGCTTTATATTCAACACATAATTTTGAAGAACCATGTATAAGTGGAAAAAAAGGCTCAGGGACAGTCTTTTTTTCTAATTGTAACTTGAATTGTGTATTTTGCCAAAACTATGAAATAAGTCAAAAGCGGAAAAGGCAAAGAGGTATCAATAGAAAAATTATCAGAAATATTTTTAGAGCAACAAAAAAATGATGTAGAAAATATTAATCTAGTTACACCAACAAGTTATGTACCACAGATTATAGAAGCAATAAAGATTGCAAGACAAAAAGGATTAAAACTTCCAATTGTGTATAATACAAATGGATATGAAAAATTAGAAACACTAAAGTTATTAGAAGGGTATATAGATATATATTTACCTGATTTTAAATATTCAGATAATTTATTAGCAAAACGTTTGTCAAAAGTTGATAATTATTTTGAAATAACAACAGAAGCCTTAAGAGAAATGTATAGACAAACGGGAAAGCCTGTGTTTGATGAAAGAGGAATAATGAAAAAAGGAATGATTATTAGGCACTTAGTTTTACCAAATCACATATTAAATTCTAGGAAAGTTTTAAAATGGATAAATGATAATATGAATGATGTTCACGTTAGTGTTATGGCACAATATTTTCCCACATATTTGTCTAAAAATGTTGATGATATAAATAGAAAATTGACCAAAGAGGAATATGGACAAATTGAAAAATATTTATATAGATTAAACTTAAATAATGGTTATATTCAAGCGCTAGGAGAGCATGAAGAAGAATATGTGCCAAAATGGGAGATTAATTAATATTATTATATAATATATTGTAACATTATTGTATAACAGATAATGAAAAAAATGAAATTTAAAAATAATATTTGTTGATAAATGAAGCTTGTTGTAGTACAATGTCAGTGTAAATAAAATGTTTATTTAAGGAGGATTTTTAAATGACACAAGCTGACAAAAACTTTATTGAAACATGTAAAAAGATTTTAGAAGAAGGATATTCTTCAGAAGGAACAGGTGTTAGAACAAGATGGGAAGATGGAGCTGAAGCAAATTATATTTCTATTGTAGGGGTTCAAAATGTGTATGATGTAGGAAAAGAGTTTCCAATGATAACACTTAGGAACAATAGCCAAACAGTTAAAAGAGCCATTGATGAAATTTTGTGGATTTGGCAGAAAAAATCAAACAAAGTAAGTGAATTAAATTCACATATTTGGGATCAATGGGCAGGAGAAGATGGTACAATAGGAAAAGCATATGGATATCAATTTGCACAAAAATATGAATTCAAAACAAAAGATGGAATTCAGAAAATGGATCAAGTTGATTATGTGTTAAACTTGCTTAATAATGATCCTGCGAGTCGTAGAATTATGACAAATTTATTTAACCATGCTGAATTAAAGGATATGAACTTAGAACCATGTGCATATTCTACACAATGGTTAGTAAAGCAAAAAAAATTACATCTGATTTTAAACCAACGTTCACAAGATATGTTAGCAGCAAATGGTTGGAACACAATGCAATATGCGGCTTTATTGTGTATGTTTGCACAGGTTTCAGGCTTAGAGGTTGGAACTTTAGTACATAATATAGGTGATTGTCATATTTATGATAGACATGTTCCATTAATTAAAAAGTTAATTGAAGCTGAACCTGTGGAATGTACTCCAAAGTTAGTTATTAAAAATCCAACAAAAAACTTCTATGACTTTAAAGTAGAAGATTTTGAAATTCAAGATTATGATTACAACAAAGAAATAAAGCTTGGAAAAATTCCAGTTGCTATTTAAGTAATTTTATTCTTGAAATTACAATGCCTAGGAAATTCCTAGGCATTAGTTTAAAAAAAGAGGAATAAGATATGTTAAGTATAATAGTTGCAAAATCAAAAAATAATGTAATAGGTAAAAATAATTCAATGCTTTGGAAGTTACCAGATGACTTAAGACAATTTAAAGAAAAGACAACAGGTCATGTAATAATAATGGGAAGAAAAACATTTGAATCATTAGGTAGAGTACTTCCAAATAGAGAACATATTGTTTTAAGTAGAAATCAAAATTTTACTGTGGATTCAGAATTTGTAAAAGTAGTACATTCTATTTCGGATTTGCAAAAATATATAGATGATAAAAACGAAAATTTTGTGATAGGTGGTACAAATATTTATAATTTATTGATGCCTTTTTGCACAAAAATGTATATAACTCAATTGCAAAAAGACTTTGAAGGAGATGCAACATTTCCAAATATTAATGAATCTGAATGGGAAGAAGTTTCAAGAGAAAATGGTCCAAAAGATGAAAACAATGATTTTGAATATGAGTATATTACATATGTTAGAAAAAATAAATAAAATAAAAGCTTTAGGTTAAACTAATAAAAATTATCAAAATCAAATGATTAATAAATGATAATTTTAGTATCTTTTATATAAGAGAGGAAAAGAGATGTTTAAACCTAAAGCTATTTATTTTGAAAAGGAAATTGAAAATTATGAATTAGGAAAAGAATTGCTAGAAAAATACAAAGATATTCCTAAAATAGAGATTGAAAATCATAATAATATAGAAGAAATGAGAGCAAAACAAAATAGTGAATTTATGGATATGAAAAGAAACTTGATAATAGGAATTAGAAAAACACATAAATTTGTAGAAAACCATAAAACATCAGATTATCTAGTGCCATATACTTCTTCTGGATGTATTGCGGCATGTATGTATTGCTATTTAGTTTGTAATTATAATAAATGTTCATATTTAAGATTATTTGTTAATAGGGAGCAAATGCTAGAAAAGATTATTAAAGTGGCAAATAAGGCTGAAAATGATTTGACATTTGAAATAGGTAGTAATAGTGATTTGATTTTAGAAAATACAATAACAGGGAATTTACCATGGACTATTGAAAATTTTAAAAATGTTTCAAAGGGGTATATAACTTTTCCAACAAAGTTTGATATGGTAGATGATATTTTAGATTTAAATCATCAAGGAAGAGTTATTATTAGAATGAGTGTTAATCCAGAATTTATTATAAATAGAGTGGAATTTGGAACATCTAGGTTAATGGGAAGGATAGAAGCAATTAATAAATTAAAAGAAGCGGGATATAAAATTGGAATTTTAATTGCACCTGTAATAATGGTTGATAATTGGAAAGAACTATATTCAGATTTAATAAAACAATTATCAGAAAATTTAACAGAAAAAGTTAAAAAAGATGTGTTTTTTGAGATTATATTTATGACATATAGTTTTGTTCATACAAAAATCAATCAAGAAGCATTTCCAAATGCAATAAATTTATATGATAAAAATATTATGACAGGAAGAGGAAAAGGAAAGTATATGTATAAAAATAAATTAAGAGAAGATGGAGAGAAGTTTTTAAGAGAACAGATGAAAAAATATTTTCCTAATAATGAGATTGCATATATTGTATAGAAGATTTATTTTTATTTTGGAAACTTAAATTATTAGTAATATTGAAATATTAAAAAAAATGTAGTAATATTGTTCATATAAATTAATATAAAAATGGAGGTTATATGAACGAAAATTTAAATAAAAAAAGAGAAAATTATATAGACTGGGAAGAATATTTTATGGCAATAGCTAAACTGTCAGCAATGAGAAGTAAAGACCCATCTACTCAAGTTGGAGCTTGTATAGTAAGTAATGACAATAGAATTTTATCAATTGGGTATAATGGAGCACCTAATGGATTTAATGATGATCAGTTTCCATGGGGGAGAGAAGGAGAAAATTTAGATACTAAATATCCATATGTATGCCATGCAGAAATGAATGCTATATTAAATTTTAGAGGTAGTAAGAAAGATTTAGAAAACTCTAAAATATATGTAGATTTATTTCCATGTAATGAGTGTGCAAAAATTATTATACAATCTGGAATAAAAGAGGTAGTTTATCTATCTGATAAATACTCAGAATCAGAGAATAATATTGCTTCAAGAAGATTGTTTGAAGCATGTGGCGTAATATACAGAAAAATTGATAGTAAAAAACATAAAATAATAGAAATTGAAATATAAATAAAATTAAAAAAATAATATAGTGACATGATTCTTTATCTAAATAAATAGATAAAGAGTTATGCCACTATTTTTGATTGATGGTTAGTATTTTTATTTAAGAGTTACTATTGTAACACCCATTTCGCCTTCACCAAATGTTCCAATTCTAAAGTCTTTTACATGTGGATTTCTTCGCAAGTATTTATGAACTCCTTCACGTAGTTTTCCAGTTCCTTTACCGTGTACAATTCTTACAGTGTCTAGCTTTGCTAGGCTACAATCATCTAAAAATTTATCAATAATAGGAATTGCTTCATCAACATTTAGACCAATAACATTGATTTCTGTTTTTACATTTTTAGTTTTTGAGATTTTAAATTGTGTAGTACTAGAATTTTTCTTTGTATTATTGTTTTTTTGTAAAAGCTCAATATCTTTAATATTTATTGACATTTTCATACTTCCAATTTGTACTTGTACATCATTTGATTTTGTTACATTTGAAACAATAATGCCATTTGTATTTAATGTACGAACATATACCTCTAAATTTAGTTTTAAATCATTTTTGTTTATTGAAGGAATGTGAGAGGTATTTTTGGGTTCATTTATTAAAGGCGTATTAGATATATTTTTTATATCTAAATTCAACTTGTTTCTTAAATTATTTAATTCATTTATTGAAGTATTAGCTTTATTCATATTAGAGATAATTGAATTTGCTTCTTCTTTTGCTTCTAATAAAATATTTCTAGCCTCAATTTTTGCATTTTGTATAATTGATTTTTCTTGTTCTATTAGATTAGAATTATCTCGTTTTAAAGATTTTTTTAATGTTTCTACATTTTCTAATTCTTTAGAGATGATATTTTTTTCTTTTTCTATTTGTGTTTTGTTGTCATAGATATTTTTTAACAATTCTTCAAAATCTATTTCTTTTTTTGTTAAATTAGATTTTGCATGTTCAATAATATTATTATCTAATCCTAATTTTTTGCTAATAGCAAATGCGTTGCTTTTTCCAGGAACTCCTATTAATAATTGATAAGTAGGAGAAAGGGTATTTATATCAAATGAAACAGAAGCATTTTCAAATTTATCTGTTATTAAAGCATATTTTTTTAGTTCTTGATAGTGTGTAGTAGCAACTGTTAAGATATTCTTTTTGTGGAAAAAGTCTAAAATACTAATCGCAAGTGCAGCACCCTCTAATGGGTCAGTACCAGAACCTAATTCATCTACTAAAATTAATGATTTATTAGTAGCTGAATTAACAATTTTAACAATATTTTTCATGTGAGATGAGAAAGTACTTAATGAATCCGAAATACTTTGATCATCTCCAATATCAGCAAAAATAGAATCAAAAACATAAATGCTTGAACCTTCGGCTGCTGGAATATTAAGTCCACTACATGCCATGCAAGTAAGTAATCCAATTGTTTTAAGTGTAACAGTTTTTCCACCAGTGTTTGGACCAGTAATTACTAATGTATTAAAATCTTTTCCCAAAGAAACTGTAATAGGAACGGCAGTATCTTGATTTAGTAAAGGATGTTTTGCTTGATTTAATACAATTTCCTTTTTATCATTAATTTTAGGAGTAATTCCATGTAGTGATTTTGAATATTTGGCTTTTGCAAAAATAAAATCTAGTTTTCCAATACATTCAATATCTATCTTAATTTCTTTTACATAAGGATAGAACAATTTGCTTAATTCTTGCAAGATTTTCTCAATTTCTAAATTTTCTTCAATTTTTAAATTTGCAAGTTCGTTATTTAATTCAAAAACAGAAATAGGTTCAATAAAAACAGTAGAACCAGAACTAGAAATGTCATGGACAAATCCTTTTATTTGACTTCTGTATTCATCTTTTACAGGAATAACATATCTGTCATTTCTAATTGTAATTACAGTTTCTTGTAAATATTTTGAGTAAGAGTGTAATATATGATTTAATTTATTTTTTATATCTTGTTCAATTGTTCTTTGTTTTTTTCTTATACTTGATAAGTGTGCAGATGCTTTATCAGATATATTGTTTTCATCAATTATACTAGTTTTTATTTTTTCAATAATAGATTTATTTGTGTATAATTCAGAAAAAATGCTATTTAAACAAGTAAAATCATCTGGATTAGTATACTCTACAAAAAAATAATTTTTTAAATCATCTGACATTTGTAGAATTTTTGTAATATTTAAAATAGATGTAATTGATAAAGAACCAAATGCTTCTAATGCTTTAATTGCAATTGTATTATCAGAAATTTCGTTAAGTGGTGGAGTACTATTCCTAAATAATAGTTTCTCGGCTTCTTCAGTTTCTAGTAACAAAAGTTTTACGGTTTCTTTGTTATTAGATGGTAATAAATTTAAAGTTTTTTCTTTTCCAATATAAGTAATTGCAAATTTGGATAAGTTATGTTGGATTTTATCAAATTCTAATTTTGTTAAATAATTTTTGTTCATAATCTCATTCCTTTGTTTTATAGTAAATTTATTATACATTCGTTGAAAAAAGAAGTCAATTTTTAATATGCTTTTTTTGGATTTTCTGTGCTAAAATTGGGCATTATATTAAAAGTATTAATTAAAATAGAGTTATATTTTAAAAAAATTTTGAAAAATGGTTGACAAATTGGTATAAAATGTTTTACAATAGAAAGGCATTAGGAAATGAACTTAATTCCATGGTGGATGTAGCGTAGTTGGTTAACGCGCCAGTTTGTGGCACTGGAGACCGTG
>CAUWIY010000023.1:0-10556 GCA_963559065.1 uncultured Clostridia bacterium
TGCTCCTTTCTGTAATAGATGTTTAGTTACATCTAGTTTGTAGAGTATGATTATAGCATTATGTTATAATCATAAAATGTAAAATTGACAGTATAATTATATCACAAGAAGTATATTATGTAAAGAAATAAAAAACAAATAAATTACAATTTAATAAATAATAAGGTAGATAATAAGTTGAAATTATCTACCTTTTATTATATAATTTTGCAAGAAATAATAATACACAGATGAAGTCAAATATGTAGTCAAAATATTAAAAATAATAAAACAAAGAAAAATAAAAGAATAAAGACAAACATATAATTATTAAAATTTATAAAAATATAGAAAAGGAGCTTATAAATGGAAAAAACAAAGGGTACAATTTCAGTAATATATAAAAAAATCAAACAAATAATAACTGAAAAAAGATTTAAATATATATACTTTTTTATAGTAATATTAAGTGTACAGTTTATATTAGGACACAATCTACAGACCTTAGGATACACTGCAAAAGATGGAATGGACATAGTAGTAAATATTTTAAAGATTATCTTTTTAAGTGTTATTTTGACAACAATTTTTTATTTTGGAGAATATATAATAAAAAAATCTAAAAATTATATACAATCTGTAAGAGAGAATAAAAAATTAGAAAATAATAACAAAATACAAGATAATAAAGGTACAAAAAAGAAATTTAAAACTACAGTTATCATGTATTTTTTTATAATTATATTATGTTGGATGCCAGCATTTCTTGCATTTTGCCCAGCAATTTTAAACTATGATGGACCATCTCAAATTATAGCATACACAGTTGGAGAAGGAACTATGACAACACAGCAACCACTTATTTCTACAATTATGATGACCGCTTTTTTCCAAATGGGAATAAAAGTATTAGGCTCTTCTACATTAGGAATGATGTGTTTTTCATTGTTTCAAATGTGCTTTATGGCAGGAGTATTTGCATATACAACTAAATTTATAGAAGAAAAAACAGAAAATAAATTTATAACTATTGCTACATTAGTATTTTATGCTATTTTTCCATTTAATCAACTATTCCCACTTATGACTACAAAAGATGTAATGTTTGCAGGACTTACTTTAATATTTGTAATAGGATTATATAAATTTCCAGAAAAAGAATTTAAAATAAAAGGATATATTTTTCTAAGTATATTTGCAGTTCTTATGTTATTATTTAGAAATAATGCGGTTTATGCGTTAGTAGTAGGAACACCTATTATGATGTTTTTCCTTATAAATAATAAAAAGAAATTGATAGATATTGTATCCGTATTTTTTGTAATAATTATAATGTACCAACTATGCTATCAACTTTTAATTATTGTAACAAATTCTGTTGAACAATCAGACAAAGAAAAATTAAGTGTAATTACGCAAGCTGTTGCTAGAGTTTCAAAACAAAAAAAGGAGGAATTAACAGAAGAGGAAATAAAAAGTATAAACTATTATTTTGATGACATAGATAACTTAATAGAAATTTATGATACAAATATATCTGATGATACAAAAATGTCAATTGTGATTGACAGATATGAAGAAAATCCACAAGGTTTTTATAAATTGTTTATTGATTTGGCAAAAAAATATCCAATTATATGTATGGATTCGTTTTTAGATACAATAAGGGGATATTGGTATATTTTTGATGATTCTTTTAACCAGATATTCCATGATATGGATCCAAAAAGCAAAGGATGTTTAGAACTTACATTTTATGTTGTGACAGATGGAACAGAGGAAAATATGGTAAGAGATTTGAATAAATGGCCAGCTCTAAGAGATTTTTATAAAAGTATGTTTTGTGAAAATAATTATACAAAGATACCTATTTTATATGTTATATTTCAACCAGCAATTTATTTTTATATCGTATTAGCTTGCTTATTATATGCTATTTATAAAAAAGATGTAAAACTAATATTGCCAACAATATATCTAATTTTATATTTCTTAACATGTTTTTTAGGGCCAGGAGCTATTGTTCGTTATATATATGCAAATATTGTAACAACACCATTTATATTAGCTTTGTGTAAGAAAAAGAATAAGGAGGAAGCAATTTGAAAAAATTAGTATTAATAGATGGAAACAGTATTATGAATAGGGCTTTTTATGGTATTATGGGCAGTAAGGCTCTTACCACTAAAGACGGGAAATACACTAATGCTGTGTATGGATTTTTGGCTATATTATTTAAATTATTAGAAGAAGAAAAGCCAGAATATATAGGTGTATCTTTTGACTTAAAAGGGCCTACAAAAAGACATGAATTATATGGAGAATATAAAGCAAATAGAAAAGGAATGCCAAATGAACTTGCAGAACAAATGCCAATTATAAAAGATGTATTAAGAGCAATGAATATAGACATCATAGAAAAAGAAGGATTTGAAGGTGACGATATAATAGGTACTCTTGCAAGATATGGAGAAGAAAAAGGATTGAATGTTACTATACTTTCAGGAGATAGAGATACTTTTCAACTTGCAACAGATAAAATATCAATAAAAATCCCAAGAACAAAAGCTGGTAAGACAGAAACAGAAATATTTGATAGAGAAAAAATAATAGAAACATATGGTATTGAGCCAAAACAATTAATAGAAGTAAAAGGTTTACAGGGAGATACGTCTGATAATATCCCAGGAGTACCAGGAATTGGAGAGAAAACTGCTTTATCTTTAATACAAAAATATGGAACAATTGCTAATTTGTATAAAGAATTAGAAGAAGGAAAAGCAGAGTTAAAAGGAAAACAAAAAGAAAATATTGAGCAAAACAAAGAATTAGCAATATTGTCAAGAACATTGGGAGAAATTAATATTCATGTACCAATTGAAGATACTTTAGAAGAATTAAAACTAGAAGAATGGGATAATAAGAAGGTATTAGAGATATTTAAAGAATTGAACTTTAAAAGGTATATAGAAAGATTTAATTTATTAGATGGAGAAAACAATTGTTGTGACATAAGCAATAATAAAAAAGAATTCTATAAGATAGAGAATGTGAATATTGAAGAAATAAAGAGTTTTTTAATAGAAGATGAAGAAATGATATTCTATATTCATACAGAAAAAGAAAATAATTTAGATAAAATAATAAAAGAAAAAATATTAGGAATTTCTGTTTTTAGAAAGAAAACAGAAATAGCATATTATTGGAAATTTGAAGAAGAATCAGAAATTAATAATTGGAAAGAAATTTTTGAAGATGAAAAAATAAAGAAAATTAGTATTGATACAGGAAAGATATTAATATTATTAAGAGAGCAAAATATTGAAATTAAGAATATTAATTATGATATTTCAATTGCTGCATATATATTAAATCCAACAGATAATAAATTAAAGTTAGAAAATCTAACAGAAAATTATTTGGAACTTGATGTAAATGAGTTGTTATCTGATAATAATGAACAAAATTCTCAACAAATAAATTTATTTGATAATATAGATAATAATAAATATGATGAATTAGAAGAAAAAAGATATACACTATATTCATATTTAATTGCCAAAATACAAGAAATAACTAAGAAAAAACTAGAAGAAATTAATGCTTTAGAATTATTTGAAAAAATTGACATGCCAACAGTAACAGTATTGGCAGATATGCAGTGGAATGGGATGTATGTAGATGAAGAAGAATTGACTCAATTTGGAAACAAATTAAAAGAGCAATTGGAAATAAAAACAAAAGTAATTTACGAAATGGCAGGAGAAGAATTTAATATAAATTCAACAAAACAATTAGGAGAAATATTATTTGAAAAATTAAAATTGCCAGTTGTTAAAAAAACAAAAAGTGGTTATTCAACAGATGTAGATGTATTAGAAAAATTAAAAATAGAACATCCTATAATATCAGAAATATTAGATTATAGACAATTAATGAAATTAAATTCTACATATGTAGAAGGATTAAAACCATATATAAACCCAAAAACAAAAAGAATTCATTCATTCTTTCACCAAACAATAACAGCAACAGGAAGAATAAGCTCAACAGAACCAAATTTACAAAATATTCCAACAAGATTTGAATTAGGAAAACAAGTAAGAAAAATATTCAAACCAGAAAAAGGAAAAATTTATATAGATGCCGATTATTCTCAAATAGAGTTGCGTGTTTTGGCACATATGTCAGAAGATACACACATGATACAAGCATTTAACGAGGGACAAGATATTCATAAACAAGCAGCATCTAAAGTATTCAAAACACCAATGGAAGATGTTACAAAGGAACAAAGAAGTAATGCCAAAGCCGTTAATTTTGGTATAGTATATGGAATTAGTGATTTTGGATTAGGAGAACAATTAGGAATTTCTAGGAAGCAAGCAAAAAAATATATAGAGGAATATTTGTCTGAATATAAGGGGATAAAAAAATTTATGGATGATGTTACAGAAAAAGCAAAAGAAACAGGATTTGTAGAAACTTTATTCCATAGAAGAAGGTATATTCCAGAACTAAAATCAAATAATTATATGGTAAGACAATTTGGAGTAAGAGCAGCAATGAATACTCCAATTCAAGGAACAGCAGCAGATATAATGAAAATAGCTATGATACATGTGTATCAAGAAATACAAAAAAGGAAACTATCATCTAAAATTGTTTTACAAGTACATGATGAAATGATGATAGAAGCACCAGTAGAAGAAATGGAAGAAGTTAAGCAAATAATAAAAGAACAAATGGAAGGGGCAATTTCTTTGAAAATACCTTTGATTGCTGAAGTATCAGAAGCACAAAATTGGTATGAATGTAAATAAACTAAGAAAGGAGTACTCTATATGTATATAAATATAGATGGAAGAAAAATAATAAAAGGCATAATAATAGTAATTCCTATTTTAATTTTAATCATACTTTTTTTTACAAGTGGAATATATAAAAATGTTTTAAGATTTATATATAAAACGGAGTATTCTCAATATGTAGAAAAATATTCAACACAGTATAATGTGGATACAAACTTAGTTTATGCTGTCATAAAAGCTGAAAGTAATTTTGATGCTAATGCCGAATCTGGAAAAGGAGCAGTAGGGTTAATGCAACTAATGGAAAATACAGCTAAAGATGTTATAAAGCAAATTGATATTGAAACTGGTTCAAAAACAATAGAAGAAATATTGCTAGACCCAGAATTAAATATAAAGATAGGAACAAAGTATTTGTCTATACTATTAAATAGGTATAATAATGTAGAGCTTGCTGTTACTGCATATAATGCAGGAATAGGAACAGTAGATAATTGGATAGAAAAAGGTATTATAAAAGCAGATGGTTCTGATGTGGAAAATATTCCATACTTAGAGACTAATAATTATACAAGGAAGATTTTAAGAGATTACAATATTTATACTAATATTTTGCAGTAGAATTATTAAAAAATGTTATGAAGTAAAGCAAAAATGAGTAAAAAATATTACAAGAGTGCGATAAAATAAATAGAAAACATTACAAAAGTGTGAAAAAACAGACTAAAAAATCTGCAAAAGTGTGATGAATTAAACTAAAAATGTTGCAAAAGTGTGATAGAATTACTTAAAAACTTTACAAAAATGTGATTTGCGGTATAATTAATATAGATATAGAATATATTAATTATGGGAGATGAGTGGTTTGAAAAGATTTATATTAAAAAAATTGTTAGAATGGAAAGAAAGTAAATATAGAAAACCATTAATTTTAAAAGGAGCAAGACAAATTGGAAAAACATATATTTTGCAACAATTTGGAAAAGAAAATTATGAAGGGGTAGCATATTTTAATTTTGACCATGATGAAGATTTATACAACTTATTTAATAACACAAAAGATCCAAAAAGAATTTTAGAACAATTATCTTTTATATATGGAAAAGCGATAATGCCTGAAAGAACACTGATAATTTTTGATGAAATTCAAGAATGCCCAAATGCTTTAAATAGTTTAAAATATTTTCAAGAAGAAGCAAATGAATATCATATAGTTTGTGCAGGAAGCTTACTAGGAATAAGATTATCACATACATCTTTCCCAGTAGGAAAAGTTGATTTTTTGAATATGTATCCAATGACATTTAGCGAGTTTTTAATTGCGGACGGATGTGAAAACTTAGTAGAATATATGAAATCAATTAAAAATATTGAACAAATACCAGACATATTTTTTCATCAATTAGAAGAAAAGCTAAAAGCATATTTTATAATAGGTGGAATGCCAGAAGCAGTAAATATATGGGTAAATGAAAAAGATATAGAACTTGTAAATAATGTGCAAGAAAATATATTAAAAGCATATGAAAGTGACTTTTCTAAGCATACTCAAAACAATGAAGCAAATAAAATATCATTAATATGGAATAGCATTCCAAATCAGCTAGCAAAAGAAAATAAGAAATTTTTGTATAAAACAATTAAAGAAGGAGCAAGAGCAAGAGAATATGAAAGTGCACTAAACTGGTTGAATGATGCCAATTTGATTTATAAAATATATAATGTAACAAAAACTGATTTACCATTAAAAGCTTATAATGACTTAAGTGCTTTTAAAATTTATATGAATGATGTGGGATTACTTAGAAGAATGGCAGATTTAGATAGTAGAATTGTTATAGAAGGAAATAGATTATTTGAAGAATTCAAAGGAGCTTTAACAGAAAATTATGTATTAAATATGTTAAATACCGTATTTGATGCAACACCAAATTATTTTACATTTAATAGATATGAAATAGATTTTGTTATTCAAAATAAAAATAAAATAATCCCAATAGAAGTAAAATCAAATAAATCAATTAACAATACTAGTTTAACTAAATATAATGAAAAGTTCGAAAATGAACTATCAATAAGATTTTCAATGAATAATTTGAATAAAGACGAGAAAATTATTAATGTACCATTATTCCTAATAGAATATATTAATAAATTTATATAAGAATGAAATAAAATACTAGACAAAATACGAAAAATGCAATAAAATAGTATAGAAATAAAAAAGGAGAAAACAAAATGATAGAACAATTACTATTTACAATAATCGCATTTGGTATGTTTGTCTATATTTTTTTCGAGATGATAAAGAAAAATGATACAAACTATATAATTGTACTAATACTACAAGCTATAGGTATCTTTTTAAATTTTGTAGAAGTATTATCAAAAATAGAATTAAATATAGTATTTATAATATTAAAATATGTACTATCTATTTTACTTCCAACATTTGTATGGGTGTTGGAAAAAAAATCAATACCATTAATACAAGTACTAAATGTAATAAAAGCAAAAATATATTTAAAATTTGGAAATAATAAAAAAGCAAAAGAACAATTAATAGACTTAGTAACACGTTATCCAGAAAACTATATTGGTCATAGAATGTTAGCTGAAATATATGAATTAGAAGGCGGAATGAGAAAAGCAATTGATGAATATGTACAAGCAGTTGATGCAAATAAAAAAGACTTTGACTCATATTATAGGGTGGCAGAACTACTTAATGATTTGGAAAAACCTCAAGAAGCAACACAAATGCTGTACAATTTGTTAAAAAATAAACCAGACTATGAAAAAGCTAGCATGTTGTTAGGAGAAATTTTAATAAAAAATGAAATGTACAAAGAAGCAGCAAGTGTTTATCAGGAAGCGCTAAAACATAATCCAATCAGCTATGAAATAAATTATAATTTAGGAATTGCATATACAATGTTAAATGATTTTCAAAATGCAAAAATATGTTATGAAAAAGCAGCCGAATTAAATTCTTTAGCATATAATGCAAAATATTCTTTAGCAGAAATTGCACTTATTTATAAAGAACTTGAAGAAGCAGAAAGATATTTTATGGAAGCAATAAATGACGAAGAATTAGCAGCAGATAGTTATTTTGAATTATCAAAAATAGAAATGGTAAGAGGAAATAATGATAAAGCAATTCAATATGCAAATATTGCGATTGATGTAGATGCAAAAAAAGTAGTACCAAAAATAAAGAAAGACCCAATATTTATACCAATTATAGCAAAAATATCAATACCATTTAATTTAGAAAATAATGTACATGACATTGAAAAACATTTACAAGAAAAAGAAATAAAAGCAAAAGAACATTTAGAAGATATGTTCGAAATCACAAGAAATTTAAGCTATAATGATATTAGATTACTAAAACATAAAGTATCAGATAAGACAAAAGAAGAAAATGTAGAAAATAAAGATGAAAAAGAAAGACAAGAATAAATTAGCAATATAAATTTAAAAAATATAGAATAAGTAAATACGCAATAAGATATATTACAATTTTAAATAAAATTTTAAATCTACTCATAAAAAAATCAAAAATAAATATAATATAAGAAGGAACATGTAACTTTTAAATAATAATTAATAATAAAAGTACTAAAAAGTTAAACATGAATCTGATATTATAAAATAGAAAGAGTGGATTAAATGAGTATAAATTTTACTGTAATTGGTGGAGATTTAAGAATTGTCAAATTAGCTAAAATGTTAGCAAAAGATGGAAATAAAGTATTTGCTTTCGGTATTGAAAATTCAGAAGAATTAAAAAATGAAAGCAATATTATTTTTTGTGAAAAATTAACAGAGGCTGTCAAACAATCAGAAATTATAATAGGACCAATACCATTTTCTAGCAATGGTAAAGAATTAAATGCACCATTTAGTGATAAACAAATATCAGTAAGAGAATTTATGCACGTAATAAATGCAAAAATCTTAATAGCTGGAAGTATAACACCAGAAGTATATGAATTAGCTAATGATGAATATATTGAAATAATAGATATAATGAAAAGGGAAGAATTAGCTGTTTTAAATACTATAGCAACAGCAGAAGGAACAATAGAAATTCTAATTGCAAATACAAATAAGATTATTCATGGAAGTAAAATTCTAATTTTGGGATTTGGAAGAATAGGAAAAGTATTGGCAAGAAAACTAGCTGGACTTACAGCTAGAGTTACTTGTGCTGCTAGAAAAGACGAAGATTTAGCATGGATTAGAGCATATGGACATATGGAAACAAATATAAACACTATTGGAGAAAACCTATCTGAATATGATGTAATAATAAATACAGTACCTCATTTAGTTTTAACAGAAGAAAGACTAAAATATGTAAGAGAAGATTGCTTGCTAGTAGACTTAGCATCAAATCCAGGAGGAATAGACAAGAGAGCAGCGAAAAATAAAAATTTAAAATTAATTTGGGCATTAGCTTTACCTGGAAAGGTTGCACCTGTTACAACAGCTGAATTTATAAAAGATACAGTTTATAATATTTTAAAAGAAATATATAAAAAATAAAATTTGTTAAATGAAAATTTAACAATAAAGGAGGAAAAAATGAACGAAATTTTACAAGCATTAGTTTTAGGAGTAGTACAAGGATTAACAGAATTATTACCAATATCAAGTTCAGCACATTTAAACTTAATTCCTTGGATATTTCATTGGGATATCCCAGAAAGTTTTGATGTGGCATTACATTTTGGAACATTACTTGCAATTGTTTTATTCTTCTATAAAGATTGGATAGCACTAGTAAAGGGAGGATATAAACAAGTTGTAAAAAAAGAAAAAACATTTGAAGGAAAGATGTTTTGGTATTTAGTGGCTGCAACAATACCAGGAGGAATAATAGGATTTTTGCTAGACCATTTTGTAGGAGATGGTTTGGGAAAAATGCCATTATTAATAGCCTCAGCATTAATTATAATGGGTATTATTTTGTACATAGTAGATAAAAAAGCACCATCTAAAACAGATTACAAACATATGAACTTTAAACAAACATTTTTAATAGGATTTTCTCAAGCATTAGCATTTATTCCGGGAGTATCACGTTCAGGAGTTACAATGACAACAGGAAGAGCAATGGGAATAGATAGAGAATCAACAGCTAAGTACTCATTTTTATTATCAACACCAATTGTATTAGGAGCAACTTTATATAAATTTAAAGATTTTGTATTGAATATACCATTTTTTGTAGGTGTATTATCAAGCTTTGTTGTTGGTGTTCTTGTAATTAAGTTTTTACTAGAGTATTTGAAAAAAGGAAGCTTCAAAGTTTTTGCTATTTATAGAATTATAATAGGATTAGCAGTGATAGGAATTTATTTTATTAGATAAGAAGTGAACAAGAGTATATAATAGAGGATATAGTTTAAATAGTTGGAATTTTCATGAATAATATTTATTTGAAATTTTATTCAAAAATAAAACTTTCAACAATTTAAATTATGTCTTTTTTTGTTGTTCTTGTTAGTCGATTTAAATCATGTCTCAGTTGGTTTGTATATGACTTTATATTAAATTTTCTTAGTTTAAAAAATTATAAAAAAACAAAATATAAATATAATGTTTATCCATTTTGTTTCTTTAAATTTTGATAGAAACTTAATATTTTACTAAAAGGATAACAATTTTTTCTGTAGTATAAAAAAATGTAAAAAATACTGTCAATAACTTTTGAAAATGTCATAAAAAATTTTCAAAATTAACTTTTAAATA
>CAUWIY010000024.1:0-9272 GCA_963559065.1 uncultured Clostridia bacterium
AAGACTGGATTCTAATGAATTCAGTCTTGCTTTTTATGTTAGATAAATTACTATAAATCTATCAAATTACAAAATTGTAATTTTTTAGTCAAATTGTGTTTCCCAGTTCTTATCTTTAACTACTTTAAAACACATTTCAATTTGTTATCTCTTTTTTTCTTCTATTATTTCTGCTGAGATTTCTCTTAATCTTTCATATCTTTCTATATCATATACATTATCAGTATATGTAAGTCCAGCTTATGCTAAACTTTGAATTTCTATTGCCCATTTTATCAACTTATCCATATATAATTCCTTTACTTTACATTGCTTTTGTAATCACTAACATATTTGTATATTTCTTCCCAAGAATTAACTCTAGTAAAATGATTATCTTCTCCTATATTTGTTTTACTGTTAAATAGAAAAACTTTATCTACAGTATTTTCTATTTTGTTTAAATTTTCTATACAATCATCAACAAAAAAATTTATCTTCTCATCAATACAAATTTGTCTTTTATCAAACGAGCAGACTAATTTATCATATTTAATTCCTAGTTTTTCTAGTTGTTTTGATGTAAATCCAAATGGATCATCATATATTGTCTTATCTCTTGCTGTAATAATTATAATTCTATGACCATCTTCTTTTAATTTATCTATTGTTTCTTTTGCTTTTTGTTTTAGTTTAACATCTAGTAAAACCCTTCCAAATGTAGATTTTCCAAATTCTACTTCTTTTTCTTTATATTCTTTTGGTAAGTTATTATAGCATATATTATTTTTCTTTAGATAATCTATGTCTAAAGAAAAATATTCAGCAACATAAGGCGTTAAAAATTCAGATGTTTCTGTTATTGTATCATCAATATCTATTCCTATATTCATAAATTTCTCCTTTTTGATATCTCACTCTAGCGACAAATCACTATAAATCTATCAAATTACAAAATTGTAATTTGTATGGATGATTATCCACTGATATTATATCTCCATATTTATTAATTCACTTATATCTTCAATTTTTTTATAATATTTATCACATTTTCCAAAACCATATTCAGCCCATATAAAGTGCAATCCATTCATATTTGCTGATTCACAATCCTTCTTTGTGTCTCCAACATATATAGCTTTTGCAATTTTATTTCTCTTAATTAATTCTTTTATATTTTTTTCTTTGCTTAATCCTGTATTACCTGAACATTCATAATCTTTAAAATACTTTTCTATGGAATAATGTTCTAAAAAAGCTTCTATATATCCTGATTGACAATTGCTCACAATATATAAATTATAATTATTGGATAAATCTTTAATTGTTTTAATTGTATTTTTATAAATGTGCCCCCCATTTTTCTTTAAATATTTATTCTCATTTTCCTGACATTTAGTAATAAATTCATTTCCTTCTTCACTATTTCCCTTAAATAAATATTCAATTATTTCATCTTTTGTAAATCCCATTATTTGTTTAATCTTTTCTTGATTAATCTTAATATTATAATTTTCAGCTACTTCTTTCCATACTTGTTCAATTTCTATTGATGTATCCCATAATGTCCCATCTAAATCAAATATAATTGCTTTGTCTAACATTTTTATCTCCTATTTTAATTTTAAATAATCTAAACATAATTCAAAAAATTCTGTATGACTTTCAGAAAAAGCTTCATTTTTTATTAATTCATTTATTTCTTCTATTGTAGCCCATTTTACATCTTCCACTTCTTCTTTCTGAATTTTTATTTTCTTTATATCTATATCTTCTTTTAAATAATAAATATCAACAAAATCATCTTCGGTTTTTATTGTTTTAAACAATTTAATATTTTCTTTTACTATATCAACACCTAATTCTTCTTTAATCTCTGTTATTATCCCCTGTTTACTTGTTTCTCCTGATACTGGGTGTCCTCCTGTAGTAGCCCATTTACCATCTTTCTTTTTTACTCTCTTTTGAATCAAAAATTCATTTTTACTATTTTGTATAAAAACTACTACAGTTATATAATAACGTCCTTTAGGTACATCTTGTCCTTTATAAATTGTTTCTCCTGTTAATTCTTTGTTTTCATCATATAAATCTCTTAATTCCATAGTTAATCTCCTTATAAAATTTTTATTATTTTATCATATTAATATAAGAGTTTTCAAACATATTTATATCATATTGCTTTTGCCATTTTTTAGATGGTATTTTTCTTTCTCTATATATTTGGTTGTTTATAATTTCTAATAGATGATTTTTTAAATCATTTTTATTATTTTTAAAGATATAATTATAATCGTTTCCAACTGCCAACTCATTAAATGTTGGTATATCATTTAATATTGTATATATTCCTAACGATAATGATTCTAATGCAGAATATCCAAAACTTTCTGACTTACTTGGTAATACACATATATTTGCAATTTTATATGCTTCGGACATATCATCAAACCTTATTATTTTTATACTTATATTATTTTCATTTGCCTGTTTTTTTAATGAATCAACAAATTTTTCATATTGTTTATCTAATCCAGTATAAATGATTTCAATTTTGTTTTTTTCTTCATCTTTCATTAAACAACAAGTGTCAAGTAATAATTGCGGTTGTTTTTGATTTGGTTCTAGTCTTTGTGGAACGATTATTTTTATTTTGTTTCTATCTATATCGTATTGTTCACAAATTTCATCTACAGATTTGTCTGTTTTTATTCTTGATTTATCTATTGCGTGTGGAATGAAGCTAATTTCACATTCAGTTAATTTTTTATATTCATTTGCATAAAATTTTGATGGTGCTACAAACTTTGTATTATCATCATTTTTATATTTTTTCATCATATCAATTGCTTTTTTGAATGATTTTTCTCCCCAGGCAAGAATATATTCAAATGGATTTGTATGTATTGTAAATATCCTTTTTTTATCTTTCCAAGCTTCTAAAAATAATAATGAATTTAATTGTATAAAATCATATTTTCCCATATTAATTTTTCTTTCTAATTTTTCTGCTAGACTTAAATATGATTTATCTGTTTCAAAGTTACCAAAGGCTTCTTGTACTATATATTCATCTGCTTCCCCTACCATATTGAATAAGTTTATATTTATATAGTTCACGCCATCTTCTATATGTGTATTTCCTGAAAACATATAGACATCAACTTCATTTCCGTTATCTGCAAAAGATTTTGCTAAATCCATTACAAATCTTTCTGTACCTCCAACGGCTTTTTTAGAGATCGCCCAAGTATTGACTATTGCTATTTTCATCTTTTTCAACTCCATTCCTTTCTTGTTCTTTCTGTGGCAATTGTTCATTGTGTTGTATTGGTTTTACTTTAATTCTATCAGCTAATGTCTTTTCTTTTTTCTTCATATCATAAGAATCTTGAATAATTTTTAAATAGTTTTCGTTGGAATTTCTAGCAGAGTATTCATAAGCTCTATTGCTTAATTCAGTATATGTATTTTCATCAATCATCATTTTTTTTGCTTTTTCTCCTCCTGGTACAACTATTCCAATTCCATATTTTTTTACTTCTTGCGAAAAATCTATAACATCTGATATTATAATCGGTTTTCCTCTAACGATTCCATCTATTAGTGAATTAGGTACATCTTTTACTATCCTTTTTTGTGGTACAAATGCGACAAAATCCGAATCATCAAATAATTGAGTTAAAATCTCTGTATTATTGTGTATTTCAAGTAATTTAACTCTATCAGATACTCCAATTCTTTTAGCAATCATATTAAATGTTTCAGTGTCATTATCTCTTAATGGAATTGTTAATGTATAATTAGGGTTTTCTTTTAAGAGTTCTAACAAATATTCTAATCCTCTTTCTTTAATCGCATTTCCCTCTTTATTGTTCCAACTTGCAAATAATATATTTACATTATTAGGATCATACTTTTTTTGACTTTTCTTTCTTTCAATTTTAGATGGTGTTGGAGTTACCTCTATTTTTTCTTTTTCTATTCCATAGTCCATTAGTAACTTTTTATGTTGCGGTAATTCAACAAAAACTTTTTTCAAATTTTTATATTTTTTTAAATGTTTTGCATAATTTTTAGTTGGTCTTCTATACATTGATATATATAATGGGTTGCCTGTTTTATTAAATAAGATTCTCTTCCATAGACAAGGTTCTTCTTCAAAAACGTGAATTTTTTCATTCTTAGCTTTATATGTTTCCTTTACAGCTTGGAAGATATATTTTAAGGGCAAATATACATAAATATCATCTTTTATATCTTCTTGTTGCATTGCCTGTTGCCCCATAAATCTTGTTGCAGAAACAATCTTTCCTTTATTTGCTTTTGCAATCAATTCCATTTGATTTGATACTGCTTCTTTATACCTTACAAAAAAATCATTTATTACTATCATAATTCTATTTCTCCATCTATTATATTATATAATTTTTTTAAAATCTTATATCTTTCATTTAACTTGTTTTCATATCTATTCACTATACTATATCGGTCTTCTCTTGGTTTTAAATCTATAAGACTTTTTTTTATTATTTCTTTATTCAAACCATATTTATTAACTTGTCCGAAAACATTTAATTTTTTATTGCTTTTAATATATCAAGTATGTCTCTATCTTGCATTAATCCCATAACTAATATTCCGATAGAAACTGACATTCCGTGTGGGATATTTATTCTTCTTTCAATTTCTTTTGCAAATATATGCTCTGAACCGCTTTCTGGTCTTCCTGTACCATATAAATTAGTTATATATCCTGCCGTTCCAATAAATTGAAATAATTTTATATTATTTTCTGATATGTCTTTTAATTCATTATTATTTACAAACTCTAAAACTTCTTTAAATAATTTCTCCGCCATATTATATATATTATCATCTATTTTTTCTAATATATCTTTTTCAGCTATTTTCCAATCATATAAAGCTGTATATATAGAAAAAACATCAGCTAATCCATATATATTTTCATCTTTTGATAAATTCAGTAATTCATTATCTATTATTATTTTGTCTGGAATTTTAGCATTTAAAGTTATCTTTTTATTTTCTTTTATTAATGCGACCTTATCTGTTGCATAGGAATTTGTTGAAAGCATTGTTGGAATACAAATAAAATCAATACCAAGTTTATTTGCTATATATTTTCCTATATCAATAGTGCTTCCACCTCCATAGCTCACTACTGAAGATATTGTATTATTTTTTTTAATAAACTCATCTATTTTATTAATGTTTTTAGTTAGATCGTGCCAATTTACCATTAAACATTGATTATTTTTTATATTATTCTTTTCAATTGATGTTGGCGAATAGATAATTAGTTCATTTTGCTTTAAATTTTCTATATACTTTCTGCTACTACCTTCTTCAACTACATCATTAAAATTATCAGGCTTCATAACTTTCTCCTTATAAATATTTTTTTAACTCTTTATCACATTTTATTTTTTCGATTAAATTAGGTAGTTCGCCCATTTTATCTTTATTTGCAATAAGTATAACATTATTACTATTTATTATATTTAAGTCTTTGACTCCAACTACTGCAATTACTGCACTATTATCATCATTATATATACTACAATTTTCTATGTCTTCTGCAATTAAATTACCTTTTTTTACATTATTGTTAAAATCCTTTTCTTGAATTTTAAAAAAGTCATTAATGCTTCCTATGTCTAACCAGTTAAATTCTCCTTTTACCATTTTTATCTTATTAGATTTTTCAAGTATTCCTTTATCAATAGAAATTGATTCAACATCTTTATAGATATTTTGTAATACATCTTTTCCGTTCCTTATGCTATTTGCAATCTGTTCTTTATACTTATATATTTCTGGTAAAAATTCTTTATAATTTTTTAATATACTTGTAATTTTCCATATAAACATTCCACTATTCCAATAATATTTTTCGCTTTCGATATATTCTCTTGCTTTTTCATATATAGGTTTTTCTTTAAATTCTTCTACAATATTACATTTTAAATCATCATCATAATTATATTTTATATATCCAAAACCAGTTGCAGGATATGTTGGCTTTATTCCAATTGTTACTAAGTTTTCTTCTTTATTGGCTAATTCTATGCCTTCTTCAATATTATTTAATAATTTTTCTGTTTCATCTATATAATGATCAGAAGATAAAATTGTTATTGTTCCATTTCCTCTTTGTTCTAATATTCTAATTGACGCATAAAAAATACACATTGCTGTATTTTTTGACATTGGCTCGAAAATAATGTTTTCTCTTGGTATTCTGTTATCTATATATCTTTCTGCTAGTTCTTTTTGGTCTATATTGGTTATTACAAAAATATTATCATACTCAAATATACTTTCTATTCTCTTTATAGTTTCATTTATCATAATATTATTTGAATATAAGTTTAAATATTGTTTTGGCTTATTAGTTGTACTAATAGGCCATAAACGACTTCCTTTTCCACCTGCTAATATTAACGCATATCTTTTATTATTCTCTTTCATCTTTATCTCCTCTTAAATTCTCCAGAAAACTAACATACGATTTACTTTGACATTTTGTACTTTCATTCAGTATTGATTTATAACCTTTTCTAACATAATTTCCAATTGTATATTTATCATATTTATTTACTGTATTCAATGTTCTTTTTGCTTCTTCAACATTATCTGAAATATGTATTAAATTATCAAAAAAATATCCATCTATTTTACTTGCATATTCTTTTCTAATTCTTTGCTTTACTTTTCTTGCTTCTATACATTGAATTTTTCCGTCTTCTGTTTGCTGATAGGTTGGGTTATCTACATTGAATATAAATACAACAATTCTCTTATTATCAGTATTCATATTTTTAATTTTTTCATATATATATCCACCATCATAGGCTTCTTCATCTCCTTCATAACAGTCTAATACAAATTGCTCATAATCTTTACCTAAATCAAGTATTTTTACTTGTAAAACATCTTCCATAATAGCTATTTTTAACATCATTTCTCGTGCATATTTATTTCCCATATTCCATAAGATTCCGATAGGATATTCACTATTATGATTTTTAACTACTTGCATAATATCTCCCCCCTAATTTTACATAATATTTTATCATTTGATTACTATTTTGTCAATTTTTTCCTGTCTGCTTAATCTTTTATATCCTAATATTAAAAATATTTTCATTTACTTTTGTGTCGTTTATTTTAATAACTATATCTATTACTTATGTTATATATTTCCTATGCGAATTTTTAACATTATTTTGATTTACCATAGCATATTCCATTGTTGTATCTATCTTTATATGTCCCAATAATTTTTGTACTTGTTCTATTGGCATACCTTTATCAATAGCCATAGTTGCCATTGTTCTTCTGAATTTATGTGGATGTACTTTGTTTATATTAGCCTCTTTTCCTAGATTTCTTATGGCTATTTCAATTCCAGATATTCCTAACCTGTTATATGGTTTTATGAGTGATACAAATAAAGCTTCATTATCATCTGTTCTTGTTTCCAAATATTTTTCTATATACATTTTACTTTTTGCACTAAAGTAGACTTATCTTTCGCTATTTCCTTTTCCTAAAACAATGCAACTTCTTTCTTGAAAATTCATATCTGATATATTTAATCTAGTAAGTTCTCCGACTCTCATACCAGTTGAAATTAATAGTTCTAATATTGCTAAATCTCTTACATTTGAGCAAGTATCTCTTAATTTTTCTAAATTTTCATCTGTTAATGTTTCTTTTACTTTTTTAGTTGCTTTTACTTTGTGAATCCTTCTAACTGGACTTTTTACAATATAATCTTCATTTTCTAACCAAGCAAAGAAACTTGATAATGTTCTTCTTATATTATCTATTGTTACCATACCAGCAGTTGAATTATTTTTATAATTTGATAAATAATTTCTTAATGTTTCCGTTGTAATTTCATTTATTGGAAGATTTACAGTATCTAGCATTTTGCTTATATTATCTTTATAATATTTTAATGTTCTAACTGAACAACCTTCAATTTCTTTTGATTATATAAATTTATTTAATATTTCTTCATTGTTCTTTTGTATTTCTTGTTTTTGGCTTTGTTCTAATATTTCAATGTGATAATTTAAACATATTTCTGTAAGTATCTCTTTTAATTTTATTCTTTGGTTATTGTCTAAAAATTCTCCTGTTGTATCAATTACTTTTTTAACAAATAATTCTCTCATGACAATTACCTCCTTACATTTTTCCATAATTTACAATATATAGAACTCTACCTATATTATACAATATTTAATTAACATAATAAAAGATGAGCATATTTTATATACCCACCTCAAAATTTATAATTTTTTTATTTAAATTTTAAAATTCAACCTCAGCGACAACTTACTATAAATCTATCAAATTACAAACTTGTAAGTTGTCGAACTAATTATTTAAAATATATTTTTCATCATCTTTTTTAAATCCAAATTTTTCATATAATTTTATTGCATCTGGATTAACTGCATCAAGTTCAATTTTTTTACATTCAATTTCATCAAGAAAATCTAAAATCATTTGCATTAATATATTTTGTATTCCTTTATGTCTATAATCTTCATCTGTATATACACTTGTTATATATGCCTTTTTACCATTTAGAAATAAAGCAGAGGGTACCATTTGATGAATGACTACTCCATTACTAGCAACTGTTCTATCATTGCTTTTATCTATTGCAATAAAAAAATAAATTGTTTTATTTAATTCTTGTAATAATATCCTTTTTATATTTTCTCTTACTATCTCTTCAGTTTGTAATATTATTCCATCCCTATCACAATTATATATATTTTGTTTTATTTTTAAGTCTACTAAATCATTTATATCATTTACATCAGCCTTTTTATATATTAATTCCATTATATATCTCCTTTTCAAATTTAACAACAACTTACTATAAATCTATCAAATTACAAAATTGTAAGTTATTGTTCTAATTATTTTTAATCAAATCTGTATAATAAAGAATTTCTTTTCCTAACTTTTTAGCATATTCTATTTCTAAATTTGTACTATCTCCAATATAATTATCTACATTTACAACTAATATAGCATCATAAAATTCTATTCTTTTAAAATGTATTTCCTTCAATTTTATTAATTGTTCTTCAGTTCTTTCAATATTCTTTAATACTGGGTAAACTGGTGTAAGAATACAATATCCTTCTAATGCCATTTTTTCTGCAACTTTCATCATTTCTTTTTTGAATTTTAAGCTTCCACATAGTGTAATTACTTTCACTTCAATGCCTCCATCTGTT
>CAUWIY010000025.1:0-9235 GCA_963559065.1 uncultured Clostridia bacterium
GACATAATCAAATGTTAATTTTACTATGACATTATCAAATAATAATTACAAATATGATGTAAAAGTATTGTAATAAAAATAAAAGTATGATAATATATAATATATAAAAAATTCTAAGAAAAAGCAAAGTATATATATTAAAAAATTATTTAAAGAGAAAATATCCAAGGCTGAAAGGTATTTAATAATTGATATATAGAAATTTCACTTTTTTGGACTTCTTTTGAAATTTAAAACTATCAATGTATAGGAAATAAATATTTTTGGGAAATATACAGAAAATAAGAACTTGTGAAAATGTAAGAGTAGAAAGAAGCGGTTGAACCGTTAAAACTATAAAGAGGTTAATAACTTTGTATTTTCTGGTTTATGGAAATATGAAGAATAATTAATAAAAATAGGTGGTACCACGAAATATAAAATCCATTTCGTCCTATATCATAATTTGTAAAAATTGTGTGTTAGGGTGAAAATGGATTTTTTTGTATAACACCAACTTCACAGAAAAGTAATTGCTAAAAGTAAAAAGAAAGGAGAATTTGAAAAATGAAAGAACAAATCGAACAAATCAAGCAAAGTGCAATTAAACAAATAGAAGAGGCAAAAGATTTGAAAGAGCTAAATGACTTAAGGGTAAAATATTTAGGAAAAAAGGGAGAATTAACAGCTGTCTTAAGAGGAATGGGGGCTTTAAGTCCAGAAGAAAGACCAGTTATAGGAGGTCTTGTAAACGAAGCTAAGACAATTTTGGAAAAATTGATAGAAGAAAAAGAAATTAAATTTGAACAAGAAGAATTAAATAAAAAATTAAAAGAAGAAACAATAGATATTACACTTCCAAGTACAAAAATAAAAAGAGGAAGCATACATCCAGTAAATAGAATTATTGAAGATATTGAAGATTTATTTGTATCTATGGGATATGATGTGGTAACAGGACCAGAACTTGAAAATGATGAATATTGTTTTGAAAGACTAAACCTTCCAAAAGGGCATCCAGCAAGAGATATGCAAGATAGTTTTTATATCACAGATGAATATTTATTAAGAACACAAACATCAGCGGTACAAGCAAGAACAATGATGGCAAATGAAGAAAAAACACCAATAAGAATGATTACAGCAGGAAAAACATATAGAAGAGAAGATGATGCAACACATTCACACCAATTTAATCAAATAGAAGGTTTGGTTATTGATAAAAAAGAAAGAAATGTTTCACTAGCAGATTTAAAAGGCACATTAGAAGTATTTGTTAGAAAAATAATAGGAGCAAACTTAGACCTAAGATTTAGACCAAGTTATTTCCCATTCACAGAACCATCATATGAAGTAGATGTAACATGCTTTAAATGTGGAGGAAAAGGGTGCAATCTATGTAAACAAACAGGCTGGATAGAAGTATTAGGAGCAGGAATAGTACATCCAAATGTACTAAAAATGAATGGATATGACCCAGAACAATTTGGAGGATTTGCATTCGGAACAGGAATAGACAGACTTGCAATGTTCAGATATGGAATAACAGACATGAGATACTTATACACAAATGACGTAAGATTTTTAAATCAATTTGACAGAAAAGACGAAGAATAATGGGGTCAGTTAGGATTTGTACCAATATTTGTGTCAAATAATAGTAAGAAATGTCGAAACTTGTGAAATAAGAATCAAGTAGAATTAGTATGAAAAATATAGCAAAATAAAAGTAAAATCAGTATAAAAATATGGCAAACGAGAGTAAAAAATAGAATAATAAATATTAAAATATAATTTAAACAATATAAGACATAAAATGACAAAAAACAACGAAAAAGTAGGGACAATTTAAGACTGTCCCCATTGGAAAGGAAATTATTATGAAGTTAAGTTTGAATTTTGTAAAAGATTATATAGATTTAGATGATAATTTAAGTGAAAGAGATATAGCAGAGGCTATGACAAAGGCTGGAAATGAATATGATTCAGCAGAGAAGTTGATTAGTGCAACTAATTTAGTTATAGGAGAGATAAAAGAATGTGAGCCACATCCAGATTCTGACCATTTACATTTATGCAAAGTTGATATTGGAAATGAAGTGTTGGATATAGTTTGTGGTGCTCCAAATGCGAGAAAGGGAATAAAGGTGATACTTGCACAAGTTGGAGCAGAGCTTCCAGATGGTATAAAAATAAAAAAAGGAACTATAAGAGGTCAAGAGTCAAATGGAATGATGTGTGCATTATATGAAATTGGTGTAGATAAGAAATTTTTATCAGATGAAGATAAGAATGGAATACATGAATTGCCACAAGATGCTCCAGTTGGTGGAAATCCAATAGAATATATGGGATTAGATGACAGTGTTATAGATTTTGAATTAACTGCAAATAGAGGAGATTTACTAAGTATATTAGGTATGGCTTATGAATTAGGTGCTATATATGATAAAAAAGTAAAGCCAGTAGAAATTTCATATAAAGAGAGTGGAGATAATATAAATAAAGAGTTTTCTGTTGATGTGAACACAGAAAATTGTAAATTATTTTTAGTAAAAAAGGCAAAAAATGTAACTATAAAAGAAAGCCCAGAGTTTATAAAAAATAGATTAATTGCTTCTGGAATAAGACCAATAAATAATGTTGTAGATATAAGCAATTATGTCATGTTAGAATTAGGTCAACCATTGCATTTTTACGATGCAGATAATTTAGGAAATAAAATAGTTGTAAGAATGGCAGAAGATGGAGAAAAATTAACAACATTAGATAATGTAGAAAGAACTTTATCAAAAGAAGATATAGTAATAGCAAATGAAAATGAAGCAATTGGATTGGCTGGTGTTATGGGCGGATTAAATACAGAAGTAGAAGAAGCAACAAAAAATGTTATTATAGAATCAGCAATATTTAATTCTGTAAAGGTAAGAAAAACATCAAACAAAATTTTAAGAAGTGAAGCAAGCAATAGATTTGAAAAAGGATTAGACCCAGCAAGAACATATATGGCAATGGAAAGAGCATGTACATTACTTGAAAAATATGCAAATGCAGAAATAGAAACTGGAATTGTAAAATATGATGTAACAGAGAACAAAGAAAAGACTATAAATATAGAATATCAATTTATAAATAATGTGTTGGGAACAAATATATCAAAAGAAGATATTTTAGATGTATTTAAAAAGTTAGATTTTAAAACAGAAGCTAAAGAAAATGAAGTAACAGTTACTGTACCAACAAGAAGAATTGATATATCAATAAAAGAAGACTTGGTAGAAGAAGTTGGAAGAATATATGGAGTTGACAATATACAAGGAAAATTACCAGTAGTTCCAATGAAAATGGGACACTTAGATAAAACAACAAGAAAAATAAGGGCTAAAATGTCAAACATGGGATTAAATGAAACACTATCATATATATTAATAAATGATAAAGAAGTTCACAAATTTACAACAGACGAATTTGAAGAAGTAAAACTATTAGACCCAATAACAGAAGATAGGAATACATTAAGATACAGTATAATACCATCTTTATATAAAATTTATGAATATAATAAAGCACGTGAAAATAAAGATGTTTGTCTTTTTGAAATAGGAAAAGGATTCTGGAAAAAAGATGAAGAATATGGAGAAAATCAAAAAATATGTGTATTAATGTCTGGAAAATATTATTATGGAATTGGGCATAACAAAAATGTTGATTTTTATGATATAAAAGGTGTAACTGAAGAGTTATTAGATTATTTAGGTTATGTAGGTAGATATAGCTTTGTATTGCCAAAACAAATGCCAGTAGAATTCCATCCAGGCCAAACAGCAGAGATTTCAGTAAACAATGATGTTGTAGGGATAGTAGGAAGAATACATCCATCTGTAGAAAAGGAAGAAGTTTATGTAATGGAAATAAATTTAGATAAACTACTAGCAAAAAGAGTTAGTAAAATGAAATTTAAAGAAATTTCAAAATTTCCAAATATAAAGAAAGATTTAGCACTTTTAGTTAGCAAAGATAAGACGTCAAAAGAAGTTGAAACTTTAATTAAGAAAAAAGCTGGAAAATTATTGTTAGATATTAGTGTATTTGATGTTTATGAAGGAAAAAACATTAATGAAGACAAAAGAAGTATTGCATATTCATTAACATTTGGAGCACCAGACAGAACATTAAATGATGATGAAATTAACACAGTTTTAGAAAATATTATTAAAGATTTAGAAAACAAAGGAATAGAAATTAGAAAATAATAAATTGGATTTGGGGACTGTTAAAAAATCTTCAAATCCCATTTTTTATAAAAATATAGTTTTCCATATTGACAACTAAGTATCATATTGATAATATTATTTTAGTAAAAACCAAAGAAAGAGAAGGAAATATTGAAAAGATTATAAAAGAAACTATTAAAATTAGATTTTTTCAATTATATTTATTCCTTTAAGAGAGGAAATGAGTAAAAATGAAAAAAATATATCCTAATTTGTATTTGAAAAAGGTAGAAGATATAACAATAGAACAGTTATTGAAAAATAAAATAAAAGCATTGATATTAGATGTAGATAATACATTAATAGATATAAATAAAAATTTATCAGAAGATATTATTTTTTGGTCAAAGCAAATGAAAGGCCAAGGCATAAAATTATATATTTTATCAAATACAAATGATAAAGAAAAAGTAAAAAAAGTTGCAGAAAAATTAAGCATACCTTATAAATATTTCGCAATGAAACCAATGAAAAAAGGATTTAAATCAATACAACAAGAATTGCAAATAAATCCTGAGAACATAGGAGTAGTAGGTGACCAAATATTTACAGATATATTAGGTGGAAATAGAAACAAAATGTTTACTATACTAGTAGAACCAATTAATAACAAAAAAGATTATTGGTACACAGCATGGAAAAGACCAATTGAAAACAAAATAAAACAAAGATTTATAACAAAAGAGGAGAAAAATAAAAATGTATATTAATGAAACACATATAATGTATTATGCAATAGTAGCAATATTGGGACTTTTTGTTGGAATGTTTATAGATTGGATGAATAAAAGATTACCAGAATACAAAAAAGTATTTTCAAAAGAAATTGTACCAGAATATTTATCAGAATTTAGACCAAATTATATATTAATGCTAATAACAGGAACAATTTATGTTGGATTATTATATAAATATGGAATTAACAGTACATTTATTGCAAATTTAGACTTAATAAAATTTATGATATTAACTCCAATGCTTATATCAGCATTTATAATAGATTATAGATTGCAAATTATTCCAAACAGATTAAACTTAACAATGTTTGAAATTGGTTTAGTTATAGCATTTTTATATGGACTATCAGATGTAGCAATAACAATTAATATGATATTTGGAATGTTAGCAGGTGGCGGAATATTCTTAGCAATAACATTAATTGGTGGAGCAATTTATGGAAAAGAAGCAATGGGCTTTGGAGATGTAAAGCTTATGGGAGCTTTAGGATTATTTTTTGGTCTATCTAACATAATAATTATTACATTGGTATCTTTTTTAATAGGGGCAATATTAAGCATATTATTACTAGTAACAAAAATAAAAAAAATGGATGAATATATTCCTTTCGGTCCATTTATAGTCTTAGGAACTTTTATAAGTATGTTTGTACCATTTGAAGTTATAAAACATACATTATTAGTTATTTTTTCCTTAGGACTATATAAAGGATGATAGATATTGTTTTAAATTATTCATTAATAAGATAGGGGAGTGTTTATAATGAATGCCAAATTACAATGGTTAAGGAACAAGATGTCAAGTTTAGACATGCAAGGTATGATTTTGTCTAATCCAACTAACATTAAGTATTTAACAAATATAGATGCAGAAGGAACTTTAATTATTACACCAAAAGAAAACATTTATATAACAGATGGTAGATATATAGAACATGTACATAGTATTTTAACATTATTTGATGAAATCATTGTATATGATATTAATGATGTATCTATGGATGATTACGAGAATTTTTTTATGTTTTGTGAAAACGTAGGTTTTGAAGAACATTACATTTCATATGCAACATATAAAGAATATATAAGAAAATATAGAATAAATAATTTTGTCGAAACTGAGTATATAATTGAAAAACAAAGAATGATTAAAGATGAAGATGAAATCAGTAATATAACAAAAGCATGTAATATAACAGATGATTGTTTTAAATATATCTTGGAATATATTAAGCCTGGGATGACAGAAAAGCAGATAGCAAGAGAAATTGAAGAATATTTTACAGAAAAGTCAGATGGAATATCATTTGATACAATAGTGGCATCTGGAGAAAATACATCAAAACCACATGCCGTGCCAGGAGATAGAAAAATTCAAGCAAGAGATATTATAACAATAGATATGGGATGTAAAGTAAATGGATATTGTTCAGATATGACAAGAACTTTCTTTATTGGAGAACCAACAGAAGAAATGAAAAAAGTGTATAATTTAGTATTAAATAACCAAAAATTTGCAATAAATCAATACAAAGATGGAGCAAGTACTAGACAAATAACAAAAATGGTAGAAAATGATTTTAAATTAAATGGATATGACTTAATTCATAGTTTAGGTCATGGTGTCGGCTTAGAGATACATGAACCACCATATATAGGTTATAGAAATGATACTAACTTAAGAGAAAATATGATAGTAACAGATGAACCGGGAATATATATACCAGGAAAATTTGGAATACGAATAGAAGATACAGTGCAGATAACAAAATTTGGATGTGTTAGTTTAACAAGAGCCAACAAAGAATGTATAGTATTATAACATCATAGTATAACAGGTAATGCAAAAGACCGAAACTCAAATTTTCAAAGGTATTGATTTTTTGAATAAAATGTAGTAAAATAGAAAAAGATTTATAAAAAAATTATGATGAGCAAAGCGAAGCGAAAAGATTTGTAAAATAGAAAATGGAATATTTATTATTTTATGATGAACAAAGTGAAAAAAGATTTGTAAAATGTAAAATAGAATATTTATTATTTTATGATGAACAAAGCAAAAAAGATTTGTAAAATAAGAAATAGAATATTTCTTATTTTATGATGAACGAAGCGGAGCGAAGTGAAAGGAGAAATAAAAATGGCAGGAGTATATTCAGCAGGAGATTTTAGAAATGGAACAACATTTGAAATGGAAGGAAATGTATTTAGAGTAGTAGAATTTCAACACGTAAAACCAGGAAAAGGTTCAGCATTTGTAAGAACAAAATTAAAAAATGTAATAACAGGAGCAACATTAGAAAAAACATTTAACCCATCAGATAAATTCCCAGGGGCAGAAATAGAAAAGAAAACAATGCAATATTTATATGCTGATGGAGATTTATATTATTTTATGGACAATGAAACATATGACCAAATGCCTTTAGGAAAAGACACATTAGGAGACTGTTTAAAATATTTAAAAGAAAATATGGAAGTAACAATACTTTCTTATAAAGGAAATGTTTTCGCAGTAGAACCACCAACATTTGTTGAATTAGAAGTTACATATACAGAACCAGGATTTGCTGGAAACACAACAACAACATCAGGAAAACCAGCAACATTAGAAACAGGATTAGAATTACAAGTACCAATGTTTGTTAATATAGGTGATATTTTAAAAATTGATACAAGAACATGCGAATATATGGAAAGAGTATAATTTGTTTTTGAAAAAGTATAAATTATTAAAATTAGTAAATAATACACTATATAAATAGTATAGAATATTGGAAATATGTGTTATATATAATGAACATATATTGGTAAAGAAAATAAAAGTAATTAAAATAAAAGAAAGAGAGAATTAAGTTAATGAGTGAATCAAATCTTAATGAACAAATTGAAAAACTTTTAAAAGAAATGAAGGAAATTAAAGAAAATCAAAAAGTTATGACAGATAAAATGTCAAAAATGCAACAAGTAATTGACCACATAGAAAGTGATATTTATGCAGAAGATGGTTTCGATTTTGAAATTGTTTGTCCTTATTGTGAACACGAATTTGTAATTGATGCAGATGAAAGCAAAGATGAAATAGAATGTCCAGAATGCAAAAATATGATAGAACTAGATTGGTCAGGAGATTTAGAAGAATATGACGAATGTTCAGGACATTGTCATGGATGTTCAGGTTGTGATGATGAGTCATGTGACGAAGATGATGATATGTAAATATTTAACTTAAATTATTTTTAGATGTAATTTATAATATACTTTTATAATTGGGATGATAAACGCATTTGTTTTTCATCCCAAAATTGTATAAGAATTACGATAAAGTTATAACAAGTACTATATAAGTTATATAATATAAATTGTTTTGAAAATGTTAAGATTTTAGAAAAAGTCTAACGGATTTTTATATTTGTCATCAATACGAAAACCTAAATGTAAATGGCAACCTGTGCTAGCACCATTTGTGGGTTTTCCACTTTCATCATGATAAATATTTCCTGGAACTCCAAAAACATATTTTGGGCCAACATGTCCTATAACTTGACCTTCTTTTACAAAATCACCAACATTTACAATAAAATTAGGAGAAACATGGCAATATGTAACTTTAAAATTATCAAAAGAAAGTGTGATAGTATATCCACCAGAACCTAAAAAAGAACAAAATGAAATTCTACCATCATGTATTGCAATCAATTTTGAACCTTCTGGAGCTGGAATATCAATACCATAATGAAAACTAGAAGCTCCACTAGTTGGAGTATCTCTTTTTCCAAAATATGAGCTAATAGAAGTGTAACCAGGAATAGGCCAAGTAAAACCATTTGGATTTATTTCTAAAATTTCGTTATTGGAATTATAAGAACTATCTACTTGAATGATTGGAATAAAAAATATAGAAATGAAAATTGAAATAAAAATAAGAACAAAAATAAATTTTTGAAATAAATTTTGAATAAATATCAGATCCTTTCATGAATTGTGATATATTTTATAACACAATTTTTGTATAAAATCAATATTATATTAATATATATTCGAAAATTTTTGATTAGTATGTAAAATGATTCAAAAAGATGTTACATCAGTAGATGAAAAGTTTCAAAAAATGTTATATTGATAAATGAAAAGGTTTCAAGAAATCTTATATTTGTGAATTAGAATATCTCAAAAATTTTGGAAAATATAAAAATATAGGTTTAAAATAGATATGTCACAAGTATATTGAAAATAAAATATTGA
>CAUWIY010000026.1:0-5620 GCA_963559065.1 uncultured Clostridia bacterium
AATGATTTTTTGCTCCGACCCCAAAATCATCTGCTCTGACCCCAAAATCACCAAAATCTTCAAAATTCCCAAAATTACTTTATAAACATTGCATCTCCGAAGCTAAAAAATCTGTATTTTTCTTTTACAGCTTCATTGTATGCTTTCATTATATAGTCTTGCCCTGCTAGTGCTGAAACTAACATAAGTAATGTAGATTGTGGTAAATGAAAATTAGTTATTAATCCATCTATACATTTAAATTTATAACCTGGATAAATAAAAATTTGAGTATCTCCTTCTGTTTGTTTTACAAATCCATTTTCATCTGCTACAGTTTCTAAAACTCTACATGATGTTGTTCCTACTGAAATTACTCTTTTTCCTTGTTTTTTTGTTTCATTTATTTTGTCTGCATCCTCTTGTTTTATATAATAATGTTCTGAGTGCATTTCGTGTTTTTCAACATCTTCTTCTTTTACTGGTCTAAATGTTCCTATTCCTACATGCAAAGTTACATTTGCTATTTTTATCCCTTTGTCTTCAATCTTTTTCAAAAGTTCTGGTGTAAAGTGTAATCCTGCTGTTGGAGCTGCTGCTGATCCTTCATATTTTGCATATACAGTTTGATATCTATCATTATCTTTTAATTCTTCATGGATATATGGAGGTAATGGCATTAAACCTATTTGGTCTAAAATCTCATTAAATATTCCTTTATAATAAAATTTAACTTTTCTCGTTCCTCCTGGCATTATTTCTAATATTTCTGCTTCTAACAATCCATCTCCAAAAATAACTTTTGTACCTACATGCAATTTATTTCCTGGTCTTACTATGCTTTCCCATATGTCCCCTTCAATATTATTTAGCAATAAAAATTCTACATGTGCACCTGTTTCCTTTTTTCCATAAATTCTAGCTGGTATAACTTTTGTATTATTTCTTACTAAACAGTCTCCAGGATTTAGATAGTCAATAATATCTTTAAAAGTTTTATGTTCTACACTTTGATTTTTTCTATCTAAAACCATTAATCTTGATTCATCCCTTTTTTCTAATGGTAATTGTGCAATTAACTCTTCTGGTAAATCATAATTAAAGTCTGATACTTTCATTCTACGCTTCCTCCTACATATTGTTCTTCAGTTGTATCTAAAAATCTTTCCTTAATATTTGTAACATTTTTTGCTATATTTTTAAATAATTGTTTAATTTCTTCTATTATATTTTCCGGTTCTTTGAATTCATTTAAATCAAATGAATATTCAAAATCTGAACTGCTAGCTGGTTTTAATTTATATATTTGTTCTGGCAATCCTATTTTTCCACTTGAAGTCACTATATTTTTATTCATATAATCTGTATACCATTTTTTCAAACCTACTAAACTTTGATTTTTATATCCATATTTTTCATTATCATGTAATGCTGGTATTTCATAACCATATTCTTTTGCAGTTCTTTCCAGTGAATGTAAAAATTCATGTAAAAACACTTCTTCTGGAAAAGTATTAATTCTTGAATCATATCTATAAACATAACTTTTAGATGAATTTGGTAATCTAATATTTGAATAACCTATACCACAATAATCCATTGAACCGAAGTCCTATCCAATCATTAATTTGTATATCATTTTGATGCTTCTCATCTCCGCAATTTTATTATTACAAATATGTGATCAAAATTATTATCTTTAACTCTTTTCTTTATACTTTCTTCTATATCTTCTGGTGCAACATAATATCCAAATTCTTCGTCATATGTTAGTTTAGTAATCGGTTCTGTCACTTTATATATATTACATTTTGCTGTCATTTTATTTTGTGACAATTTGCCACATGTACCCTGAAATCTCTGAATAGTATCTAATATATCTGTATAATCTGAATCTGTTAATGATATTTTTACTTCTTTTCCATCAATTACAACATCTGTATTTTCAAAAATAAAACATGCAAAATTCCATTCATTGTTTTCTGTTTTTGTTCCTTCTTCTAAAGTAAAATCTGAAAACCAAGCCTTTCCTGTACAAGTGCCTAAATATCCTCCTAAACGAAATCCAATATTCACTTCTTCTCTATCTTTAGAATTAAACAACATCTCTATTTTTTGCCAATCATTTGTACCTCTAATCGCTGTTGATTTTTCAGTTGTTCCAATTATTGATATTTGTGCACCAATTCCAGAATTATCTACCTTTGATTTAACATCTTCTGTTTTTACCATACATGTTACTTTATATGGTGTATCTTTTTTTACTTTTACTTTTTTATAAAAAGTCGCATCATTTTCTATATCTGATATTATTTTATAACTATCATTTTTTGAATATTTTACTTGACTATCTCTTTTAAATTCTGATGTACGTATATTTAGCTCGCTTCTGATAAATTCATTAAAATTATTTAGTTTATAGAAGTTGTATATATTTACTAATATTACAATCACTATTATCCAAAAAACAATAGTACCTATCTTGTTTTTCATCATTTTTCTCCTTTCGCTTTGCTTATTATAAATTAAGAATTTTCTCAAATTCATTAATTCACAAGTACTCTTTGGAAACGAGACATTTTATCTTAAGTTGTTTTTTATTAAATATAATCGTATATAAATATATCTATACTTATATACGATTCTATCATTTTTAATCTTAGTATTATTTATCTTCTGATAAAATTGCAGTTAAATTTATTCTTCCTTGATCATCTATATCTATTACTTTAACAGTAACTTTATCTCCGACATTTAAAACATCTTCTACTTTTTTTATTCTTTCTTTTGAAATTTTAGAAATATGAATTAATCCCTCTTTTCCTGCAACACCTAAATCTACAAATGCTCCAAATGTTGTAGTTCTTGTTACTTCTCCATAATATATTCCACCAACTTCAACTTCTCTTACTATATCTTCTATCATTTCTAAAGCTTGATTTGATTTTTCTGAATCGTTTGAATATATAAATACTTGTCCATCTTCTTTAATATCTATTTTTACACCTGTTGCATCAATAATTTTATTAATTGTTTCTCCACCTTTTCCAATAACATCTTTTATTTTTTCTACTTTAATTTTTATACTTGAAATTCTAGGTGCATATTTTGATATTTCTTTTCTAGGTTCTGCTATAACTGGTGTCATTACATCATCTAAAATGTGTTTTCTTGCAACTCTAGTTCTTTCAAAAGCTTCTTTAATTACATCATAAGATAATCCATCAACTTTTATATCAACTTGTATAGCTGTTATACCTTTTTCTGTTCCACCTACTTTAAAGTCCATATCTCCAAAGAAATCTTCTATTCCTTGAATATCTGTAAGCATTACATAATCATTTTCATCATCTGGATTTGTTACAAGCCCTGTTGAAATACCTGCTACTGGTCTTTTTATTGGAACACCTGCAGCCATCAATGCTAGTGTACTTCCACAAATACTAGCTTGTGATGTTGAACCATTTGAAGATAATACTTCTGAAACTACTCTTATTGCATATGGAAATTCTTCTACTGTAGGTAAAACTGGAACTAATGCTTTTTCTGCTAATGCTCCATGTCCTACTTCCCTTCTTCCTGGTCCTCTTGATGGTCTAGCTTCCCCTACACTATAACTTGGGAAATTATATTGGTGCATATATCTTTTTGATTTTTGATTGTCTATTCCATCAAGTTCTTGTTCTTCTGATTCCATTCCCAATGTTGCAACAGATAATACTTGTGTCTGTCCTCTTGTAAATAATGCACTTCCATGTACACGTGGTAATAAATCAATTTCACATGATAATGGTCTAATTTCATCTAATTTTCTTCCATCAACTCTTTTATGTTCAAAGAAAATCATATTTCTTACACATTTCTTCTCTAATTTATAAATTGATTCTCCAATATCAGATTTATGTTCTTCAGCAACATCTTCTCCAAATTTCTCAGCATAATTTAAAGCAATTTTATCAGATACTTCTGCTACATTCTTATCTCTTGTCTCTTTGTCTGATTCTTGAAGTGCTTTTTTTACATCTTCTTCAAAATTAGATTCTATGTATTCATAAACATCATGGTCAACTTCAAATGATTTGTATTCAAATTTTGGTTTTCCAATTTCAGATTTCATTTTTTCTATAAATTTACAAATCTTTTTAATTTCTTCATGTCCAGCCTTTATTGCTTCTAACATTACATCATCTGGAACTTCATTTGCACCAGCTTCAATCATAGCAATTTTTTCTTCTGTTCCTGCAACAGTTAAAGTTAAATCAGAAACTTCTCTTTGTTCTTCTGTTGGATTTATAATAATTTTTCCATCAATTAACCCTACATTTACAGCTGCTGTTGGTCCACCAAATGGTATATCTGAAATTGAAAGTGCAGCAGAAGCACCTATCATAGCAGCAATTTCAGGTGAATTATCTTGATCTACTGAAAGAACTGTTGCAACAACTACTACATCATTTCTAAAATCTTTTGGGAATAAAGGTCTTAAAGGTCTATCAATAGCTCTTGATGTTAGAATAGCCTTATCTGATGGCTTTCCTTCTCTTTTTTGGAATGAACCTGGAATTTTACCAACCGCATATAATTTTTCTTCATAATCTACTGACAATGGGAAAAAGTCAATTCCATCTTTTGGTTCTTTTGATGCTGTAACATTTACAATTACAACTGTATCCCCATATCTAACTAATACACTACCATTTGCAAGTCCAGCCATTTTTCCTGTTTCAAAAACTAGCTTTCTTCCTGCTAATTCTGTTTCATAAGTTTTAAACATATTATTTTCCTCACTTCCATTTTGTTTTTCATCTTTTTTGCACCATTTTTTAATTAATTCAAACATAAAAATTTCCCCCTTTGAGATTTATAATTATTTTAAAATCTCAATCTTATAAAATATGAATTGTTGTTCTTTACGTATATTCTTATATTAAGTATGTCAATTTAATCTATTATCATTAGAATTTTTGGCTTGTCCTCAAATTTCAGTCAAAGTTTAGATTGTAACCTCTATAATATTCTAGTATGTGCTAGTACATTATACAAGCTACTTACCTAAATTATTGACCTTCATTTATAGACTAAATAATTACTTTTTATATACTCTTATTGTATTTCTCACAAAAAGCCTATGCCAAATCTTTTGTTTTGCATAGGCTTATTTATGAAATTATTTTCTTAATCCTAATTTTTCTACGATGTCTCTATATCTTTGAACATCTTTTTTAGCTAAATAGTTTAATAAGTTTCTTCTCTTACCAACCATTTTTAATAATCCTCTTCTTGAGTGATTATCTTTAACATGTACTTTTAAGTGTTCTGTTAATTCATTAATTCTTTCTGTTAAAAGAGCTATTTGTACTTCTGGTGAACCAGTATCTTTTTCTTCTCTTTTATAAGTATTAATAATTTCTTGTTTTCTTTCCTTTGTCATGTTTTACACCTCCTATTTTTCTTTTCCCCTTTAACTGAGCTTTAGATTTGGTGCTTTTCTACAAGCTAAGTAAAAGGTATTTTTATTTACTTGAGTATTATACTACATTTTTCTTTCAGTTTCAAGTAGTTTTGGCAAATTTTAGAAATTATAATTGTAGGTTAGTCAATCATTTGTCACAAATTATTTAAAATAAAGACTTTGAGCACC
>CAUWIY010000027.1:0-5155 GCA_963559065.1 uncultured Clostridia bacterium
ATTTAAAAGTTAATTTTGAAAATTTTTTATGACATTTTCAAAAGTTATTGACATATTCATTCCAATATTTTTTTCATCTTTAATCGCAAAACATTATTGCTTAGATTATATCAAATTTTCTCTTCCACACATTTTATCTAAATTTGTAAATAATTTTATCAAGCTTTATGTACTTTAATGTCAAAAAATGTTATAATCATTTCGGAGGATAAAAAAATGATTGATTTATTATCACCTGTTGGTAATTTTGAATGTTTAAAAGCAGCTGTTCAAAATGGTGCAAATAGTGTCTATTTTGGGGCTGACTTATTTAGTGCTAGAGCATTTGCTTCTAATTTTTCTTTAGAAGAAATGCAACAAGCTATTTTATATGCAAAATCTCGTGGTGTCAAAACAAATCTTACTTTAAATACTTTAATTAAAGATAGTGAATTTGAAAATGCCTTCAATTTAGCAAAAAAAGCATATGAATTCGGTATTGATGCTATTATTATACAAGATTTAGGGCTTGCAAAAAAAATAATTGAAACTTTCCCAGATTTACCAGTTCATGCTAGCACACAGATGTCTATTCATAATTTACAAGGAGTTTTAGAATTAGAAGAACTAGGTTTTAAAAGAGTTGTATTATCACGAGAACTTTCATTACAAGAAATTGAATATATTTGTAAAAACTCTCATATTGAAACAGAATGTTTTATACATGGTGCTTTGTGTATTTCTTATTCTGGACAATGTTTATTTTCTAGTATGATTGGTGGACGTTCTGGTAATCGAGGAAAGTGTGCCCAACCTTGCAGGCTTCCTTATCAATTGCAAAAAGATAATAAGTGCATTGATAGTGGATATCTTTTAAGCACTAGAGATTTATGTGGCTTAGATTATATTCCAGATATGATAAATGCAGGTGTTACTTGTTTAAAAATTGAGGGAAGAATGAAAAATCCTGAATATGTTGCAACAGTTACTAGATTATACAGAAAATATATTGATTTAGCAGAATCTGCCGAAACTTATGTTGTTGATGAACAAGATAAAAAAGATTTATTACAAGCTTTTAATCGTGGCATGTCTTCTTCTGGGCATTTATCAACCGAATCAAATAGAAATCTTGTTTACAAAGATAAACCTAATAATATGGGATTATTTTTAGGTAAAGTAGAAAAATATAATTCTAATAAAGGATATGTTACTTTAAAATTGCAAGAAAAACTTTCTATTGGTGATACAGTTGCTTTTGAAAAAGAAACTGGTTCTTATCGAATTTCTGAACTCATGATAAAAGACAAAAACATAAAGGATACTAATATTAGTCAAACTGTAACTATTGGTAGAATGAAGGGCAATATTAATTTAGGAGATTCTATATTTAAAATGTCTTCTCAACGCTTAAATTCTATTGCTAATGAGAGTATCCAAAAAGAGAACAGAAAAGTAGGATTATCTGCTAAAATAATAATAAAAAAAGGAGTTCCAATAGAATTGTTTGTTAGTTCTGCAAATAATCTCCCTATTTACAAAAATCTTTCTATCTATTGTAAGTCTGATATTATTCCAGAGCAAGCACAAAAAAGACCACTTGAAGTTCAAAAGGTCTTAGCACAATTAAACAAAACTACAGATTCTCTTTATGAATTTAAACATATAGAAGTTGATTTAGAAGATGATGTTTTTCTTCCTAAATTTAGTATTATAAATGAATTAAGGAGAACTGCTTTAGATAAAGTTTATTCTTATGCTTGTAATCAAATTTGTAGATATGAAAATAAAAATGTTAATAGACTAGAAAATATGCAAAATATTAGTTTAAATAATAAAACATGCAATTTTGATAGTAATTTAAATAATACTCAAAATAATTTAGAAACAAAAACTGTAAATTCAAAAACAGATATTTCTATATTATTAAATATTTTAGATTTTAACCTTGATTATAAAAAACTAAATAATGTAGATAAATTATATATTCCTTTAAAATATTTTGCTAATCAAAAATATGAATCTATTCTTAATACACTGCAAGAAAAAGGTAATTTATATATCTATATGCCTACTATTATTAAAGCAAATTATAGAAACCTGTTTTTTTCTATAATTGAAAACACTTTAAATAAGTATAAAATTAAAGGATTTATAATATCAAATATTTCTAATTTAAAACTACTTGAAAATGTTTATGATAGTTCTGATTTAAATAACAATAGATTTAATGACAAAGACAATAAAGTTTATTCTAGTCAATTGGATTATAATTCCTTAGAATTAATTGGTAATTATACTTTAAATATTTTTAATAGTTACAGTGTACAGGAACTTAAAAATTTAAAGCTTAATAGTTTTACTATTTCTCCAGAACTAGATAAATCTACAATGCTTTCATTAACAAAAACAGCTCTTCCAAATGAGCTTATTGTATATGGAAATATACCACTAATGAATATGAATTATTGTGTTTTGGGAAAAGCAAATAAGTGCTATCCAACCTGTGATTCTTATTGTATGTCAAATAGTAAATATGTTTTACATGATAGACTTAATATGGATTTTAGAGTCTTATTTGATAACATTCAAACTGTTTCTACCATTTATAATAGTAAAACAACATCTTTGTCTTTAAATGATTTTAATTTTGATGATTATCATATAAATTGTGCTAGAATTGATTTTTTAGATGAGTCTATTGAAGATATGAATTTAGTTATTAATCAAGTAAAAAGTGGAAAAAGATTAGAAGGTAAAAATTACACCAATGGTAATTTGAATAGAGAAATTTAATATTAATATAGATTAGATAAAATAATCTGAACATTTACACAATTTTATTTTATAAAACTTGACAAAAAAATAATTATAAGCGAGCTTCAAAATATTATAGTTATAAAAATATTGTAACTATAATATTTTAAAGCTCGCTTATTATTTATATATAAATTTAAAAATTTCTAATTTCTATAAATAGTCTTGCCTGCTACTTAAATCTATTAATAAGTTCATATCATCATCTTTAGCCGCTTTATTTTTTCTAATAGTACCACACTTCTTGCATTTAAAGATAATTACATATCCTTTTTTCCCATTAATTTCTAATCCAACTGGTTCTAAATCTCCATGACATTGTTCTGCTCTATCTCCTGGATTTTTATCTACATGTTTTGAGTGTAAACAATATGGACAATGATTTCTACAAGAATATCCTAATTGTGTTACTTTTTTGCCACAATTTTCACATACAAATTCTTCATCTATTTCTGTAAACTTGCTATCTTTTAACATATTTTTGCAAAAATTATTTAACTAAAATAATTAAATAATTTATACTCCTTAATATAATTTAGGTTTTATGGTTTTACCTATAAACCTTAGTGTAATCCAAAAGTTCCTCCACCTAAAAATTCTTTTAGTAATGAGTTGTTTGGTATTTTTTCGTTTGATATTGGCTTGAAGTATTTTAACATATTTAGTAATCTTTGTGCTTCTGCATATTCTGTGTATTCATTTGTTATTTCTTCTAATAATGGTACTGCTATTGGATTTAAAGCATTTAATTCATATATTAATGATGTGTTAAAAATTTTGTCTGCTTCTTCTTGGAATGGAAATATATTTTTTTCTTCTCCTTCTGTTACTTTATGCCATGTATTTAATGTATGTAATGCAGAATATCCCCTAAATTGATTATCTCTTACAATTCTTCTTATTAATCTTGTATCTGTTGTTGAAATTCTGTTATATCTATCCATATTCAATACAGTTAATGCACTTATATATACTTTATATTTTTGTTCTTTTGATATTTGACTTGTCAATTTGTCATTTAGACAATGTATTCCCTCTATAACTAATATTTCATCATCTGCTAATTTCATTTTTTTACCATTATATCTTTTTGTTCCAACTGTAAAGTCAAATTCTGGCATTTCTATTTCTTCTCCATTTAGTAGTTTTACTAAATGTTCATTAAATAGTTTTAAGTCTATTGCTTCTATACATTCAAAATTATATTCTCCATTTTCATCTCTTGGTGTATCTTGTCTTTCTACAAAATAATTGTCTACAGAGATTGTTACTGGTTTAATTCCATTTAATCTTAATTGAATTCCTAATCTTTGTGCAAATGTTGTTTTTCCTGATGATGATGGTCCTGCTATTAATACCATTTTTACATTTTTTCTTTTAGCTATTTCATCTGCTATATTAGCTATTTTTTTCTCGTGCAATGCTTCTGCTAGCATAATTATATCTTCTATTTTTTCTTCTTCTATTGCTTTATTTAAATTATATACTCTGCCTACTCCTAGTACATCATGTATTTTATCAAATTCTTCTAGTGCCCACGCTAATTTTTTTGTTTCTTTAAATTCAGCAAGTTTAGTAGAATTTTTAAAATCTGGATATCTGATTAAAAATCCACTGTTGTATTTTATAATATCAAATTCATCAATTATTCCTGTTCGATTTGCTAGTACTCCATAACAATAATTAAAATAATCTTCGCAATAATACATATATATTTTTTTATTGTTTTCTAAGTCAAATTGTAGTTTTCCTTTTGATGTATGTGTATCATCAAAGAATTTTTTTGCTTCTTCTCTTGTCATTACAACTTTGTCTATTTTTAGGTTTTTGGCAATAATATCCTGCATTTTTGATTTCAATTTTTGTATAAATTCTTCTGTTATTTCTAATTTATCACACTTACAGAACATTGCTTGCCCTAGTTGATATTCAACCATTAATTTTTCTTTTGGATATAAGCTTTCAAAGGCTTTTCCCATTATATATACTAATGTTCTTACATATACTTTCATTCCTTCTTTTGAGCTTGTGTCTATCAATTCTATTTTTACATCATCTTGGATTTCTGTTTCTAGATTCATGTATTCGTTATTATATTTACATGCAACGACTTCAAATTTACTGTTTTTAATTTCGTCTTTAAATAATTCGCTTACTTTTGTATTTTCTTTAATTTCAATATTTTTATCTTTAAATGTTACTTTCATTTTTCTTTCTTCCTTTCTTCCTTTCTTCTGTACTTATTCACCAATATATTTTACTCTACTTCCACTAATAAGTCAATTGATTTTGGGGATTTTGGGATTGAGGATTTTGGGGTCGGAGACAAGAGATGACTTTGGGGTCGGAGACAAAAATC
>CAUWIY010000028.1:0-4057 GCA_963559065.1 uncultured Clostridia bacterium
AAACAAAAAAGTTGACAGAAAAAAGTAATAAGTAAATCATAAATTACAATTTGTTCAAAGGAGCAGATAAATGTCTGCTCCTTTATGTGTTTATTTCTCTTTAAAATACCTTTAGAACGATTTTTGTATTTAAAGAGAGTAATTTATCATTAAAAATAAAAAAAACGTCAAAATTTATTGACATACGTTTTTAGTAATTATATAATTAGACTAACATTGAAAAGAGAATAAAAAAATAATGCCTTGCTGATCCAGAGCAAGACATATTCTGTAAGACTTATAGTTATATATAAGCTTTCAAAATAAGTCTTACTATAAGATAATTATAAGATATTATCATAGGATATGTCAAGAGGTAAATTGAAATTTCGTATTAAAATTATCAATACTACCAATGCTTAAAAAAAGCAAGATGGTAGTATTTTTTGTTTTCACAAATGAAATTAACTTACAAAGGAGTAATACGAAATGGACGAAGAAATAAAAAGAACTCATAACAGTCTTCCAGAAGAAGAAAAAGAACAATTACAAAAATATCAAAAAAAAGGAATAACAAAAGTTACTCAGTCAGTAGATCAAGAAACTGGAGAGATTTTATCTACTGAAACAACTTATAATTCTGAAAAGAAAAGAGTGAAAGGTACTTTTGGAATATCAAGTCCTGAAGAAATAATAAAACTTGCAAGACAGCATAAAACAAGAGCAATAAATACAATGTTACCATATTTTATTGATAATATGAATTGGAATAATGAACTAAGTTTCGACGATACATTCATTAAAACTTATGGAGAAATCAATAAGCAAAGATTTTTTACTGATAGAAAATATCTTTTAGATAATAAGTACATATTTAAGAAACCTGGAAAGAAAAATATTTATACTTTAAATGTAAATCTGTTGTTTAGGGGAACAATGCAAAAAGCTACAGAACTTTATGAAGAACAATTTGGAGAAGAATTAAGTCAAGACAGTAAAGTAGAATTGTCAAAAATAAAGAAAAAAATAACAAAATTAAGTAAAGAAGATATTAGAAATTTAATTGAAGATTTACAAAAAATGTTATAAAAAAATAGTGTCAAGTAACTGACATCTTTTAGTGTCAGGTAGTTGACACTAAACAAAAACCAGCAAACTATTGAAATATCAATAAAAACTCCTATTTTTCGTTTTTTTATTTCTATATCTAATTTATAATACCTACCCTAAAATTTATTAACTACATTTTTATTGTTTTCAATTAAGGGCTTTGCCCTCTTGCTACGCAATTCACCCAGAGTTTTTTTCTCTAGGAATTGATATTTAGTTGACAAATATAAAAACATTTGTTATAATTAAATTGCTAGCAAGAGATCGAATGAACAAAAAGCTATGTACGGAGATGTGAATGTCGGTTCATATCTTCTTTTTTTATGTAAAAAACAAAAAACTAGGTAGCTGTCGGACCACCTAGTTTTGACTATTTCTAGTCTTGGTTGTCTTGGTCGTTATCTTTATTGTAGCTCAAAAGCAACAATACTATCAAACGCCAAATTAAGTCGAATGAACTCATTATGCTATGTACCTCCTTTCTTAAAGGAGTCACCAATTATCTGGTGCAGATATATTATATAATAATCGACAAGAAATTACAATATATCTTTTTTTCGCTGTTCCTTTTTCCATTTTCTAAATTGCCAAAAATTCATATTACCTACTAATTCTATTTCTTTTTGTCTTTCAAAAAGTTGTTTATCTTTTTCCACGCCTTCTTTTATCAAACTTCCATTTCTTTCAAGTAATTGCTTTTCAGTTTCGTGCCATTTATCTTTTAATTCTGATATTTGTTTTGTGTATTGAGATTCTAAAACAGCTACTGCATTTTGAAGTTTTTGATTTTCTTCTTTTAAGGATATATTTTCATTTACAAGAGCTAATTCGTTTTTAGAATTTCTTAATCCTTTTTCGTTTATGTATTTAGATATAATATCAAAGGCTTTTTGATTAAAACATTTTGCTTGAATACCATTATTTAATATTTTTGTGGTGCAATATTCTGGAGTATCAATTTCTAAATCTTTAATCATTTTATAAAAACTGCCTTCTTTTACACCTAGTTTTACAAAATCTTTTTTTTGATACATAAATTCTTCATCTATCTTATCCATAACTTGTTTAGCTCCTTTATTAGCTTATATTTTATAAGATATAAATATCTTATAAAAATACTATAACATATCTTGACATTTTAATCAAGATATGTTATAAAATAAGTGCTGGTGAGGAGGAGTCCAAATCCAGCCGATAGGAATTGGAGCATAGAAATATGCTCTTTTTTCATATACAATTCCTGGAGAAAAAAACTCTGGGTGAATTGCGTAGCAAGAGGGCAAAGCCCTTGTAAAACCAAATGGAATTGCTAATTTTATATTAGCAATGTAATGCGGTAGTCTAGGGTAGAAAATACATATAAGTATTTTCGTAGGGGCGAGATAGCCCCTGCAATACCTATTTTGTAAAATAGGTATTGTGTAGCATAGTTATTTTATAAATATGCTACTTGGGGTTTGGGGTATCCCCAACGAAAAATCCATAGTGCATTTGCGTCAGCAAATGTTCTATGGGTGATTTTTCGCTACTTTACAAAAGTAGCAAAGTATGATATAATATTGAGCAGTAAAAAGAGATAAATTTTAGTGAAAAATAATAAAGAAAAATTTTGAATAATGATAAAAAATTATAAAAAATTTTTAGAAAGGAAAATAAAGAAAAATGAGTGGGTATTTAGATAGCAGAAAATTAACTAATGTGAAAGGTAGAATAAATTATATAACAGATAAGAAAAGGCAAGAGAATATAGTAGATTACTACAATACAACTGATGAAGTGTTTTGGAAGATGTTAGCTAAAGAAAACCGAGAAAGACATAAAGAAGTAAAAGCTGGAGGAAAATGTTGTGAAGCTAGAGAGTTAATAATAGGAATACCTCAAAACTCTAGTATAACAGCAGAAGAAATATGTAAAGATTTTAAGAAGAAATATAATGTAGAGTGTACTTGTGCAATACATCAAAACAATAAAAAAGGAATAATAAACAGACATTGTCATTTAATTTTTTCGGAAAGAGAAAAGCTAAAAGAGCCTCAAATTACAGAAGAAAAGAAAGCAGCTAGAACATATTATTACGACAGTAAGGGAAATAAATGTAAAAAGGCAGATGCAGTAAAAGTAGTAAAAAAAGGAACAGTTTTGCAGAAAAGTACAATAAGATATTTTTCAGACAAAAATGATTATTTCAAAAGTCAAAAATTTATATATGATTGTAAGCAATTTTTTTTGAAAGAGAAACTAGGAATAGATTGGTCTTTTGAAATGGATCAGCAAAATAGAGAACTTGCAGAAAAGCATATAGGAAAAAATAATCCTAAAGAAGAATATATTAGGCAAAACAACAATTTAAAAGGAACAATTAAAGATGTTTGTAAAGCTGGAGATTATATGTTTGAATATGAAAAAGGAAAAACATTAAAAAGATTTAAAGAAGATTATAATATAACAAGTTTTGTAACAAGTAAATATGAAGAAAACAAAGGCAAAGTAAATATTTTTGTTAAAGAAATGCAATCTATATACAAAGACAGAGTTAAAAACGAAATACGAAAACACAATGATATAAATGAAGATATTAACTTTTTACAAGAAACTGATTATATATATAGACCAGTACAAGAAAATATTATATCTGCTTATGAAAATGAAACACAAACAAGAGAAAAACCAAAAGTAATTGACTTTTTAAAAAATAAAATATATCACTTGTTAGAAAGAATTGAAAATCTAATACATTTACAAGATTTTCTTCATATAGAACGAAAGAATCAAATTGAAATAGAAGAAAATAAGAGAACTCATAACTTGTCAATAAAAGATAATAACTATTATAAAAAGCAAGAAAGACAAAAGAATGACATAGATTTAGAATTGTGATATAATGTATGTGTCAACTTATGTTGAATAAAAGTACAAATAGTAATTTGTAAAGGAGGTATTTATGGGAATAGAACATTCGCAAAATTAT
>CAUWIY010000029.1:0-3384 GCA_963559065.1 uncultured Clostridia bacterium
GTGCTCAAAGTCTTTATTTTAAATAATTTGTGACAAATGATTGACTAACCTACACTCAAAAATTTTGGAAAATATAAAAAAGCTATTGTCAAAAATAAAAAACTGTGCTAAGATAGTAAATGTCTTTAGGAAAATAATATATAGGGGTATAGTGTCAATGGTAGCACATCGGTCTCCAAAACCGCCTGTGTGGGTTCGAATCCTACTACCCCTGCCACAAACATTTACGATGAAAAAGAAAAAATACAAATATTTTATTTTTAGAGAGTAAGTGATGGTGAAATACTTACAATAAAAATTGTATGGGGAGCTTTGGAGTAAATAAGGTGTATAAAAATACACAAAAATGAAGGTGCTTAAAGAAAAGAGTTGTGGATTTACAGAAATTGTATAAAAATAACAACTCAAACTTTAAGAATTAGGGTGGAAACGCGGAACTAAACTTTCGTCCCTAGCTATTATGGCTAGAGTGCGGAAGTTTTTTTGATTTATTAAGATTTGATAATCTTAAACTTTAATGTTAGCTAAAATACAAAATTAAATAAATATGCTTTTAATTTATAATATAAAAGGAAAATAGGAAGTTTTACTATCCTAGAAACCTAAATTAGAGGAGGAATTGTTATGTTAAAATCAATGGACACATTAGTTGCATTATGCAAAAACAGAGGATTTATATATCCAGGTTCAGAAATATATGGGGGACTAGCAAATACTTGGGATTATGGCCCATTAGGAAATGAACTAAAAAATAATGTAAAATCAGCATGGAGAAAGAAATTTATACAAGAACAACCAAATATTGTTGGTTTAGATGCTGCAATATTAATGAACCCAGAAACATGGGTGGCTTCAGGGCATGTAGGAGGATTTTCAGATCCTTTAATAGATTGTAAAGAATGTAAAACAAGACATAGAGCAGATAAATTAATAGAAGAATGGGCACATGAACATGGAAAAGATATGATAGCAGATGGAATGACAGATAAAGAGTTAATTGATTTTATAAATGAAAATAAAATACCATGTCCAACATGTGGAAAAACAAATTTTACAGATATAAGAAAATTCAATTTAATGTTTAAAACATTTCAAGGTGTAACAGAAGACACAACATCAACTGTATATTTAAGACCAGAAACTGCTCAAGGTATATTTGTTGACTTTAAAAATGTACTACGTACATCAAGAAAGAAAATGCCAATGGGTATAGCACAAATAGGAAAAGCATTTAGAAATGAAATAACACCAGGAAACTTTACATTTAGAACAAGAGAATTTGAACAAATGGAACTTGAATTTTTCTGCAAACCAGGAACAGACTTGGAATGGCATAAATATTGGAAAGATTACTGTGAAAACTTCTTAATCAATTTAGGAATGAAAAAAGAAAATATCAGATTAAGAGACCATTCAGCAGAAGAATTAGTATTTTATAGTAAAGCAACAACAGATATAGAGTTTGCGTTCCCATTTGGATGGGGAGAATTATGGGGAATTGCTGATAGAACAGATTATGATTTAAAACAACACATGAATCATTCAAAACAAGATTTATCATACCAAGACCCAGAAACAAACGAAAAATATGTACCATATGTAATAGAACCATCATTGGGGGCTGATAGAGTCGTTTTGGCATTTTTATGTAACGCATATGATGAAGAAGAGATAGCAGAAGGAGATACAAGAGTTGTTTTACACTTACATCCAGCTTTAGCACCATTTAAAGTTGCAGTTCTACCATTATCTAAAAAATTATCAGAAAAAGCGCAAGAAGTATATGCAAAACTATCTAAAAAATTTATGTGTGATTATGATGAATCAGGTTCAATAGGAAAGAGATATAGAAGAGAAGATGAAATAGGAACACCATATTGTGTAACAGTTGATTTTGATACATTAGAAGATGATACAGTTACTGTTAGAGATAGAGATACAATGGAACAAATTAGAGTTAAAGTTGATGAACTTGAAAATTGGATTTCACAAAAAATAGACTTTTAAGAAAATATCTTAAATAAGATTAAATAATTATATAATAAATTTCTTAAAATAGATTGAGAGATTACTCTAAACTTAATTAAGTAGACCTATATTGTAAAGATATAGGTCTATAATAGTATTAAAAAAAGTGAAACAAAAATTAAAAATAATGTAGAATAATGTAGAATAATATGTGATAACGTGATATAATAACTTCATGAAACAAAATTGTATGTAAAAAGGAGGATTTTGGTATGTATACTGAAATTGATAATTACATTGATGGCTTTGAACTTTTTCCATTATATGAGGAAAATGATGATGAAAAAGTATTAAAAGCACTCAGAGTAAGCTATCTAGAGAAAGGCCGGGAACTTGTAGAAGAACTGATTGAAGGAGTTGATGAAAGCCAAGTAGAAAGGATTCAAAATTACTTACTAGAAAGAGTAATTGTAAATTTGAATCTGGTAGATAATGTTATGGAAACAGAAAAGCTTTCAAGAAAACGCAAAACCATTGGTGTTGCAAACATGTTTAGGATTAATATGACCGAGCGGGAAGAAAGAGAAGATGGAGCGGTTGATATAACGGTTGTATTTATAAAAAACGGTTTTTGGTTTACAGAAACTAACTTTAAAGCCGTACCTAAAAAAGTTGTTAAAGAAGTAAGAGAATTTCTCTCTGAAAGTATGCAATACAACTTGACATGTGACACGCAGTGCAGAGCTTTATCAGTTTTGGACATTATAGCTGTTATGGATGCTAAGATAAGCAGAGCCTAAAATGGTTATGTTATCGAATCAAAAAACTAGTCAGAATTTTTGGCTAGTTTTTTGATTTAACAATGATTTTGTTGTGGCTTCGTGGTGATTTCGATGATTTCGGGGTCGGAGACAAGAGATGACTTTGGGGTCGGAGCAAAAAATCATCATATCTTTTTAATGTTTTCTATTTATTAAAATAAAAATGATGATTTTTTGCTCCGACCCCAAAGTCATCTCTTGTCTCCGACCCCGAAATCATCGAAATCCCTATGAAAGCTCAAAGTCGTCCAAATTTCACACAAAGTTCTTTAGTTAAATATATTTTTTTCATATAGATCTTGAATATACACATCTTTTTCTTCAAAATTATCAACAAAACCAATTTTTGCTACACTTTCTTTATCATCAAGCCCTTGAATCCAAACAGGGCGATCATCATAAAAAACATCGCATTTTTCTTTATTATTTAAAATAGAATGAATTCTTTTTATATCCATATTATCACACTCCTTTATATTTAATAAAATTATATCCATAAAAAGTAAAAAATATAACAATGATTTTGATTCGAAGCTGATTTTGAGGATTTTGGGGTCGGAGACAAGAGATGACTTTGGGGTCGGAGACAAAAATC
>CAUWIY010000030.1:0-2700 GCA_963559065.1 uncultured Clostridia bacterium
GAATTTTAAGCTTCCACATAGTGTAATTACTTTCACTTCAATGCCTCCATCTGTTTTAATATTTATCAATTTCTATTTACAATTTAGAAATTTAATCTCAGCGACAACTTACTATCTTTATCTTTCAAATCCATCGTTTATTTCATCCTTTTCTCTTTTTCTACCTAGTCTTTTAATAATTTCATCAACATCTTTTGGTAATAATCCCTCTCCAAATCCACGACCATTAGCATCTGATATTTTTATTAATCTTTTCATTAATTCTTCATCATAAGAATCAAAAATTTCATCATCTAATATTACAAAGTTTTCTACATTTAAGTGTTCTGTTAACCATTGTTTTATTTCTAAACCTCTTTCATTTTTAATAAAAGGAGTTGAATCTGTATAAATATTATAGCTTGCTAATAATTCTTTCAAATATTCTCCCATTATTGAATGTCTCCACGATGAACTTAAAACGACTTTTGCACCAGTCTCATCTATTGCTTTTTTTAATAATTGTATTTTTTGTACATCTATATCTCTTTCTATTCCTTTTATATTTAAATTTCTAACTCTATTAAAATGTTCATCTGAATTTAATACTCCATCAACATCTAAAAAAATCACTTTCATTACTTTTCATGTAATCAATTATATAGAAATATTATCTATTTAAAAGATTAATCCCTTTCTTTCAATTTTTATTATTTTATCAAATGATATTAACTAACTATTTCATTATCTATTATATAAATTTCTAAGTGCTTTAAAAAATTATCAAAATACTTTTTTACACAACTTGATATTTCTATGTACATTTTATTTTCTTCTGGAAATGTATGTATTGCAAAGTGGCTTTCTGCCAATAACCACAATCCGAGTATATCCTTGAACATCAAAAAAATGCTCAACTTTTTCTATTATTGTAAATCCACTATTTAACAACATTTTTTCAAATTCTTCTATTACTATTTTTTCTTCTTTATATTTTAGCCATGTATTATAATTATACATCACTGCTTTCATTTCTACTGCCCTTTCTTCAATCAAATTTACAATCTCAATAAGGATTAATAATTTACTTCATTTACCAGTTTTGAACCTCTTCATTATAATATTTAATTAATGTTGGTTTAAACATATTATTTTCTTCTATTTCATCTAAATCTATCATTTCATCTTTTCCAAAATTAAACATTGTTTTAACATTTTCTTCTGTTAAATATTTTGTATCTACAGCTAAATTTTTTCTAACATTATTACCATTAAATGCTAAATTGAAGCCCCATTCTCCAAATGATGGTACTTGCAAATGATATGGTAATACATTTTCAAATTGAGTCTTTATTGTCTTATTTATGCACCAAAAAGAATTTTTGGCATAATATGGACTTGTTGATTGGCAAACCATAACTCCATCTGATGTCAAATTTGCTCTTATGTAGTTATAAAATACATTAGTATATAATTTATTTAATGCTTCATTATTTGGGTCTGGAAAATCTATAATTATTACATCAAATTTTTCTTGATTTTCTTGAACAAATAGATAGGCATCTTCATTTATTACTTTTACTTTTTCATTAATTAACGAGTCTTCATTTAATTTCTTAATTTGTTCATTTGTACTACATAATTTTGTCATTTCACTATCTATATCAACTAAAACAATTTTTTCTACATCATCATACTTTAAAACTTCTCTTGCTGCTAAGCCGTCTCCTCCACCTAATATTAAAACATTTTGGTGAGAATTTGCATATAACATTGGAATATGTACTAAAGCTTCATGATACCTATATTCATCACTTGTACTAAACTGTAAATTTCCATCTAAAAATAATCTAATGTCATCTTTATGCTTTGTCATTACTATTTTTTGATATTGTGTTTGTTCTGATAATATTACATCATCTCTATAAAGTCCACTTTCAATACTATTTGTTATATTTGCTCCTGTAAATAAAAAGCATATAATTATTAATAAGCATATTATTGATAATATTTTTACAGTTTTGTATTTTTTTATATATTGCTTGTATTTTAATATTATTAATAAAGCTACTGCAATGTTGATACTTCCTACTAAAAATGTTGTAGTAATAAACCCTAGCTTTGGAAACAATATTAACGGAAATACAATTGAGCCTATTAATCCTCCAATATAATCAAATGTAAATATATTAGCTAAATTTTTTCTAACATTGCTTTCATTGTCTTCTATTATTCTTGTTAATATAGGAATTTCTAGCCCTACAAAAATTCCTATTAATATAATTAACAAATACATTATTAAATCATATATATTTGTATATATATTTGATAAAAATAATATTAAGCTTGAAAAGCCTCCTAATATTCCAACACTCATTTCTATAAATATGAATTTATTGAATAAATCTTCTTTTATGTATTTAGATAAATATGAGCCTATTCCCATAGCACTCATATATAACCCTATTGTTATTGAAAATTGTGTTATACTATCTCCTTGTAAATATGAGCTTATACTACTAATTATAAGCTCATATATTATAGAACATATTGATATTAATAATGTTGTTATTAAAAGTAATCTTCCATCAAATTTTTTTATTGTTTTTTCGTTTTCTTCTTCCATTATAGAACTCCACTCATTATTATTCCTATTGCAATGAACATTCCACAAATCATAATTCCTATTGCTTTATTATGATTGTCAATTTCTTCTGTAAG
>CAUWIY010000031.1:0-2574 GCA_963559065.1 uncultured Clostridia bacterium
TTCCACAAATCATAATTCCTATTGCTTTATTATGATTGTCAATTTCTTCTGTAAGTGAAAAATGCTTTTTAAACATAAATTCTGTTATTTTGTATCCAATTAAACAAAATCCTAATCCAATTACTACATAGATGATGATTTCTAATAATTTCATTAAAATTTCCATTTTATTAATATTCCTTTCATTTTATTATTTCTTATTTTATTACAGTTCTTACAATTATTGCTATTGCGATAAAAATTCCTGCCATTATAAATCCTGCAGCTACATTTTTCTCTTTTAATTCTTTGTTAAAATCATATGGTACTGTTAAATCAAAAATACATACACTAGCTAGCATTAATATAATTCCTAATCCACCATAAATTATTGTATTTAAAATTTCCATCCAATTGATACCCATAATTTTCCTCCTATTTTTTATTTTTTAATTTAAAATACTCTTTTTACAATCCAATTTTTCACAAATTGTTTCACATTATTTTCCTGAACTTGTTCCTCCTCCTGAGGTTGTCCTACTGTTTACACTTTTCTGTCTTGCTGAATATGCGTAATTATTGTATTTACTACTTGCGCGAACCCCTGAATAATACATATGATAATGTCTATAATGACTTGAATGATACATAGTTCCTGAATTATTCAAATACTTTTTATTTGATACTTGTATATAAATTTTTTGTTCTTCTTTATATATAAATGCGTATTCATCCTTAGTTTGTAAGCCTATTCCTTCGTCTGGTTTATTTTCATCACCATTTGCTTTAGTTATCCCTTCTGGAACTCCATTTATAATATCTTTTACAGTTGCATCTACACTTCCTAACATTGACCTATAAACTTTAGCTTTCTCTTTATTTGTATTATTTGTTACAGATGTTTCATATTTATATTTTGTAGTTTCTTTCTTTAAATATTTTTGCATTGATTTGTTAACAAATAAACCTGAAATCATAGAAACTATTGTTGGAAAAAATATTAATGCAAATATTAATCCAAATATCATTATTGAAGAACTTCTCGTTTTCTTTATATCATTTTTTACATTGCTACTTTGAGTCTGTTCTATTTCATTTGTAATTTGTATATCGGTTTCATCTATTTTTGTACCAATACTTTTCTCTATTTCATCTTCCCATTTTTCTATTGCAATTATGCTGTTCCCATCTTTTGCTTTATAGTCAAAATATTCACATTTTTCATATTTGTCAACATCTGCATTTCCAAAGAAATTATTAACAGTTTGTATTCCTTTTTCATATAGTTCATATGTTTTGTTTTCATTTTGAAACTCTATCTCATTTATGTTGACATATCCTACATATCTATCATATAAATAATATTGATTTTTATTATTTTCATCTTTTTCTACTGATAACCATTTGTGCTTATATGAATTCATTTCTTTTATTTCATATTCTTGCCAAACCCATGTATCTTCAGTATATTCAATCATATTAATAACCGTATATTTTTCGGCTTTAATATATAAAACTTGCCCCTTTTTTAAATTCACTTTAATCCCCTCTAATATTCAGATTATTCTAATATTTTTATACTAGATAAACTTATTATTTCTCCAATACTTATTTCTACTTCATCTTTCCATTTTTCTATTGAAAGTATTTTTGTTTTATCTTCTTTGTTTTTATATTCATAATAACTAACTTCTTCATTTAGTCCAACATCAGTCATCCCAAAATATGTTTCTACTTTTGCGTCCCCTTTTTCATAAAGTTCATATTCGTTATCATTATATGTAATATTCATTTTTATTTGAACTTTTGTATCTTTTAGAATTTCATATAATATGACTTTATTTGATAATTCTACATTTAAATAATAAATTTTACCTGTTTCTATGTTTTGAAGTTTGTATTCCATCCAATATGAAGATTTTTCTTTGTATTTTATACCGTTTAATATCTTGTATTTAATTTTATTAATTAATATGTATTGACCTTCTTTTAAATCTATTAAATCCATGTGTCTTTTCCTTTCTTATTTTTTCACTCTATAGCTTTTGTATTTAAATCCTTTAATAAAATGTTCCACATTATCTATCATCTACAAATTAATTGGTTTAATCATTATTGTTTTTTAATATTTTTTCTGCATAAGAACATTCTGCTATAATATTTTTTCTGAATTCTTTTGAATTTTGAATAACACATTTTACTAATTTTTTTGCAATTCCTTGTCCTTGATATTGGCTATCTACTACAGTATGAACTATGTTCCATGTGTCTTCTATTTCTTTAAATTTGCATTCTCCAATTTCTATTTCATCATCATATGCAACTGCTCTGTTTTCTTTTTTTATAAATTTAATATCAATCATTTTTATCTCCTTTATAATTACTTTATTGTTATAATATCACAAAATGAAAAATTACTCTATACTTTTGTATAAAGTAATTTAAAAATTGTAATTTATTTGTTTTTGTTATTCACATAATATACTTCTTATGATATAATTATACTGTCAATTTTACATTTTATGATTATAGCATACTGATATAATCATACTCTACAAACTAGATGTAACTAAACATCTATTACAGAAAGGAGCA